>JAPLOD010000431.1 GCA_026692735.1 Planctomycetota bacterium | reverse complement strand
CACGGCCTGCGTCTGAACGTCCGGTGGGAACGGGACGACGCGCAGACCCGCCTGGCCTTCGGGGATCGGCACGGCGAGCCACTGCGCCTCATCATTGACATCGCCGGGCGCGGGCGCACCAGGCTTGAGGTAGCTGACGTCGCCGTCGCCGCCGACGATCGTCCCGACAGGCAGCGGCTTCCTGAATGCGATGCGGTAGTAACGCTTCTTCTCGCTTGTTTCCGCCGTGGGCCAGCCTCCGTGCGGATGCGGCGGCAGCTTGATGTGGAGCGTTCTGGCCATGCCGTCCTGGTGCGACTGCGCGAACTGGGTGCCCTCGCGCTGCTTCGGATTGCGCGGGAACTCCTGCGTGTTCTCGAAGTCCCAGTTGTCCTCGGTCAGCAGCGACTGGAACACGCCCTGGGCGAACGCGGGCAGGCACAGGAGCGCCACGGCCAACGCGGGGAGAGCGGATATGCGCGGTGTCATCGAGGATAGTGTAAAATGAAAAATGCAAAATGCAAAATTGGGGCGTCCCTTTTCCTTCGCACTTGTCATTGTGCCTATCGCTCTCGAGGGTCGAACTACGGCGCCGCCTCGATAGCGATCATTCGTTTGCGGTCATCGTAGGTCCAGGTGACTTTCACCTTGTCTCCGACCTTGGACTTGCCGACGGCCTGCATCAGGCTTCTGTCCGGAGGTCCGGGCCTCCAGACGGGGATGAACCTTTCCGACAGCCCGTTCTCCGGCAAGACCTCAACGCAGCCGCCTTGCAGAAAGGTGATGGTCCCCACAAGCACGCCGGAGTTTGCCGCCGGGCGGTCAACCTGGACCCCGACGATCGCCGGCTGGCCGTCGGGCTGGAGCTTCCAGGAGAGTTTCAGCCGGTTCAAGGAAACGACTTTCTTCAACGGCTCCAGCACCGAGAGATCGGGGCCGCCGCCCGGCAGTTGAGGAACCGCGTAGCGCCTGGAGACGTCTTCATGGTCCGCCTTGAACGTGATGAAGGGATTGCCCTGCAGGTTATCCATGAGCAGGCCCTCGAACGTCCCAGCCGTCGTTTCCTTGTCCAGTTGGGCGATCATGATGTTGCGGATTGCGCACTTTCTTCCTTCCCTGGCCGGAAACACCATGAGGAAGGCATCCCCCCGCGCCACCGCCGCCAGATGCTCCTCGCGGCAGAGAGGAACTCCATCGAAGGCCACCGTCAACAGCCGCGCGGCGGCCGAGATCTCGATCGTGTGCCAGCCGCGCGCCAGCAACCCGGGACGCGCCTCGCGCCGCAATACCTGCCACGGTGGCGGTTGCTGCGCGTCGCCTACAGGCTGGATCCGCACGTTGTAGTCATCCGGGGAGATGAAGACCTGAATGCATCCCTGCCAGTTGACCCGCCGCCCCGGGTCGAACTGCTCCCCTCGCAGCGCCATGTGCAGGGCATCCCCGCTGAACTCGAAGCGAAGCCGGAAATCGCGCGCAAAGTTGAGCAGCGAGACCACTGCACTGTTGCCTTGCCCCGCGGGAGCGGTCAAGGCGAGCGCACCGTTCTCCACCGCACTCGTCGCCTGGCCCTTGAGCGCGACGCGGACGTTCTCCGGCGGTATGGCTTTCCAGCCGCCGCCGGCCGTGAGCAAGCGCTCCTTCAGCGCCGCCATCTCGCCCGCAATGGAAGCGGCGCGCTTCGTCTTTCCGTGGTCCTTCTCGAACGCTTCGACCCTGTCGCCGATGTCCTTGGCGGCCTTCTCCGAGAGCTTGCCGGTGCCGGCGGCGCGCATGATCGCGTCCCACGCCGACTTGGCCGCCGCCTCGACCGCGCCGAGTTGCTTCTCGTCCAGTTTCGCCTGGTACGGCGGCGCCAGCGGGTGGTCCTTGGCCGCGGCCAGTGCGGCAGCGGCGGAGGGCGTGTCGTCGGCGGCCAGGGCGCGGATGGCCAGCGCGAGATGCTCCGCCGGGTCTTGCGGCTTGAAATCGCCCGCGAGGCGCTTGCGCTCCGCCGGCGTCAGTTCCGAGAGCTTGATCGGCTGCTCGCCGGCAGCACCGCCCATTTTGAAGGCAACGTAGATCTCGTCGGCCGTCACGCGGGAGACGACGCCCTTCATCGGCCCCTTGACTGTCTCGAAGGAGCGCTCTTTCCCGTCCTTGAGCGTCTCGAACGCGGCCGCCCTCGCGGCGTCGGCCTTCTCCAAAGCGTCGCAGACGGCCGATAGTTCCTGGCTCTTGGCCGCGACTTCCTTCAGCGACGCGTCGGCCTTCGCCTCCACGGCGATCTTCCGCGCGCCCTTGACGTCGCCTTTCAGCGTTGTGCTCACGAACGCGTTGACGTAGCGGGCGAACGCGGTTTCGGCCGCGGCGACGATGGCGCTGCGAGCGGCCTCGGCTTCCGCCTGCTCGCCGGCCGCCACCTTCCCGCGAAGGTCCTCGAGCCGCGGATTCCACGCGCGGTATTCAACGGCGTTCGCCGCGTCGAGGGCTTTCTTCCCGTCGGCCCAGCGCTTGTCGGCGAGGCATTTCCCCACCTCGTCCATCACGGCCTTCAGTTTGGCTTCCGCCTGCGCGCGCAGGTCGCCGATGGCCCTGGCCGCGCGGGCCCGGAGCAGCCCGAC
>JAPLOD010000430.1 GCA_026692735.1 Planctomycetota bacterium | reverse complement strand
CCGTCACTGTGTCTTCGAGGTTCAAGGGGGAGGACGTACGCATGAGAGGCTCTCCTGACGCTACCCCCCCTTGTTGGGTATCGTCAGGAAGCCTTTGAAAAATGAGGACTTGTGCGTGTGGAAACCCGTTCAGCCCATATTCCTATCGAACGGATGGCCGCTACGTTACTACTGCGGTGATTTCCACCTTTGGTTTGTCGGCAACCTGATTCTGGATGTGGTCGTCGCTGCGGCGATACTTGCGTTCGCGGGTCTCGCCTGCGAATGGTTCATCCGCCGCTGGCAGCGCCGCCCCTTGAGCGACGCGCCGAAGAAGGGCCCCTGGTTCCAGTTCCATCTCAGCACCGCTGTCGTAATGATGTTCGCTGCCGGCGGCGTCATGTATCTGAACGCGCTGCCGATCTGGCACTACGCAGGCGAACAGAACGGCCAGGAGGAGTTCGAGATCAGCGGCTATGGCTGGCCCTGCGTTGTCTACGACACGGGGATGTCCTACGGGCCGATGCGACAACCCTCGTGGAAATGGTCCGGTCCCGCATGCAACGTGGTGTTCATGGCCCTCGTGGCCGCGTACGTGGGCATGCTCTGTGAATGGCGCAATATCGCCCGCTGGCTGAGGAGGGGCCTCCTCGTGAGCACACTGCTGGGCCTGCTGTTCGGGGGCCTGTGTTTCTGGTTGTTCTACGCCATCTCGACGACGCCTGTCGTGAGTTTGGTGTCCCTCTCGATCACATTCAAGCCCGGCTGGCAGAACTGGCGGTCCGGGGCGGCTGTGTTCGTTGTCGTCGTGTTCGTGGTCCTCATGCAGCAGGCAAGCGACTCCAAGCTGCGATCGGCGCTGTCCCGGCAGGGCAGCGGCTAGACGGCCAGCGCCTTTACGGAACCACGCAGTGTGCTACGCTGGCTGCACCCTCTCACGGCGGCGGCACTATGGACGACGACACAGACAACGAACGGGCCAGCACGGCGCCCCTCGTCGCCAAGAAGCGCCCCTGGTTCCAGTTCCACCTTTCCACGGCGATCATCCTAATGTTCGTCGCGGGCGGCCTGCTGTGGGCGAATGTGCGGCTGCATACACAACGTGTGGATCTCTTCTTTGGGGAATCTCGCGTGGTCAGCAGGTTCGAGGCCAGAGAGTGGGGCAACCGTACCGTCCGAGGTTGGCCGCTCGACTACATGCAGCATTCGCTAGTTGGAAAATGGTACTTCGCGCCCGGCAACTTGGTGATTGATGCCGCCGTTACCATCGTTCTCCTGCTCGGCGTCGCAATCCTGGCGGAGTCTCTCTTTCACCATTCGATGCCGACCGTCAGTGATCCGCCGGGGCAGCCGCGCCCCTGGTTCAGACTCCACCTCAGCACGTTGCTCGTGATGGCTCTGGTAACGAGCGCGCTGGTGTGGCTGCAAGACGCCACGGCGTGGCGCTCGGGCGCCGTTTACTGGGGCTTTCCGTTTCACGCCTATGCCAACAACGAAATCACGAGCGTGCCCGCGTACCTCGCTAATCTGTCGATCAATCTCGGCATGGTCGCTGCAACCGCCATCACGTGCGAGCGGCTCATCCGCCGCCGGGAGCGCCGCCAGTGACCATTCCGCTCCGGCTCCCACTGCTGGCCGTCGTGTGGCTTGCCTCGAGCGCGTTCGCGGCGGAGACGCCCGCGCCAGCGTGGCCCCTCTGGGACGGCCACGAGACCATCGAGCAGTACGCCAAGCGCGCCAACCTGCCACCGACGAAGACGCTGGACCTCGGCGGCGGCGTGAATCTCAAACTGGTGCTGATTCCGGCTGGCAAGTTCATCATGGGCACGCCGGAACCAGAGGCGGTGGATGAGGTCGGCTTGCGCAAGAAGATCGTTGTCGGCCAGGCCGCCTTCGCCGTGGGCGTCGGCGTGCTCCTGGTTCTCATCGCGACGGTCATCATCCGCGCCATCCGCCAGCGCCACAGGCCACAGTATTCGCTGGCGCGGTTCATGGTGATGATCGTTGCGGCTGGCGTGGCTGTCCTGGGCGGCATGCATTCGTGGCATTCGGGGCAGGCGCGCGCGCAGGCCTGGGCCGACTACAAAGCGGCCTTTGCCGGCTACCAGCGTTCATTCGGTGACGAGAAACCTGCGCACCAAGTCACGCTGACGACGCCGTTCTACATGGGCAAGCACGAAGTGACACAGGAGCAGTACGCGCAGGTCATGGGCGCGAATCCGAGCCAGGGCAAAGGGCCGAGTCTGCCGGTGGAGATGGTGTCGTGGGACGAAGCGCAGGAGTCCTGCAAGAAGGTCAACCTGATTCTGAGCCGCGACCGTGAGGGAGCGGTAACGGCACCGCTTGCTGACGCGCGCGGCTCGGACGGGACCGTGCGCTTGCCCACCGAGGCCGAATGGGAATTCGCCTGTCGAGCCGGGACAACAACGACGTACTACACGGGCGATGCGGAGGGCGATTTGGGCCGAGCCGCTTGGTACAGCGTCAACAGCAGCTTCAAAACGCATCCGGTCGGCCAGAAGGAGCCGAACGCCTTCGGTCTCTACGATATGCACGGCAATGTCTGGGAATGGTGTCAGGATGACTGGCAGGAGCAGTACAAGCCGGAGGCAGCCGTGGACCCGCAAGGACCGGCCCAAGGCGATGGCCGCGTGTTGCGCGGCGGGTCCTGGTTCCACTTTCCCGCGCGCTGCCGATCTGCGGCCCGTAACAGGCGCAGTCCCGATTACCGGGACGACGACATCGGCTTTCGGGTGGTGGTATTGGCGACCAGGGCGCCGTAGTCTTTTGGTGCGGCGACTTGTCGCCGCTTCGGAATCCGGCCCTACTTCAGCACCTCCCGCATCAGTTCCTGCACGGCCTTCTCCGTCGCCTCTTTCACGTCGTCGGGCCCCAGCACATCGAACCGCCGGAAGGGCAGTTCGTCCTGCGCCACGGCCCAGTTGTACGCGACGCGCAGCAGGGCCTGCAGGTTGATGGCGTCCGCCAGGTTGTAGCGGGCCAGCGGGTCCAGAGCGTCCCGGCGTCCGCGGCGGAACGCGCCCCACAGCTTCACCGCGTCGTAGCCCGTGTAGCGGCGGATATTCGCCGGCCGTTCGATGCCAAGCTGCTTCTCGATTTTCTTCAGCCCGCCCGTCAGGCCCACGGCGCGCGTGATGGGCCGCAGGTCCAGGTGCGCTCCCTGAAAGAACCCCGCGCCGAAGCGCGCTTCCAGGTACGGAATGTCGAAGATCTTGCCGTTGAAGGTGCACAGCACGTTGTAGTGCGCGAGGTACTCGGGCAGTTCCTGCAGGTCGCGGTTGCGCAGGAACACACGCGCCCGCACGCCGTCCCACACCGCGCAGACGGTCGTGCCGCCGGGAGCGTCCTCGCCGGCTCGCCACGCGCCCGCTTCGCCGCCGTCGGTCTCGATATCCATGTACGCGATGCGGCCGTCGTCGAAGTCGGCCGCGAGGCGCCAGGCGTGGTGAGGGCCCAGCCGCTGTTCGAACCAGCGCGCGTCGCCGACCGCCAGCTTCTGCCGCGACAGCGTGATCTCCTGCTCGAAGAACGGCGGCGGCCCGTCATCGAACAGGTCGCGGTCCTTGAGCATGTCGTCCCAGCACAGGATCCCGTCGTTCCAGAGCGCGCGTTCTCGCTGGTGTCCGATTCCCGGGATGTGGAGGAAGGTGCGGGTGAGCATGGTTGTCCGTTGTCAGTGGTCAGTAGTCCGTTGTCAACAACACAGAAGGAACCGCTCCGGGGCACACCGGCGGTCTCCGCTCTACGCCTTCCCGCCCGTACGCCACTGGCTACTGGCTACTGACTACTTCTTCTGCGCCTTCGCCCAGGGATCCTTGAGCGTCACCGTGCGGTTGAAGACGAGGCGCTCCGCGGACGAATCCTTGTCCACGCAGAAATACCCGAGACGCTCGAACTGGTACCGCGTCCCCGGTGCCGCGCCCTTCAAGCTCGGTTCCAGACGGCAGCCGGTGAGCACCTCCAGCGACTTCGGGTTCAGGTTGTCCTTGTAGCTCCCGCCCGCGGGGAGGTCATACGGGTTCGCCTTGCTGAACAGATAATCGTACAGCCGCACTTCGGCCGGGATCGAATGCGCCGCCGACACCCAGTGCAGCGTCGCCTTGACCTTGCGCTTGTCGGGCGCGTCGCCGCCGCGCGTGGCCGGGTCGTACGTGCAGCGCAGTTCGCACGGGCGGCCGGTGGCCGGGTCCTTGAGCGCCTCGCGGCACTTGATGAAGTACGCCGCCCGCAGGCGCACTTCCCGCCCCGGCGCCAGACGGAAGAAGCCCTTGGGCGGGTTCTCCATGAAGTCGTCCTGCTCGATGTACAGTTCCCGCGAGAACGGCAGCTTGCGCGTCCCGGCCGCGGGGTCTTCCGGGTTGTTCGCCGCTTCGAACTCCTCGGTCTGCCCTTCGGGGTAGTTCTCGAGCACCACTTTCAGCGGCCGGATCACGCCCATGGCGCGCGGGCAGCGCTTGTTGAGGTCCTCGCGGACGCAGTGTTCCAGGAGCTGCACGTCCACGGTGCTTTCGGTCTTGGAGACGCCGATGAGCTTGCAGAACGCGCGCATGGCTTCCGGCGTGAAGCCGCGCCGCCGCAGCCCCGAGATGGTCGGCATGCGCGGGTCGTCCCAGCCGCGCACGAGTCCCGCGGTGACCAGTTCCAGCAGGTACCGCTTGCTCAGCACCGTGTACGTCAGGTTCAGCCGCGCGAACTCGATCTGCTGCGGACGGTAGACGCCCAGCGCGATCAGGAACCAGTCGTAGAGCGGCCGATGGATCTCGAACTCAAGCGTGCAGATGGAATGCGTGATGCCCTCGATCGAGTCGCACAGGCCGTGGGTCCAGTCGTACGTCGGGTAGATGCACCACGTGTTGCCCGTGCGGTGGTGTTCGGCGCGCATGATGCGGTACATCACGGGGTCGCGCATGTAGATGTTCGGGTGCGCCATGTCGCCCTTCGCGCGGAGCGTCTTCGATCCGTCCGGGAACTCGCCCGCGCGCATGCGTTTGAACAGGTCCAGGTTCTCCGCGACGCTCCGGTTGCGGTGTGGGCTGTCCCGTCCGGGCAGCGACACGATCTTGTCCCCCTGCTTGATCTGCTCGCCGGTCCCGCGGTAGGAGCTGATCTGTTCCGCGGTCAGGTCGTCCACGTAGGCTTTGCCCTTCTCGATCAACTGCACGGCGTAGTCATGGATCTTCTCAAAGTAGTCCGACGCGAAGTACATCCGGTCGGCCCAGTCGAAACCCAGCCACCGCACATCCTCGATGATCGAGTCAACGTATTCCTGGTCTTCCTTGCTGGGGTTCGTGTCGTCGAAGCGCAGGTTGCACTTGCCGCCGTAGTCCTGAGCGATCCCGAAGTTCAGGCAGATGGACTTCGCGTGCCCGATGTGCAGATACCCGTTCGGCTCCGGCGGAAACCGCGTGTGCACGCGCCCGCCATGTTTGCCGCTCTTGTTGTCCTCGTTGATGATCGCGCGGATGAAATCCACGTGCGTTGTCGCGTCGGCCATGTGAGCTGCATCCCCTCCATAGTGTCCGGTCGAACAGCCGCTCTTCGACTTGGCGGTCTCGGTCTCTTATAAGGATAACCGACGATGCAACAATCGCAAAGCACCGGAAGGCGTGTTGGCCGCACTACATTGACGCCGGCGTTGTCACGGGCTATACTTCGGCTAGCCGCCGGAGGACGGGCCATGACCGCCAAAGTACGGAAGTGGGGAAACAGTCAGGCGCTGCGTGTCAGCAAGCGCCTGCTCGAAGATGCGCATCTCAGCGTGGGGGATGAGGTGGACCTGATCGTTCGCGATGGGACCATCATCGTCAGGCCGCTCCGCCGTGTGCGCGGGAAACACGACCTGCGCAAACTGGTCGCGCGCATTCCCAGGAGCCACCGGCCCAAGGAACTCGGCTGGGGGCCGCCCACCGGAAAGGAGGCATGGTAGATGGGCGGCTACGTGCCGGGAAAGGGCGACTTCGTCGCACTCTCCTTTGACCCGCAATCAGGCCACGAACAGAAGGGCCGCCGCCCTGCTCTTGTGGTCAGCAACGACCTCTTCAACCAGCGCACCGGCATGGCCATGGTGTGCCCCATCACGAACACGGATCGCCGTTTCCCCTTCCACGTGCCGATACCTCCCGGCCTGGCGGTAGCGGGGTTTGTCATGGTGGAACAGGTGAAGTCAGTGGACTTTCGCAGCCGGCAGGTGACACGCATCGGCATCGCGCCGCCGCGGATTCTGGACGAGGTGCTGGCGATCCTCGATGCGTGCATCTACTGAAGGGCCGGCGTCGTCCGCTGTGTCTCCGCGCGTGCCGGTATCAAGCGGCCGGAATGGGGCCGGAGGCCACGAGTCTCTTCTTGCGCGGGTCGGGCACCAGGCCCATGCCTTCGAGCGTCCGCGCGCCAAGCAACTGCAAGTCGCCCGGTTCCGCAAAGACGACCTCATCCACGGTGAAGTGCTCGCCCACGCGCAAGACCGCAAAGCCGATGCTGCGCGTGATCGTCTTGCCGTTCGCCATCTGAAAGGCAACGTCCTTCTTCTCTCGGACGACCCCCAGCGACTCTAAGACAGCCTCGGCAATCCACGTATGCTCACTGCCAGTGTCAACGAGCAGTTTCGGAATGCTCGCCGAACGTTGCCGCTTGACGAGGTTGTACACAACACATTCAGTATAAAAGATACCCATACTCTTATTCTACTTCCGGCCCAGGCTTACGCAAGAACCGGGAATGACGTTTATGTCATTACGACACCGCGGCCAGCGCCGCGTCTATCCGCCGCAGCGTTTCCCGCTGCCCCAGCAGATACAGCGTGTCGTGGATCGGCGGGCTCGCGGCCACGCCCACCACCGCCACGCGGATCGGCTGCGCCACGTCGCCGAACTTCCGCTGCTTCTGCTCGCTGAAGCTCTGCAGCGCCTGTTCCAGCGCCGGGGCCGACCATTCCGCCACGCGCGCCAGGATCCCGCGCACTTCCTTCAGCAGCGCCAGCCCGTCGTTCTTCTTCAGGAACTTCTCGACGGCTTTCGGGTCGAGCGTCTCGGGCGCCTTGAAGAACAGCGAGCACTTCTCGGCCAGTTGTTTGAGCGTCTTCGTGCGCTCCTGCCCCAGCGCCAGCACCGCCTTCAGCCAGCCCGGCGCCTTGTCGGACAGATCGTACCCGCACTTCGCCAGGAACGGCGCGACGCGGGCGAGCAGCTCGTCGAGCGAGAGCTTCTTCATGTACTCGCCGTTCAGCCATTCCAGCTTGGAGCCCACCAGGCACTCGGCAAGCCACTCCACGATCTGCGCTTCGATTGCCGGGTCCGTCGTCGCTCCGCCCGCGGGCACGGGCGGCGGGCGCTTGCGCTTCAGCGCGAATTGCGCCGGCGAGGCTTTGATCCGGTCGAGCGAGAACTCCTTGGTGATCTCCTGCAGCGGCATCATCTCGCGCTCGTCGCCCGGCGACCACCCCAGCAGCGCCTCGAAGTTGACGAACGCCTCGGGCAGCAGCCCGCAGTTCTGGTACAGCGTGATCGCGACCGGATCGCGCCGCTTGCTGATCTTCTTGCCTTCCTCGTTGAAGATCATCGGCAGGTGCGCGAAGACCGGCGGCTTGTGGTCCAGCGCCTCGTAGACGAACAACTGCCGGAACGTGTTCTCCACGTGGTCGTCCCCGCGGATTGCGTGGCTGATCTTCATGTCCACGTCGTCCACGACGCAGGCGAAGTTGTACACCGGCATGCCGTTGCCGCGCATGATGACGAAGTCGCGCGCCGTCTTGCCGTCCTCTTCCATCCAGGTTGCGGCCGGCTTCGCAATGCGCCCTTTCACCGCGTCGTCGAACGCCATCTCGCTCCGGCCCTTCAGGTCGGGCTTCAGGTACAGAGCCGGGTTGGGGTCGGCCGCGGCCCGGGCCCAGTCCTCGTCCCACTTGCCTTCCTTCTTGAGCTTCTCGATCCGCCACTCCGGCGGCGGCCCGCCGCTTTCCTTCTTCGCCCAGTAGGCGCGGCCGCTCTTCACGAGCTGCTCGCCGACCTCCCGGTAGCGCCCCATGCGCTGGCTCTGGTAGTACGGCCCGTACGGCCCGCCGACATCGGGGCCCTCGTCCCAGTCCAGCCCGCACCACTTCAAGCCGTCAATGATGATCTGCGTCGCCTCTTCCTTGTTGCGTTCTATGTCGGTGTCCTCGATGCGCAGGACGAACTTCCCGCCCGTTTTGCGCGCGTACAGCCAGTTGAAGAGAGCGGTCCGCACCCCGCCGACGTGGAGGTATCCCGTGGGGCTGGGAGCGAAACGAACACGGACGGAGGACGGATGCATTACGATGTGGCTCCTGAGTCAGACGTGCCTCACGTGCGGGCGTTCACCAGTCGCGGCGATTCGGAAACAATCGTGACGGTACGGTATCCTAGTCCAATACGTGACGCATTTCAAACACTCCGCGCGCGAGGCCCCCGCTTCGAGTTACTGCAGCGGTGGCGCCTTGACACGCCCGTTGGCGATCAGCCAGACCAGCGCCTCCCGGATCGCTTCCAGCGACGTGTAACGCGGCGTGAAGCCCAGGAGCCGGCGCGCTTTCTCCATGCTCGCGCAGGGACAGCGCGAGATGTGGTCCCAGGTGATCTCGGCGTCCCTCGCGGGCACCGCCGCCTTCCACTGCTCCCACGGCCGGAATGACAGCTTCGCCTCGCGCCCGTACCAGCCGGCCACGGCGCTCGCGTACCCGCGGAGCGTCAGCGCGGCGGGCGAGACGGCGTGGAAGCTTTCGCCCGCCGCCACGCTCCAGTTCGCCAGCGCGTGCATGAAGACCTGCGCGACATCGGAGGCGTGCACGTGGTGGAGCGTCGCCAGGCCCTGATCGGGCAAAACCACTTCGTCGCCCGCGGCCAGCCGCTCAAACACCGCCGGGTCCAGGTGCCCCGCCGGGTTGATAGGCGCCCAGCCGGGCCCGACGATGTGGCCGGGATGGACACACGTCGCGGGGAAACCGCCGCGCCGCGCCTCGTCCAGCAGAAATGCTTCGATCGCCGCCTTCTGCACGCCGTACTCGCCGAACGGTCGCCGCGGAAAGTCCTCTGGTGTCGGCGCGACTTCCGTCGCTCCGTAGATCCAGATCGTCCCGCAATGCAGGAAGTGACGGACCGCGCCGCGCACGGCCTGCACAAGCGCCTGCGCACTTTCGAGTTTGTAGCAGATCAGGTCAATAACGGCGTCGGGCCTCTGACCCCGCACGCGCGCGGCAAACGTGCCCGCCTTCTCTTCCGCCGCCCGATCGCACACCTCGCGCGTGACCCGCCGCCATGCCGGGCCGCCCTGGTACGGTTCGCGCTTGCCTCGCGCGAGCACCGTGACTTCGTGCCCGGCCTCCACCAGAGCGGGCACCAGGTACGTGCCGATG
>JAPLOD010000429.1 GCA_026692735.1 Planctomycetota bacterium | reverse complement strand
ATTCTCGGCCAACTCCTGGAACAGGACCCCGGCTCCTTCTTCCGTCTCTCGAACGACTCCATCATCTATATTGGCCCGCAGCCTCGCAGTTGAACCCGCCGCGGTTTCCTGAGAAACTGTGTAATGAGACGGCGCGTCCTGGATCAGTAGAACGCAAGCGGTCGCCAGGTCGCGATCCGACGAGGAGCTGAGGTTGACCTCCGAGCAACAGGAGCAGATCGAGAGTCTGTTCCTGAGATACGCCGATGGGATTGGCAGCTACGTGCTGGCGCGCGTGGGCAACGCGGAGCTGGCGGAGGAGATCACGTCGCGCGTGTTCCTCACGGTCGTGCGGCATTACGGCCAGCAGCGCGAGTCTGTCGCCGGCTGGCTGTGGGCCATCGTCCGCACCGAGATTGCCCGCAGTTACCGCGACCGGCCGCGCGGCGCCACTATGCCGCAGCCGTCCGGTCCGCTTGACGGCGATAGCCGCGCCTCTTGTGGTGCGGCCGTCCCGGCTGCGCGCGACGCCGACCTGCCGCCGGAGCAGGCCATCAGGCGCGAGACGCAGATCCGGCTGCAGGCCGCGCTGGGACGGCTTGGCGACGACGAACAGCGCATCGTGTACATGAAGTTCTTTCAGGACGTGAGCAACCGGGAGATTGCCGCTGCCACGGGGCTCTCCGCGAACCATGTGGGCGTGATCGTGTTCAGGACCTTGAAAAAGCTGCGCGAGCTGATGGAGCGTGACGAGACGAACTGTGCCGCGGGCAGTCCTGCGGTTGCCGCATCGCCGCCCGTTGGCTGCCCGTCGGACCGCGGATGACCCGCCGGTGTCGCAAAGGAGTGAGCGGCCGTGACGAATGATGAGCAGCAACACGACTCGACTGAAGGCTGGCCCGATGAGCCGGACAAAGACGAGCTTCTGGACTTTGCCGGCAAGCTTCGTCAAGCCCGGCCACAGCTTCCGGAATCGGCCAAGCGGAACATCGCCCGGGCCATGCGTCGCGAAATGGCGCTGCAGCACGGCGGGCCAGTGTCAGTCTGGCCGCTCAGGGCAGCCGCCGCGGTGCTGCTCTTTGTTGGGGCCGGATACTTCCTCTTCACTACGATGGCTCGGCCCGCACTGCAGCCGCCGCAGCCTCGCGTCGTGGACACCAGACGGTTCAAGGCCGACGAACAGCGGAAGGCTGAGAGCGCGCGGCTGTTGCGGGAGTTCGACGCCGAAGGAGAGCTGCAGCGCAAGCTGGCGCTGTTGCCTGAGCTTTCGAGAGTCTGCACCAACGAGGAGCTTTCGCCCGGCGCGCGCTATCTGCTGGCGCTCAGTCTTTTGCGGCCTCACCTGAGCTGGCATGCGCCGTACTCGCCGCCCCGGTTGGCCGAAGCGGCTAAGGCGGCAGGGCACGCCGCCACACACATTGACGAGTACTGGCAGGACGCGCACACCGGTGAGGATTGGCTCATTGACGAAAGCGCGCGACGAACAGCGGAAGCGGAGCGCAAGGCGCGGACCGCGCGAGCCGCTCTGGAGCGCGTTCAGGACGCCTCCCCCACCCTCTTCTGGCGTATTGACGATCCGCAGCATGCCGACATCGCGCGCGTGACGAAGCTGCTTCAGGGGATCAAGGCCGGCGAAGTGGCCACGCGCGCACGCCGATGGCTGCTGGACATCCGGCGCAACAACACCGTCATCACCTTCGATGTCTGCGGTGCGTACCCGCTCAGTAACGACGCGCCCGTGGTCATGGACGTACGCTGCGTTGACAAGACGTCCTTCAAGCTCTACCGCGTGCGCAAGGCCGAGCAGCTTGCGGCGGTCTGCGAACACATCGGACAGCATTTCATCTTCCGCGACTACGGGCTGCAGGACAACGCCCAGGAACTGGCGATGGAGCACCTTGCCGCTATGCGTCAGGGTCTTGCGCGCAACCACGTGGAGCAAACCGCCCCGCCGAGAGCGCCCGAACTGCCGGCGGCGGATCTGGTCCAGGAGTGGTCGTGCGACGTCTCCGATCTTCCTGTGGTCAAATCTCACCGCCACGGTCGCATGTGGGACGACGATGAGGAGGACGACGCCGAAGCCGAATATTTTGACGACCGCTGCGAGCGTTTCCGGGACCGGATCGAGAAGACGTACGACCCGCGCGATACGCTGAGTCCCTGGCAGTGCGGTCGCATCGTGCGGATTCCCGGCAAGGCTCTGCCGCACGATGGCGCCTACGTGCTGGTTGGCGAGGCCAACGGGCAGAAGGCGTACGCGCCGGTCCTCGTTAACCCGTTGAGCCTGACCTTGCGGCGCTGCCGCGACGGCGTGTTCGCGCTCGTCAGCGATGCGGACGGCAAGGAGCCCGCTGCCGGCGCGCAGATCGTCGCGAAGGGCATGCTGGGCGACTCTGTCGCCGACAACACTGGCGCCGCTTTCGCGCGCGTCTTTGCCGCGGGCGAGCGCCCCATTCTCGCCTGCAAGGGCGAGCGCTTCGCCCTGGGCGGCTTCGGCCGCATCTTCGACGGCGTGTACAAGCTCGATACCGACTGGTTTTGGCGCGACCGCCTCCATGCGCTGCGCGCTCTGCGTGAACAGCCGAAGAGCCAGGAAGCCAACGTGTACGCCGACCGCCACGTCGTGGCCGCGTACACCGACCGGCCCACCTACCGCCCTGGGCAGGAGGTGAACTTCAAGCTGGTTGTCCGCCGCCTGGCAAAGACGCCGGGCGCAGGTGCGCCGGGGAGCCGCGAACGTGAATTCCGCGCGGACGACTTCGAGCTTTCGTCGGCCCTCGAACTGCCGCCGGTCGGCGCGCCGGTCAGGTACGACGTGGTCAACCCGCGTGGACGGAGCGTGGCGACCGGCCAACTGGCGCTCAACGACTTCGGCACCGCGGCGGGGAAGGTTTCGCTCTCCAGCGAAGAGGCGACCGGCGCGTACTCGCTGTGCGTATCGCTGGGCGGCGCGAGCTACGTCGTCCCGCAGGTCTTCGCGCTGAAGTATTACCGTCGGCCGAACTTCGACGTGACAGTGACCGGCGCCCCCGAGCAGATCAGTGCCCGCCAGACGCTGAAGCTCGCCATCGCGGCGCGCTACTACTTCGGCAAGCCGGTTGGCGCCGGCGACGTGGACGTGCGGCTGGTCCGCAAAAATGACTGGAAGTCCCTGGCGCTGGCGGTTGGGAAAGTGAGCAGCGATGGCAATGCCGCTCTGGAGATGGAGCTTCCCGAGACGTTGAGCGGCGGGCAGTACCTGCTGCTGTGCACGCTGACCGATGAGAGCGGCCGCGCCGTGACCAGGACGACCGCGTGTTCCGTCGCCGGGCCGACGCAGAGAGCGGCGCCATTCCTCTCGGAGCTGCCGCGCTTCGTGGCGGCCGGCAAGGCGTTCGCGGTCGCCGTTTCCGCCGCCGAGATCGTCGCGACGCAAGTGCGCCGCCATGACAAGGAGACCAGAACAACGCGGTTGCGCTTCGCGGCGCAGGATGGGCAGGCTGCAGTCGTGCTGAACGCGCCCGGCTGGTACACGCTCAGCGCGGGACATGAGGAAGCGGACATCTTTGCCTACGGCGGCAATGAGAGCCCATTCGCAACGGGCGTGCAGGGGGCCCAGGAGTTGCGCGCGAAGGGCACGCCGCCGCCGGCAGTCCCGAAGTGGGTCAATCTCTCCGACTACGAACTCGAGGAAGACGGCGAGAGCCGCGAGTATGCCGACTCGGCTGACCTTCTGGCGCTCCTTGACCGTCATCAGGCGCAGGTCGGCGAAACGCTGCGCGTGCTGGTCTACACGCCGTGCAGGCGCGCACGGCTGCTCTTCACCATCGAGGGCCGGACCGTGATGGACTACCTCGTCGCGTGGACGCCCAATGAGCCCGGCAGCTACCATGTGGTTGAGATCCCAATGAAGCCGCGCTACGCGCCGAACTTCTACCTGCAGGGACGCGTTATTGCCGTGGAAGGCGAGGCCCGGGCTGCGGCCGAGATGGCGTCCGCTCTCCGCGAACAGAACGCCCTGGAGCAGACTGAACAGGATTACGGCGAGGACCCGCGCTGGTGCCGCGTTGACGTGACCGACCCTCGCCCTCCGTCGGCTGCCGAGAAGCTGCGCATTGCGGTCGAGACTGACCGCCAGGAGTACCGGCCGGGCGATACCGTGAACGCGCGCCTACGCGTGACCGGCCTCAACGGCACGCCCTCGCAGGCCGAGGTGTCGCTCAGCGCGGTTGACGAAAGCGTCTATACGTTCGGTGAAGACACGCCTTCGGCCGTCACGCGGGCTTTCGGTTCGTTGCGCGGGCCGGAAGCGTACTACCGCAAGACGTGGCGCTGCAGCACGGGCAAGAGGACGGCCGAACTCGGCAAGCTGCGCGAGCTTGCCCAGGAAGCCATGAAAGCACTTGATAAGACCCAGCAACTGGCGAAGCAGTTGGAGCGACTGCAACAACTGGCCGCGGCGCCCGACCAACGCCTGCCGCTGTCGTCTCTCGGCGCAATGCCGGCCGGCACCCTCCTGCTCCCCTCTGTGCGCACCGACTTTCGCGAGACGGCCGCCTGGCTGCCGCAGCTTCGCAGCGATGCGGACGGAACGATCCGCACCTCATTCGTGCTGCCCGATTCGCTTACGGCCTGGCGCTTGAGCGCCGTCGGCATCACGCGGAACACGGAAGTCGGCACCGGCCGCGCGCAACTGCGCACGCGGTTGCCGCTGTCGGCACAAGTGTTTCTGCCGCGCTTCGCGGTTGAGACAGACCGCTTGCTGCTGACCGCGCTGATCCACAACGAGGCAGACCAGCCGCGCACATGCCAGGCCAAATGGAGCATTGAAGGAGCAACGCTCGAGGGGTGGGAGGAACCCAAGACCGCCGGGACCGTCACCCGCGACGGGGACCGCTCGGAATGCTCCGCGCAAGTCTCCGTGGGCGCGCGCGCCAGTACGCGCCTCGCCGTCTGGCTGACGATGACTCAACCGGGAACAGTCAAAGTCGAGTTCAGTGCCGGTGACGGAAAGGAGGCCGACGCGGAGCGGCGCGAGATACCCGTGTACCCCTTGGGCCGCGCGCGCGAGGTGGCGTTGAGTGGTGCGTTCGACGGGCAAGGCCGGCTCAATCTTCCGGCCGGCTTTGCGGCGCAGGACCTGCGCGTCACCCTGGCGCGCGGGAACGTCGCGCAGGCGCTCGAAGGTCTCGGCTATCTTGTCGAGTATCCATACGGCTGCGTGGAACAGACGATGAGCCGCTTCCTGCCGGCGGTGATGGTCGCCCACGCCGCGCAGAAAGCCCCGCTCAGTTTGCCCCCCGATATTGAGCGGAGACTGCCGGACGTCTTGTCCAAGGGCCTCGCGCGGCTCTACAACTTCCAGCACGGCGATGGCGGCTGGGGCTGGTGGGAACACGATCAGACGAACAACCACATGACCGTCTACGTCCTCTATGGACTGGCGCGCTGCCAGAGCGCCGGAACCAGGACCGACAGCGCCGTAATCAAGCGCGGCTGCGACTACGTGCTGAGCGAGATCCGCAGCGGCCGGCTGAAGAATGACGTTGCCTCGCCGCTGGGGCGCGCCCTGCAGCATGACGAGCTCGAATCCGCCGCCTGGCTCGCGGTGGCCCTGGCCGGCCACGCCGACGCCCCGGAACTCGCCGCCGCCGCCGAGCGCGCGTTGCGCGAGAGCGCAAGTGCCGCGGCGTGCTGCAGCCTGGCCCTGGCCTGCAAGGCGGCCGGACGGGACGAGCTCGCCGGAAAGCTGTGGCGCAAGGCGGAGGATTGGGCGCCGCAGCACGCTGATGAGATCGCGCTCGCGCTCCGCTGCAGCGTCGCCTTTGGCGCACCCATGAAGACATGCAAGCGCCACGCTGATACGCTGCTCGCGCGAAGATCCGATAACCGCTGGGCCAACACGCGCAGCACCTCTGCGGCGATCGACGCGCTGGCCGACATGCTCCCCTATGCGCAGGCCGCCAGCCGGGCCCGCAGCGTCACCATCGCGGTGGGCGGCAAAACGGCGCTCGATGTGAAAGGCGACGCCGAGTTGCGCAGGATGGTCCATTCCGTTCGGCTGAGCGGCCGCGCCCTGCAGGGCGATGGCCTGCGCGTGGAGATGAGCGCCCAATGCCCGGAGAAGCTCCACTATGCGCTCACGGCAAGCGGCACGCAGCGCCTGGACACGATGGAGCCCATCGGTTCCGGCATCAGGCTTGTGCGGCGCTACACCAGGATGGATGGTTCGCCGCTGCAGGGGGACGTGCGGCGCGGCGATTGCGTCGCCGTGCGTCTCGACGTGGAGCTCACCGGTCCGCAGTCCTATCTGATCGTCGAAGACCGCCTGCCCGCCGGATGGGAAGTGGCCGACGAGCGCCTGGCCGGACGAGCGGCCCGCCGAGCGGCGCACGTGGAATTCCGCGATGACCGCGTGTGCGCGTTCTTCACGCACTTGGAGGCCGGCCATCACGAGCTGCTCTACTTCCTGCGCGCGGAAACGCCCGGCACGAGCCACGTGCTGCCGGGCTGCGCGTATCCGATGTACGACGAGAAGAACCGCGGCGAGACGGGCGGCGCGACGCTGCAGGTGAAGTAAGGCCCCCGCCATCCACACGCCGCAGGCAATTGTAGGATTCACCGCACGCGGTATTACGAACCTGCAGTTGGTATGAATTTCGTGTTGACCCGCCGATATTACGAAGGTATTATTGGTATGACTCTGCGGGGGATGCATGCACATACCAGACGGTCTCGTCAGTAACAGCGTGAATGCCGTGACCTGTGTCGTCTCGGTTGGCACCTGCGCCGTCGCCCTGGTCAGGGCCAACCGCGATCTCGGCGAACGGCAAGTCCCTCTGCTGGGCGTGACCGCGGCCTTCGTCTTCGCCGCGCAGATGCTCAACTTCCCGGTGGCCGGCGGGACCAGCGGACACTTTCTGGGAGCGTTGCTGGCCGCCATCCTGCTCGGCCCGCTTAACGCCTGCCTTGTCATGGCGGTCGTGCTGCTCATTCAATGCCTCGGCTTCACCGACGGCGGCATCACTGCATTGGGAAGCAATCTCTTCAACATGGGGATCGTCGGTGGGATCGTCAGCTACGGCGTCCTGCGCGCACTGCTGCTTGTGCTGCCCAGCAGCCGCGGCAGCTTCCTGGCCGCGACTGCAATCGCCTCCTGGCTTTCCACCCTCCTGGCCGCGGCATGCTGCGCCATCGAGCTCGGCATGTCCGGCACCTCGCCGCTGCGCGTCGCATTGCCGGCAATGGCCGGAGCGTATTCGCTGATTGGCATCGGCGAGGCCATCATCACCACGGCCGTCGTCTCTACCGTCCTGACCGTCCGCCCCGATCTGGTCGGCGCGTGGCGGCCGGCGCCGGAAGCGGAACTGCAGGGAGCCTGACCGCATGAACCGCAGAACGTGGCGCTTCGTCGTCGCGGCACTGGCCTGCTCCCTGGCTCTCGGGGCGTTTGTTGCGCCATTCGCGTCGCCGTCCCCGGATGCCCTCGAGAAGTTCGCCCAGGACCAGAGGCTCGTGGGGCAAGCGGAAGGCAAGGGAGTCTGGACACATGCGCCGCTGTCCGACTACAAGGTCAGGGGCGTCCGGAACGAGTCCGTCTCCACAGGGATTGCTGGCGTCGTCGGCACGCTGGCCGTCTTCGGCCTCGCCTTTGGCCTGGCCCGTGTGATCGCGCGCCGCAAGACCAGGGAGCCCTGATGGGTGGGATCTGCTTGTGAACCACGCCTTCCTTGACGCACACGCGACGTTGGACAGTCCGCTGCACCGCCTGGACGCGCGCCTGAAGACCGTTTTCGCGCTCTGCTTCGTGGTGGTTGTCGTAAGCACTCCCGCGCAGGCGTACTGCGCGTTTGCCGGCTACACCGTACTCCTGCTGAGCGCCCTCGTCCTTTCGCGGCTGCCGGTCGGCTTTGTCCTGAAGAGGCTGGCGCTGGTCCTGCCCTTCGTGGGCGCCGCGGCGATCTTCATCCCATTCCTGCCATCGGAGACCGTGGGCGGCGGCTACAGCCTGGGCTGGGGTGGACTTGCGGTGTCCCGAAGCGGCATGCTCGTGTTCTGGAACATCCTCGTGAAAGCGCTCCTGGGTGCGTTCTCCGTCCTGTTGCTGACCTCGACGACTCCCTTTCCGCAGTTGCTGCTCGGCATGGCGCGACTGCGCGTGCCGCGGGTCCTGATCATGATCACAAGCTTCGCCTACCGCTACATCTTCGTCCTGGTGGATGAAGCGCAGCGCATGGCGCGCGCCAGAGACTCCCGCTGCTATTCCCACCGCTGGCTTTGGCAGGCTCCCGTCATCGGACAGATGATCGCGATGCTCTTCCTGCGCAGCTACGAACGCGCTGAGCGTGTCTACCTGGCGATGCTCGCGCGCGGATTCGACGGCTCTCTGCCGGCGGAGAAGCCCGGCACGCTCGCGGCACGGGACTGCGTGTGCGCGTGTGGCGTGTCCGTGGTTGTCGTCGCCCTGCGGCTGTGCGCGCTATGACGGCTGACGCGGTGGCGATACAGGTGACGGGCTTGTCGTACTCGTATCCCGATGGCTCGAAGGCGCTCCAGGAAGTCTCGTTCCAGGTGAAGCGAGGTGAGCGGGTAGGCTTTGTCGGCGCCAACGGTGCGGGCAAATCAACGCTGCTGCTCCATCTGAATGGGATACTCCAAGGCAAGGGCGTCACCATAGTCGGCATGGCGGTCACAAAAGCGAATCTCAAGTCCGTTCGCCAGAAGGTCGGACTGGTATTCCAGAATCCTGACGATCAGCTCTTCTGCCCGACGGTCTTCGAGGACATCGCCTTCGGATTGCGCAACCTGCGCATCCCGGAGGACGAGGTCGGCCGGCGCGTTCGTGAAAGCCTGCGCACCGTGGGCCTGGAGGGCTTTGAGAAGCGCTCCGCGTTCCATCTCAGTGTCGGCCAGAAGAAGCGCATTGCGCTGGCGACCGTGCTGGCCATGCAGTGTGACATCCTCGTGCTCGATGAACCGACCAGCAACCTCGACCCGCGAGGGCGCAGGGAGATCGCCGCCCTGCTGGAGCAGTTGGGCGGAACACAGGTCATCGCCACGCACGACCTTGCGCTGGTCCGGAAACTATGCAGCCGCGTCATCGTCCTGCGCGAAGGCGGGATAGTTGCCGACGGTGAACCTCGCACGATCCTGAATGACGAGGCGTTTCTCAGAGCCCACGACTTGTCATAAGAGCTGCGTCACGGCTGCAACGGCTCCCCCTGTGTGATGGCCGTTACGCGGACGCGGGCATTCGCGCCCTGGGGCGGCTCACATGCGAAGGTCAGCCGGTTGTCGCCGGTTTCCAGTTTCGGCTGCTCTCCCCGCGGCACGGTGGTATCCACAAGGGCGCCACGCTCATCGTACACTCTGCATGCCGCGGCGGACTCCATTTCAAGGTACTGCCCGCTTTCAAGCGTCACGGGGAAGACAATCCGGCTTCCGCCGATGCTCAGTGCCGGCTCCTTCAGCTTCACCTTGACGACGGGCAGGGCCTTGACCGCGCCGAGGAAGCACTTCGTTGTGTCGTTCGGCGGAAGGTGGTTGCAGTAAATGCTCAGCGCGCTGGTGTAGCCGCGTATCAGCGGCGAACGGAAGACGGCGCTTGTTCCACCGTAGGGCCACGTGTAGTCAACAAAGCGGTCAGCGTCGCGTTCCCGCAGCAGGAGCTCCACGTAGCGCCAGCCCGTAAAGTCAACGTCAATGTAGTGCTCGTCCCACGTCGGCCAGAATTGCGTCGGGTTGGTGAGCTGCAGGTTCAGGAGCTCACCTTTCCCATCGCCGTGAACCCATACGCCCATCGCGCCGCGCTTGCCGAGGTCCACGGGCGGGCTGAACGCCTTGCGGATGGCCGCCCAGGCTCCGGCGCGCGCCGTCATGCTGCTCTTGGCCGTAAGACATCCGGTCGCGGTGCCTTCGCGCATCACTTCGGCAGATGGCGCCCACGAGGCGGTCACCCCCGGCGCAGTGCCAGCCAAGGCAAACTCCTCAGGCTTGTCGAAGCGGGCCAGCACGACTGCATCGGGCGAGTCATACGGCGCGGCCGCATAGAGCGCCTCAATCCGCAGGCGCAGCGGCTGCGGACCAAAGCGGTTCCTCGCCGTCCACGTGCTGCTGCCGTCCGCCACGCCGGTCACCTTGTGAGACAGGTAGTCGGTGGGCAGGAACTGCGAGGTCCCGGCCGGAGTCTGGACGAGACGAAACTCCTGGCGCGGCACACGCAGGCGCTCGCGCACTGTCTCCGGAACCTGCCGCGCCAGCCGCAGCCGCTCGTAGCGCCCGATCATCTCCAGGTACTCGTCTTGGCGGGCATTAGCCGGACGGCCGCCAACGTCAATCCCCTGGAACGACATGGGCGCGTCAGTGGCCAGCGCCTTGCAGCAAAGGTACTCGATCTCATCGGGGAACTCCGCGGGGTGATCTTCGCCGGGGCCGAGGATCGCCCACCACCCCAGTTGAGCTGTCAGCAGGCTGCCGGCACGGTAGCTCTCCGCGTCGGCGCAGTGCGCGTCGGTGAACCGGTTCAGGCCCCAGTTCGGGTGGTCGTAGGCGCCAACGCGCGAGTGGAATGGCCAGGAGTGGTATCCCCACTCGCTGGCCTCGACGAGGACCCGGCCCTTGAGTCGCCGGAACAGCGCCTCGCGCATCTTCGCGCAGCCGTACCACTCCGCGGGCATCCCTTCGGCGCCGTCCATGTAGATCATGTCGAACCCGCAGGCGTTGAACGGCCGGGCGATGCAATCGGCCACGTCCTCGACGAGCGTGGAATTCTCGTCAGGCTGGAACGTGCTATAGATGGCGAAGAGGTGATGGACGGCGTCCCCCTTGGCGTGTGGCGCGACCTTCGTCCCAAATGCGCCGCGCAGGCATCCCGTGAGCCCGCAGGGCGGGACCTGCGCCAGCCCGGTGTATTGGATGAGTTCCTCGCCGATCTGCACGACGTTCGAGCGGCCGGAGTACTGCCATGAGGTCTCGACGTTCCCTGGTGGCTCAACCGTACGAAGCGTCGCGTCCTTTTCGCCGAGCGCCTCTGCGAGAGTGAAACGGCCGTCCTTGGCCAGACGCCCGTCGGGAACCGGCGTGACGAACGGGTCGTGCGCGGAAATGCCTCCTGTCAGAACGTGCATGCCGACCCTCAGGCCGGCGGCGTGTATCTTCTCCACCACGCCCTTCAGTCCCTCCAGGCCGTGCGGGTAAAGATCCTTCCGCGGCTCGTAGTGACCGAGCGCGCGCTCCCAGCCGATGAGGTGGATCTGGGCCAGACCCGCCTTCTTGGCCAGAGCGACCCACTGGTCCGCGTTCGCTTCAGAAACCGTGGCGAAAACGTACGACCCGCGGTTCTCCTCGGCATCCAGCGCGAACGGCCCGCCCAAGGGCGACCAAGGCAGACCCTCCTCACGCACGAGAGCCTGAAGAACGGTCCGCAGCCCGTCCGCCGGGCCGCCGACCACCGCGATCCGGGCGCCGGGCATTCCGTACCTGGCATAGCAGGTAGGCTCGAAATGCGAGGGCACGCCGCCCAGTCGCAGGTTGGCCTTCAGGTTCAGGGCGCGCACGCAGACGGCGAACTCGCCGTCCGACGCCACACCCGAAATGCCGCTGACGTGCTTGTTCAGGAAGAGCCTCAGGGATCCGAACACCAGTTCCTCGGCGCCCTCGCCGCGCACAGAGGCGACGTCAAGCACCAGCCACCGGCCTTTCGGCGTGACCTTCAGCTCGACACTGACCGCCTCCGGGAACGTCACCGTCACAACGTTCCCCACGGTTGAGCAGCCGGTAGGTGGCACAACCTTCCCGCCCTTGCGGAGGAAGGCGAACGGCTGGCGCACATCCTGGCCACAGTAGTCCTTCCCGGTGCGCTTGTCGGTGAACGAGAGGTTCCGTCCGTCGCTGCCTACGGTGAGCCGGAAGCCTTCGGTCTCGAGCGTGACGGCTGCTGCCGGCGGCGTGGCGGCCTGTCCGGCCTCCGCGAAGCGCAAAACGGGAAAGACGGCGACGAGGGTCAGCACGACTGTGAGATGAAGGCAAACGTGGCTCATGGCGATCCTCGCTCCCAGCAGGTGTGGCCAGGCATCCCAGTTGGCAATGCGAGCCGATGCCGCCAGTGCCTTGGGCCGAAGTCTCCCCTTCGCTCGTTGGCCCATGGTCGTCGCGGCTGGCTTTCCCAATGATTCTACCCTACCCTGATCGCCGGCGCTAACCAGTTACCACGCAGCACACAACGCGCTATACTCGTGTCCGCGCAAGGACGGCCTCGAATGGGACACGGCACCATGGACCGGCTATCTGCCATCGCGTCTCTTGTGGCGGCGCTCGCCGCGTGGGGCGCGGGCGCGGCAGAGGAAGGCTATCCCTTCTCCCAGCTTCCGCCGGAGGTGCGGGAGAACGCCAAGGTCTATGACGCGCGGCGCTCCTGCGAGACAGACAATCCCTTTGGTGTTTTCGCCCACAACGAATTGCCGGCGGTCGAGCTGGTGAACCTGATGGCAGACATGGGCCTCGGCCACACCAAGCTGCCTCAATCGGACCCGGATGTGTTCGTCCCGTTGGCGGACAAGCTGGGGATTGACGTCGTCGTCAACTCGCACCTCCCCGACGATCCCAAGGCATTCGCAGCCATCATTGGAAAGCATCGCGGCAAGGTGAGGTACTTCCAGACCGGCGGGGACGAGCCGAACAACAACAACGTCAAGCCGGCGGATTTCGTCGGAAAGATGGCCCGCGCCGCCGCCATTTTCCGCGCCGCCGATCCCAAGGCCAGCCTGATCATGGACGACCTCGGCGATGAACACACGGCAGACTACTTCGAGAAGTGCCTTGCCGCGGGACTGGCGCAGCACGTGGACTACGCCTCCTATGGATATTTCCAGTGGGGGAGCTGCCAGCCTCTGTTCCGGCGGATGAGCGAACTGGCGGCGCAGGAAAGCAAGAAGGGCCGTAACCTGAAGCTGTTCCTGGCGCCGCTCGAGCAGTTCCGCACCGGCTTCGCCTGCCACAAGCAGCAGAAGCACTTCGCCGAGTTCTTCTGGCAGGGGGCCGAACTGATCAACCTGTACAAGCTCATTGACTGGGCGGGGGAGTACAGCATGCTGCACTTCGACGGGAGCCTGACCGCCAACTACGCGGGCTTCCAGACCCTCTGCCAGTTCCTCGGAAACGACGTGCCCCCCGACCGTGAGATGCGCATCGAGGCCGAGTTCGAGGGAGGTTTCCCCGAGGAATGGAACAACGCCAAGGAGGATTGGAGACGGAGGACGTGGATACGCCCGTTCCGCAACGCCGAACGGCTGTTCCTCGTCGTCTACCTCGGCAACGAGAAGTTCAGCGCCTTGGATCCCTGCCCCTCCGGGCACACGCTGCGCCTGACTCTCCCCACGACCGCGTACGGCTACCCGGTGGCGGTGGACATGATCACCGGGCGCCTCCATGACCTGCCGCATCGCTTCGAGGGAGCGAAGCTGGTCGTGGACAAAGTTCCCGCGGATACGTTCGCCTGGGGCGTTCTCCTGCTCAAGCGAAATCCCGACTGGGAACGATCGCCGGGCCGGGCAGCCGCTGCGCCCCCCTTGCGCCCCGACCTCCCTCGCAGCCTGACGAACGTCCGGGAATTCCCCGGCGGCGACTGGGTGACGGCGCTCTTGCCCGATGGCAAAGGCGGCGCCTGGATCGGCCTGTGCCCACTGCACCTCACCCATGTCGCGGTCGCGCGCGTGGATGAAAAGCTCCAGGTCACTCCCCTGCCCTTCGCGCCGCGCGCGGACGGCAAGCCGCGGGCGCCTCTGGGCGGCAGCGTCACAAGGCTGGCATCGTGCGGAGACTTCATCTACGGCGTCATGCGAGCAGGGAGCGGCCGTGGCTTCCTCTTCCGGTTCAAACCGGACGCAAAGGAGATCGCCGACTGCTTCGATCCTGGAGGGACCGACAAGCTGTTCGGCTCGTGCGCGTTCACGGGGATGGAGGTGCGGGGAGACCAGCTATGGCTTACCGCCATCGGGACCGCGACCGAAGGGAAGGTGCAGCAGGGCGAAGGGGTGGCCGTGTTCAACACCAGAACAGAGGCGTGGAAGACCTACACTCACCGCCGACCCGACGAACTCGCCGACAAGCCTGCGGCGGAATGGTCCGGACGTATGACGGGCATTGCGCAGGGCGCTGACGGGATCTGGGTAAGCGCGATGGGCCTTGTACCCTCGTTCACCGATGGCGCCGCGTGGCATCCGCTCCCCCGTGCCAGGCAGACCAACTGGACCTGGTGCGTGGCCATGCAGGGCCACAACGCCTGGTTCGGCGGCAACGATGGACAAGTCCACCGGGTTCTCACACCCCGTATCGAGGAGATGGAACTGGCCGGGACCCGCTTTGCCGCGGAAACCTTTGACAGCGCGTCTACCGGCTTGAAGGGCCGCGTTCTGCACACCGCTGCGCTCGGCAACCAGGTGTGGTTTACCACGCGGTACGAGGGCGTGGCCATGTACGATGCGGGCACAAAGAAGTGGCGAACGTGGCTACCTGGCGGCCCGGAGGGGCTTCCGGAGTGCATGATCGAAGGCGTCCTGCCCAGGGCCGACCATGTGTGGATGTGGACCTGGGGAGGCGGAATGGCCAGGCTCAAGCTCAGGGAAGACAGGTGGGAGCAGTTTCGGCGGGCGGAAGGCATGGTGGACAACCGGGTGAGCGCGGTCGTGGAGGAGGCGGACGGGACGCTCTGGGTCGGGACCTTCCGCGGGCTCTCGCGCTGGCGGCCCGCAAGATGACGTAGCACGTACCGTCCCGCCCATCACCGCCCATCCCCAGGACATCGCCCATCCCTGGACATGAATAACGGTGTACGCTGTTTCAGCGGACCAACGTAGCGCGTTCCTGGGTGCCACGCCATCATTGGCGTGCGCGTGAGGCTCACGTATGCGACATCATGTCATCCTTGGAGTGATCCTGCTGCTTGCTACGCCGACGGTCTTTGGAGGTGAAGCTCAGATGGAGAACACGGAGAAGCGTCGCGGATTCCTGGAGCAGTTGCGGCGCGTGTTGCCGCAAAGCAAGGCATGGGACGAGTGGCTGGCGAAGAGCGGCGAGTTGCCGCCTGACTTCGACGCCATGCCTTCGGAGCATGGCCTGCCCGACCCGCTGCTGAGGGACGACAACGGCAGACGCGTGCCCATCACCGACCCGAAGGAGTGGGAGGCGCGCCGGCAGCAGTTGCGATCGCTGTTCCATCAGTGGGTGCTCGGGACCGTGCCGCCGCGGCCTGGGAACCTGCAGGCCGCGGTTGCCGGCGAAGCCGCCGAAGAGAGCGCGACGGTGCGCCAGGTCGAGCTGACGTTTGGCCCCGAGCGGAAGGCCAGACTGAGGCTTGAGCTGCTTATCCCGAAAGGCAACGGCCCCTTCCCGGTCTTTGTCACACAGACGAACCACCGCGGCTGGGCGCTGATTGCGTTGCGACGCGGCTACCTGTGCTGCGTCTACGCGGGCTGTGACGACCGCGACGACACCGATTCCTTCGTGGCGGCCTATCCGCAGTACGATTGGTCGCGCCTGACGCGCCGGGCGTGGGCCGCGGGCCGCTGCCTCGATTACCTTGAAACGCAGCCCCTCGCCGACATGAAGCGTGTGGCGCTCACGGGCCACTCGCGCAACGGGAAACTGTCCTTGATCGCGGCGGCGCTGGACGAGCGTTTCTCCGTGGTCATCTCCAGCAGTTCCGGCGCGGGCGGCGCGCTGACGACGCGGTTCTACTGCGAACAACAGCAGGCGGAAGGCATCGAGTTCATCACGCGCGTCTTCCCGGACTGGTTCCATCCGCGCTTCCGGTTCTTCTGCGGCCGCGAGGACAAGCTGCCCGTGGACCAGCACGAACTGGTCGCGCTCAGTGCGCCGCGCGCGTGCCTGCTCTCCATCGCCTTGAACGATCCGGTAGAGAGTTCCTGGGCCATGCAGCAGACGTATCTGTCGGCGCAGCGCGTGTACAGACTGCTCGGCGCGGAGAACCGCCTGCGGATCGAGTGGCGGCCGGGCAGCCATGAGACCTGGACGGCGACGATTGAGCGGTTCATGGACTGGTGCGACACGCAGTTCGGCCGGGGGACGTACAGCTTTCCCGAACGGTTGATCCATCCGTGGGATTGGGACGCGTGGCGCCGGCAGCAGGGCGAGTTGCCGTTACCGGACGCCGCCGCGGCGCGCGCGCTCGACGATGCGCTGCGCCTGAACGACGGTTCGGCGGTGCGCGACGCCGCAGGCTGGACGAAGAAACAGGCGGAGGTACGAACAGCGGTCGAGTGGATGCTGGGGCAGGCCCCGCCCGCGGCCCTCAACCCCGGCCACGACTACGGAAAGGAAGAGCGGCACATCGCGGCTCTGTTGGGCCGCAGCGCGCCGCCGGCGGGCATTGCCAAGGAACAGGTGGTGTTCGGCGAGTACATCAGCGCCGATGTCTACCTGCCGGCGGGGCTGAAGGAATCCGGCAAGAAGGCAGCGGCGGTCCTGTGGCTGCATCCGGCGTGTTTGCGAAGCTGCCATACGTGGACGCGCAGCGCGTGTTCGGGCTGGGCTACAGCCTGGGAAGTCTCGTGGGGCTCCACGCGGGCGCGCTGGATGAGCGCTTCGCGGGCTTTGCCGCGGTATGTGTGCCGGAGCCGTTCCGCCTGGACACCGCGGAGCGGAACGCGGGCGGCCTGGGGCGCTGGTCGCAGCAGTCCATGCTGGCGCCGCGGCTGGGGTGTTTCACGGGAAAGGAAGCGGGCGTGCCGTATGACGTCCATGAGCTGCTGGCGAGCTTTGCGCCGCGCCCGGCGCTGGTCGTGAGCCCCACGCTGGACCGTGAGGTCAACGCGGCAGACGTGACGAAGGCAGTCGAGGCGGCGCGGTCTGTCTATGCGCTTCTTGGCGCGGAGTCGAAGCTGGAGCAGTTAAGGCCCGAGGACTACAACCGCTTCGGCCCGGAGTTGCAGACACTGGTCATCGAGTGGCTGCATAAACAGGCAGGGAAATGAAGGGCGTTCTTCCGGACCCCGCTGTTCGTGGTACAGCCGGGAGACCGTCCCGGCTTGCGTTTCACAGCGTGAGCCTCTACGATTCGCGAACCACACCTCAGAGAAGGAGTGCGCGCCATGCGGCCTGACGCCAGGCACATCAAGCAGATCAAAGTCGTCTCGAATACTCACTGGGATCGGGAGTTCAGGCGTTCGTTTGAGAAGACGCGCCGGCGCCTGCTGACGATGATGGATGTCACGCTGGACATCCTCGAGAAAGACCCCCCGGAAGACCGTCGAGAAGTACGGCGGCACATGCGGCACGGTGGCGTACACGCCGTCCTCGTGGGGGCAAACGGGACAGTTGCCGCAGATCCTGGCGGACTTCGGCCTGGGCCGGATGATGTTCTACCGGGGCATCTCGCACCATGAGGCCGATGCGGAGTGGATCTGGCAGGCGCCGGACGGCACGCAGGTGCTGGCGAGCCGCTTCGCCGTGTACGCGCGCTACAACTGGTACTATCAGGTCCACAGGCCGGTGACGACGGGCCGCGTGTTCGGCAAGGACTACCTGTGGGGCGAACGCGACGAGGTGCCGTTCCGCTTCGCGGACGGCCTCGCCGGCGAAGACCTGGCGTTCGATCTGCAGGCCCCCGAAGTACGCTACAACAAGCGCCGCTTGAAGAAGGCCATTGAGGATATGCTGGCGCGCGAGGGGCCTCACTTCACGACGCCCGTGTTCCTGGCGATGCACGGCCACGACATCTCCGTCGCTCATCCCCTGGAATCGAAGGTCATCGCAGACGCGAAGCAGCTTCTGGGCAGGCGTTACAGGATTGAGCACACCAGTCTCGAAGGCTTCTGGGCGGAGGCCGAGAAGCATCTGCAGCGCGACAAGCTGCCCATGCTGGCGGGCGAACGGCGCGCGTACCTGAAGCAGGGCATGTGGACATTCCTCCTCCCCGGCACCATCAGCGCACGAACGTACCTGAAGCAGCAGGATTTCGCGGCCACGACGCGGCTGGTCTACTATGCCGAGCCGCTGGCGTCGCTGGCCACGGCGCTGGGCGCCCCCTACCCGGCGCGCTATCTCGAGCGCGGCTGGGGCTACCTCCTGTCGAACCATACACACGACGCCAACGGCGGCTGCGCGCCGGACACAGTCTGCCTGGACATGGAGTACCGTTACCGCAAGGCGTCCGACATCGGCGACATCGTCACGGAAGACGCGATGGCGTACATCGCCAAGAACCTGTCGCCCGGGAAGCTGCCGCGGGACGCCATGCAGCTTGTCGTCTACAACCCGCTGCCGTTCGAGCGTGACGCGATCGTCAAGGTGGACCTGGAAGTGCCCAGGCCATTCCAGGCGAAGGCCGCCATGCTCGAAAGCGCTGCCGACCCGAATGTGCCGCGCCAGCCGATCTCCAGCGAGAAGTCCAGCTCATTCGTGGACAGTATCTGGGACGTGCCAACGATTCTGGAATCGTCCCGCATCCAGTTCTACGCGCACCTGAAGAAGCTGCCCGCGTTGGGTTACCGCGTCTACCGCATCGCACCGGATGCTCAGGAGCCGCGCAGCCCCGCCACGCTCGTGACGGGGCCGAATACCATGGAGAACGAACACTTGCGCGTGGAGGTGAACGGCAACGGCACGGCGAACGTTCTCTGCAAGAAGACGAAGCGGCTCTACGCGAACCTCAACTACCTCACGGACCAGGGCGAATGCGGCAGTGCGTGGAAGCACGTCTCGCCGCGCTTCGACCGGAAGTACAACAGCCTCGGCGCCAACGCGAGGCTCTCGGTTCTGGAGAGCGGGCCGCTGGTGTCGGCCATCCGGGCTGAGCTCGTCTTTGCCGTGCCCGTGGATTACGGCGACGGCACGGCGCGCAGCGAGCAGTTGGTTGAGCTGCCGGTGACGATTGACTACCGGCTCGAGGCGGATGCGCACGAACTGGGCATAACGCTGAAAGTGGACAACCGCGCCAGAGACCACTGGCTGCGCGCGAACTTCCCGACCGGCTTGCGCACGGACGAGACGTGGGCCGACAGCCACTTCGATGTCGTCTCGCGGCCCATCCCGATTCCGGATTCGACGGGCTGGGTCGAGCCGGCCGGCGGCACGCATCCGCTGCGGACCTTCGTCGCCATGACCGAGGACAGGGTGCCACGGCATCATTGCCGTGCCGCCTTCGCTCTGCTGCCCAAGGGCATCTTCGAGTACGAGGCGTTCGAGGATGAGCAGCGCACGCTGGCGCTGACTCTGATCCGGGCCTGCCGCATCAAGCTGGCTGTCAGCGAGGAGAAACAGACGGAGCTGCCGGACGCAGGCGTGCAGTGCCCCGGCGTCCAGCGTTTCGACTATGCGATCCACGTCGGCGAAAACCGCACAGGCGCCGTGGCACTGCGAGCTAACTCGCAGTGGCACATGGCCGGGTTGCTGGCCGCGGCGGCACAGCGCTACGTCCCCGTGCGCGCTGCGATGACGGGGCGGGGCAAGGGGACGTTGCCGCAGGAGGCGAGCCTTCTGGCGCTGCGCAATCCGAACCTGCACCTGACGTGCGTGAA
>JAPLOD010000428.1 GCA_026692735.1 Planctomycetota bacterium | reverse complement strand
CCTGTGGTTCTCCATGCGAGACCCGAACATCCTTCCGACAACTGTCTTCTGGATCGAGAACCACGGGCGGCATGGTTCGCCGTGGAACGGACGCAACCGCTGCCTGGGGCTCGAGAACGTCTGCAGCTACCTGAACGAAGGCATGCCCATCTCGGCCGAGCCGAATTCCGTGAACAAGGAAGGCATCCCCACGGCCCTCGACCTGTCGCCCAGGCGTCCTACGGCCGTGAACTACATCCAGGGAGCCGTGCAGATTCCGCCGGGCTTCACCATGGTCAAGACCCTTGAGTTCGGTGCCGGCACGGTGACGTTTGTGTCGGTGACGGGGAAGAAGGTGACAGCGCCGGTGAAGTATGAGTTCGTGCGCACGGGCAAGCTGTGAAGGGGAAACAAGGAGGTGCTCCAATGAAACACGCGCTCACCGCGCTCGCGTTGCTGCTCTGCGCCGCCGCGCCGTCGTGCGCGGGCGAAGACGATATCCTCATCGCCGATTTTGAGGGCGACACCTACGGCGAGTGGAAGACGACCGGCGAAGCCTTCGGCCCCGGCCCCGCTCGCGGCACGCTGCCCAACCAGATGGAGGTCACCGGCTTCCTGGGCAAAGGGTTGGTCAACAGCTTCCACAAAGGCGACGGGACGACGGGCACGCTGACGTCGCCGCCGTTCAAGATCGAGCGGAAGTTCATCAACTTCCTGATCGGCGGCGGCGGCTATCTCGACGAGACCTACATTGCCCTGCTGGCTGATGGCAAGGCCGTGCGCACCGCCACCGGCCCCAACACGCAGCCCGGGGGCAGCGAGGAACTCGCCTGGCACTCCTGGGACGTTACGGACCTGGCCGGCAAGGAAGCCGTCATCCAGATCGTGGACAAGCGCACCGGCGGCTGGGGCCACATCAATGTGGACCACATTCTGCAGAGCACTACGAAGAAGCAGACGCCAGAGGAGGAGATCAACGTGGCTGAACTCTACAACGAGACGTATCGCCCGCAGTTCCATTTCACGGCCCGGAAGAACTGGCTGAACGACCCCAACGGCCTGGTGTTCTACAAAGGCGAATACCACCTTTTTTTCCAGCACAATCCGACGGGCATCGACTGGGGCAACATGACGTGGGGCCACGCCGTCAGTCCCGATCTGATCCATTGGGAGCAACTCCGCAACGCCATTGAACCGGACAAGCTCGGGACCATTTTTTCCGGGTCGGCGGTGGTGGACTGGAACAACACCACGGGCTTCCAGAAGGGCGATGAGAAGACGATCGTCGCGATCTACACGGCCGCCGGCAATCCCTTCACCCAATGTATCGCCTACAGCAACGATTGCGGCCGTACGTTCGCCAAGTATGACAAGAACCCCGTCCTGCCGCACATCGTCGGCGGCAACCGCGATCCCAAGGTCGTGTGGTACGCGCCGGGCAAAGTGTGGGTCATGGCGCTCTTCAAGGACAAGGACATCTTCGCGTTCTTCTCCTCGCCGGACCTTAAGACGTGGACGCAGCTTCAGGACATGGCTGTCCCCGGCTGCGGCGAATGCCCGGACTTCTTCGAAATGCCCGTGGACGGCGACAAGAACAACCGGAAGTGGGTCTGGACCGCCGCCAACGGGCATTACCTGATCGGCACGTTCGACGGCAAGACGTTCACCAAGGAGAGCGGCCCTCACGTTGCCGACCACGGCAAGAACTACTACGCCGTGCAGACGTACAGCGACATTCCCGAGGAAGACGGCCGCAGGATTCAGATCGCCTGGATGAACGGTGGCAAGTATCCGCGCATGCCGTTCAACCAGCAGATGAGTTTCCCGTGCGAGATGAAGCTGCGCACCTTGCCCGAAGGCCTGCGCATCTGCCGGACGCCGGTGAAGGAGATCGAGGCGCTGCGCGCGAAGGAACACAAGTGGAACGACGCGACGTTGAAGCCCGGCGACAACCCCCTGGCGGACATTTCCGGCGACCTCTTCGATGTCCGCGCCGAGTTCGAGCTGGGTGACGCCACCGAGTTCGGTTTCAGGGCCCGCGGCCAGGCCGTCACCTACTCCGTGAAGGACAAGAAGCTGTCCTGCCTGGGGCGGAGCGCCGAACTGGCGCCCATCGCCAACCGCATCAAGCTGCAGATTCTGCTGGACCGCACGACCATCGAAGCGTTTGGCAACGACGGTAAAGTGTCCATGACGTCCTGTTTCGTCCCCAAGGTGAAAGACAAGAGCATGGAAGCCTTCGCCGTGGGCGGCTCGGTGAAGATCGTGTCGCTCAGCGTGTACGAGCTGAAGTCAGCTTGGCGGAAATGACGGTGGTCGTTGTTGGTCGCATGAGGGATGCCTTGCGATGTGTTAATCATTATGACATAACGAGTTGCGTCACTCCTATGGCCGGCAGGTGCGTGTTTGCATTTCGCAATTCGGATTGGCCGTCTATCTGCTTGCCTATCGCAGGTCAGGCATTATGTTCAGGGGCCGGCAGCCAGAAGGCGGCAAACAACAGCTTGGGTACCGGCACCGATTCTTGGCGGCTGATTGCTGGCTGCTGTATGTTGGCTGCGGCCGAAAGGGTCGCGGTCGGGAGTGGGGGCGTCCAGTGGCGCGCAGGTATTACTATCCTGGTGACGAAGCCGGGGTGCTGGAACGGGTCCGGAACCGCGTGTTCCGCAAGCCCGTGCCGGACTTTCCGAAGACCATCGTCATCGAAACGCAGTTCGGCTGCAACGCCTCCTGTGTCTTCTGCCAATACTCCCAGCTCAGGGACAAGCTGCCCAAGGGACGGATGAGCGTCGCGCTCTTCGAGAAGATCGCCGGGGAGTGCGCCGGGCGCCCCGTCGAACGCTTCATCCTCTGCCTGGATAACGAGCCGCTCCTCGATACGACGCTGGCGGAGAAGTACGCGCTCCTGCGGCAGCACTGCCCGCTGGCCGTGCGCAACCTCACGACCAACGCCTCGCTGCTGACCGCCGCGAACGTTGATGAGCTTATCGGTGCTGGACTCGTCAATGAATTGTTCTTGTCGGTCAACGGCGCGTCCCGCGAGGTCTACGAGAAGCTCATGGGACTGCCCTACGACAAGGTGATGGGGAACCTGGAGTACCTCTGCACGTGGCTTCGGCAGCACCCGGATGTCAGGAGAACGCTGCGGGTGCGCGTCAACGCGGTGCGCACCAGGCTCGTGGAGCCCGAACTGCCGGCCATGGCCCGGCGTTGGGAAGCGGAAGGCTTTGAGATGCACGTGATTGGCATGGACAGCCGCGGCAACCAACTCGACATGAAGAACCTGCCGGGCGAACGCATGAAGCCCAACGCCACGTGCCGCCGCCTCTTCCACACCATGGTCCTGACCTGGGAAGGACACGCGGTCTTGTGCTGTGTGGATTACAGACGAGCGGTGAAGCTTGGCAACGTGCAGGAGCAAACGGTGTACGAGATATGGAACGGCTCATGGGCCACCTTGCTGCGAAAGGAGTACCTGGCGAAGGACTTCTCGCATTTGCCTATCTGCGCGACATGCAAGATCAACTGACGGCGTTCGTTTGAAGAAGGGGCGGGGCGAGGGATGTGTGATCGGGGACGAGTGACGGGGGAAGGGAGAGCGCAGTAGGCACACGACAACGGGCAGTGCACCACTGACGAACGACCAATGGCTGACGACCGCGGTACGAACCCTGATAAAACTGACGAGCCTGGCAGCTTCGGCGCCGTCGCCATGCGCCTGGGCTATATCAACAAGACCCAGCTCGACGAAGCTATGAAAGTGCAGTACGCCGCGGCCAAAGCGGGCCTCCGCAAGCGCCTTGGCGAGATCTTGATGAAGAAGGGCTATCTCACCAATGAGCAGTTCAAGAACGTCCTCAAGGGCCAGACGGTCAAACGCAAGCGGATCGGCGATTACGAGTTGCTTGCCAAGCTCGGCGAAGGCGGCATGGGCTCCGTCTTCAAAGCCAAGCAGCTCTCCATGGACCGGACCATTGCCTTGAAGGTCCTCTCGCCCAAGATGGCCAAGGACCAGGAGTTCTGCGAACGGTTCCAGCGCGAAGCCCGCGCCGTCGCCCAGCTCAATCACCCCCACATCGTCTCGGGCATAGACGTCGGCCGCGCCGACGGCTACTGGTACTTCGCCATGGAGTACGTGGACGGCGACTCCCTCGGCCAGTACATGCACCGCAAGGGCGGCAAGCTCCCCGAGGCGGAGGCTCTTGAGTTCACACGCCAGACGGCCCTCGCCCTGCACCACGCACACCAGAACAACCAGCTGCACCGCGACGTCAAGCCCGACAATATCCTCCTCGATAAACGCGCCAAGATTGCCAAGCTCGTGGACCTCGGCCTCGCCCGCTCGGCCGAGGTGACCGAAGACGAGTCGGCACTGACGCAGGTCGGCATGGCCGTCGGCACGCCGTTCTACATCTCCCCCGAACAGGCCCGCGGACGCAGCGATCTCACTGCCGCCACGGACCTGTATTCGCTCGGCGCCACGCTCTACCACCTCCTCACCGGCCAGGTGCCGTTCGACGGCGCTACGGCCGCCGTGATCATGACGCGGCATCTGACAGACCCCGTGCCCAGTGCCCGCGCCGTCAACCCCGAGGTTTCCGTCGCGGCCGACCGCCTCGTCTCCAAGCTCATGCAGAAAGACCCCTCCGATCGCTATGCCGACGCCATGCAGTTGGTAAAGGATATCGAGCGCATTCGGCAGAGCAGCTCCCGCGATGAGTCAACTCCCGTGCCCGCCCCAAAAAAGGTGTCGGTGGCCAAGGTCACCAAACCCGCGCCCGTGGCCGCCCCCAGCCGCGAACGGGAACGCGAACGGGAGCGGGACGAGGCCCCAAGCGGCGGCAGCTCGCATACAATCCCCACCCGCGGCTTCCGCCGCCGCCGCCGCCGCGGCGGAGTGGTGGGCGTGGGCGTCTTCGTGGTCCTGGTTCTGGCCCTGGGCGCGATCCTGTTCGTGCTCAACCCCTTCGGTCCTGGCAAAGCGCGCAATGGCCGGACGACCCAGCCACAGCCCAATCCCAACCACACCAAGGAACCGCCCAAGCCGCAGCTTCCGGCGTTTGAGCCTCAGCCCACCGCCGTCCCGGCCACTTTGCAGGTTTCGGCTGACGGCCGCAAGACCTTCATCGCCGATTTTGAGGGCAAGGTGCAGAGCTTCGAGGTGGACCCGGCGATCTACAAGGGACAGCCCACCGCCATCGTCTCCGATGCCACGGGTCAGAACCATGTTCTGCGCCTGGCCCCGATCCGCCAGCCATATCGCTCTGTGCCCAACCAGAAGGAATGCGGCGTCATGGCCCGCTTGCTGTTGCCCCTGGAGCATGTCTTCTCGCCGAACGCCACGTTGAGCGTGAAGGTCCACATTGGCCAGACGGCGGACCCTAATCCCGAGCTACACGTGTACTGGGACCATAGGGTCGAAGGGAAACCGCGTGCCATGGCCGGGTGGACGTTCAAGGACCCCGCCTTCCGCACGGGCTGGGGTAAGCTCCAGATGCAGCTCGGCCAGCCGGCGATCCGCCTGCAGTCCCGAGAGACTGCTGACACGCCGCAGTACATCTCCTTCATGGCCGGGGCGCCGGAAGAGACGATCGAGGTCTACATTGACGACGTGGAGCTGGTTGATGGCGCTCCCGAGCCGGTGGAGCCTCCCAAGACTGTGACGCCGCCCAAGACGCCGGAGAAGGAGCCGCCCGTCGCGCCTCCGCCGCCCAAGAAGACGCCGCAGCCTCAGGAGAAGGAGCCGCCTGTGGTGCCGCCACCCAAGAAGACCGATGAAAAGGGCGCTGACGCTTTGCACCAGGCGATCTGAGACTGCCACTCATCCGGAAAGTGGCGCGGCGATTCCTCGGCATTGCAGGGCAAGCGTTCCCGCTTGCCCCCTGGCAGCGGAGGGGACCCCAATGAGCCTGCTGGTCGTCGGCTCCGTCGGCATTGATACTGTCGAGACGCCCGCTGAGCGGCGCGAGGAGCTGCTGGGCGGGTCGGCCGTGTACTTCGCCTGCGCCGCCGCCTACTTCACCCGCGTGACGATCGTGGGGGTGATCGGCGAGGACTTCCCGTCCGAGCACCGCAAGCTCCTTGAACGCCGCAACATTGACCTCTCCGGCCTGGAGACCGCCCCGGGCAAGACCTTCCGCTGGTCGGGCAAGTATCACGCCAACATGAACGACCGCGATACGCTGGACGTGCAGCTCAACGTCTTCGGTGCCTTCACCCCCAAGGTGCCCCTGGCCGCGCGGACCGCCGACTTCCTTTTCCTGGCCAACATCGTCCCCGCGCAGCAGCATGGCGTGCTGACCCAGATGGCCCGCCGCCCCCGGTTCGTTGCCGCCGACACCATGAACCTGTGGATCCAGAACGCCCGCGCCGATCTCGACGCGCTCGTCAGCGACGTTGACGCCCTCGTTCTCAATGACAGCGAAGCCCGGCTGTACACCGGCGAGCACGAGCTGCTCACCGCGGGCCGCGCCGTCCTCGCGAAGGGCCCCAAGACGGTCATCATCAAGAAAGGCGAACACGGCGCGCTCGTCGTCACCCGGGACGGCAAGTTCGTTGTGCCGGCGTATCCGCTTGAGCACGTTGTTGACCCGACCGGCGCGGGCGACTCTTTCGCCGGCGCGACCATGGGCTACCTCGCCGCCTGCGGCGCGGTGAGCCCTGACAACCTGCGCCGTGCGGTGGCCTATGGCTCTGTCGTGGCCAGTTTCACGTGCCAGGATTTCTCCCTCGATGCCCTGCTCCGCGCCTCCCGCGCTGAGATAGACGCCCGCTTTCAGGAACTTGTGGAAATGACGCGCATACCGGACTAGAATGATCTCTCGGTCATGCAGGGCCAGCGTTTCAGCTTGCCCCGCCGGAGACGCACGATATATGCCGCTGCGCCTGGAAGAGCCTCCCCTCGCCCCGTGCAGACCGCACCCGGGCCGCACAATGACCGAGGCGGAGTTCGTGGCGTGGTGCGATGAGGAGATCCGCGCCGAATGGGTGGATGGGGAGGTCATCGTCATTGCGCCGGACAACACGTGGCACAACCGGATTGTCCTCTTCCTCTACAGTATCATCTCCGGAGTGGTTGAGGCGCACGGGCGCGGCACCGTGATGGTCGAGGGGATCCAGATGCGGTTCGCGAAGCTGCGCCGGCGCCGGCAGCCCGACATCATCTTCATCGCCAAGGAACGCCAGCACATCATCAAGACCAACCATGTCGAGGGACCGCCCGACCTGGCCGTGGAAGTCATCTCGCCGGACAGCCCGGCGCGGGATTATAGGGACAAGTACCAGGAATACGAAGCCGCGGGCGTCCGCGAATACTGGATCGTTGACCCGCTGGCGCAGCGCGTTGAAGCATACGCGCTGGGCCGGAACGGACGGTACACCCCGATCCCTGAACGCGACGGGCGTATCCCGTCGCGGGTGCTGCCGCATCTGTACATCAAGCCGGCTTGGCTGTGGCGTGAGCCGCTGCCCAACTGGCTCAGGATCCTCCGAGAGCTGGGCGCTCTGAAAAAGTGACTCAACCCCCGGCCTGTGTGTGAGATACACTGCCATGGACATGCGACCCAGCCTCATCCCCCTGCTCGTCCTGACTGTGGGCCTTGCTTTCCCGGTGCCCGCGCGCGCTGCCGAACGGCTGATCCGCACGGCTGATGGCCAGACCTTCCAGGGCGAAGACCTCGGCACGGAGAACGGCGTCCTCAAGCTGCGCACCAAGTACGGCGTTCAGGAGATCCCCGCGAGGGACATTGTCTCCAGCAAGGCGGTCGTGGCCGATGACGAAGACGCGCCGGCCGCCGAGAAGGAAGCCCCGGCCGCGGGCAAGGAAGCCCGGACCCGCACTAAACCCCGGCTGGTGCCGCCTCCTCCCCCGACTACGCCCAAGGCCGAAGCCAAGGAAGAAGAACCAGAGCCTGCTCCAGCCCCGCCCGCCCCCGCCCAGCCCGCCGCCCCGCCGCGGACGTTTGCCGAGCCCAAGCCGCCGGATCTGAACACGTTGCTGCGTGCCCAGGCGGCCCGCGACAGGTATCCGGAACCCGACAAGAACGCCTTCCTCGAGATCTCGCGCGGTATCCGCAATTTCCCCGAGACCACCCCGGCTGGTCGCCGCAAGATCGTCGCCACGCTCCGTTCCTACGGCCGCGTTTCCTATCCGTTCGTCGCCGCCGCCTTTCCCGATGCCGCCGACATTGACATCCGCGTGGACCTCCTCGAAGCCCTGGCCGCGCCCGGCAGGTCGGACACGGCCAACATCTTCATGGAAGCCCAGAAAACCGCGCTCTCCGTGTTGACCCGTGCCGCGACGGCGCCGCCGCCGCCTCCGCCCGACTACCAGACCAAGCGCGACCGCGACCGCCCCGTGCGCCAGGCCGAACTCCTGCGCGCCGCGGCCCAGGACGTCCTCGATATCGAAAAGTACGCCTCCATCGCCGGTGGCCCGTTCAACGCGCTCCTCCTGCTCGACATCTACAAGAAGCGCTACAGCGATGACAAGACCGATCCCCTGCTGACCGACATCAAGCGCGACAGCGCCCGCCTCGCGGCCACCGCCGCCGACGCCGGCCGCTCCAAGTCCTCGTGGGGCCCCGGCGACCGCGTTGTCCTGGCTGAGCTGGTCTTCCCCATGCTCTTCAAGGATAACAGCGATCTCCAGACGCTCGCCCAGGAGTGCCTCAAGAAACTCCTGCCGACAGGCCATCCCAAATGGGACGCCGACCAGACAGATTGGGTCGAGTGGTGGGAGAAGGCCAAGACGAAACTGCGGTAGCAGCGAGATCTTCGATCTCTGAGAGACTGTTTCAGAACGCATCATCGGCGTCTGCTTGCGGCGGCCTGCGCGTGGCTTAGCCGGAACCCAGAGCGCAGGCAGTACCGCTGCTGAAGGAGGACGAACCATGGCGTCGCCAGACAAGCTCGCAGCGTTGTTTCCCGAGGAGTCCGCCGTGTCGCCGCAGTTCCGCATGCCCGGCCGCATTGACCAGCGCGAGTACCTCGTGGACGGCGAGGAGCGCGTCTGGAACGGGCCCACGCGGGAGGTGCTCTCCCCAGTGTGCCTCACGACGCCGCGCGGCATCGAGCAGCAGAAAATCGGGTCCTACCCCCTGCTCGACGAAAAGGAAGCCCTTGCCGCGCTCGCCGCCGCCGTCCGCGCCTACGACAACGGGCGCGGCCGCTGGCCGACGATGGCCGTGGCCGACCGCATCCGGCATGTCGAGGACTTCCTCTTCCGCATCAAGGACAAGCGCGGCGACGTCGTGCGGCTGCTGATGTGGGAGATCGGCAAGTCCCTGAAGGACTCGGAGAAAGAGTTCGACCGCACCATTGAGTACGTCCGCGACACCATTGACGCGCTGAAGGACCTCGACCGCGCTTCGTCGCGCTTCACCATCCAGCAGGGCATCATCGGCCAAATCCGCCGCGCGCCGCTCGGCGTCGTGCTCTGCATGGGGCCGTTCAACTATCCGCTCAACGAGACGTTCACCACGCTGATCCCCGCCCTCATCATGGGCAACACGGTCATCTTCAAGCCGCCCAAGCTCGGCGTGCTGCTCCACCGCCCCCTGCTCGAAGCCTTCCGCGATTCCTTCCCGAGGGGCGTCGTCAACACGGTCTACGGCGAAGGCCAGACCATCGTCCCGCCGCTGATGAGCTCCGGGCAGATCAACGTGCTGGCGTTCATCGGCACCGCCCGCGTCGCCAATACGATCCGCAAGCAGCACCCCAAGCCGCACCGCATGCGCTGCGTGCTCGGGCTCGACGCCAAGAACGCCGCCATCGTGCTCCCCGACGCGGACCTCGACCTCGCCGTCCGCGAATGCGTGCTGGGAGCCCTCTCCTTCAACGGCCAGCGCTGCACCGCCCTGAAGATGCTCTTCGTCCACACCAGCGTCGCCGCCGACTTCCTCCGCCGGCTCAGTGGCGCCGTCGCCCAGTTGAAGCCGGGCATGCCCTGGGACGACGGTGTCAACATCACGCCGCTGCCCGAACCTGGCAAGCCGGCGCGCATGGCCGAGTACGTTGCCGACGCGCAGCGGGAGGGGGCAGCCGTGGTCAACGAGTCCGGCGGCGCCGCCAGCCACACCTTCTTCTACCCGGCCGTGCTCTACCCGGTGAACGCCAGGATGCGCCTGTGGCGCGAGGAGCAGTTCGGGCCGGTCATTCCCGTCGCGCCGTTCGACGACATCGCCGAGCCGGTGCGCTACGTCGAGGAATCCGACTACGGCCAGCAGGTGAGCATCTTCGGCACCGATCCCGAGCACATCGCGCGCCTGGTTGACCCGCTCGTCAACCAGGTCTGCCGCGTCAACATCAACAGCCAGTGCCAGCGCGGCCCGGACACGTTCCCCTTCGCCGGGCGCAAGGACTCGGCTGAAGGCACGCTCTCTGTCTCGGATGCGCTCCGCGTCTTCGCCATCCGCACGCTGGTCGCGGCGAAAGCCGAGGAGGTGAACAAGAAGCTCATCACGCACATCGTCCGGAACCACACGTCGAACTTCCTGTCAACGGACTTCATCTTCTGAACGGACGGCGCCGCAACGGGTCGCCCTCGATGCGTTCCGAGACAGTCTCTTACAGTTGCTTTGCCGCCCTGGTGCGGTGTACACTACTGCGGAATTGCGGGCGTCTGTCAGGTGAGTGCGCTGGAGGAGTTGCCTATGACCAGGCTTTCCACACTCAGCACGGCTTGTCTTCTGCTGCTCGTATGCTCTGCGACTGACGCCCGCGCCGCAAACACCAGGCAGGATCAGCTCCGCAAGCAATACGACGACGCCCTGAGGGTCCTGAAGGACGACGACGAAGCCGGATACCAGCGCCTCGCGCAATGGTGCCAGCAGAACAAGCTCACCAAGGAAGCCGACCAGACCTGGAGTCTGCTGCTCGCCAAGAAGCGCGAGAAACTCGCCAAGAACCCCACGCCCCAGGCCTATCAGGCCGTGATTGCCTGGTGCGTCACCGCGGGCCTCAAACAGCCCGCCGAAGACCTCAAGCGCGAGATGCTGGTCAGCGACTACGAACAGCGCAAGACCAAGCTCAAGCCCGACGACCCCAAGGACCTCGTGTCATTGGCCCAGTGGTGCCAGCAGAACAAGCTCAGCGCCCAGGCGCTCGAATGCCTGCAGGCTGTCCTCAAGCTCCAGCCCGACAACGCCTCCGCCCACGGCATGATGGATGCGGTGCGCGCCGCGTGCTGGGCCGAAGCGCCCACCGGCTTGCTCAAGAAACAGAAGGTCCCCGGTTACACGCAGGACGCCGCCTGGTATCACGTCTCCGTCCCCAAGGAGCACAAAGAGACGAAGACCGGCCTCCCCCTGATCATCTTCCTCCATGGCGGACAACACGAAGCCGGCACGGCGGACAACGTGGTGGCCATGGCCCAGGTGGTCCCTGCGTTCAAGAAGAACATTGTCGTCTTCCCCAACCACCTCAGGACCTGGTGGGCGCACCCGCGCGAACTGACCTATCTCCTCGAGACGCTCGACAACGTCATGCTCCGCTGGCACGTGGACCCCAAGCGCATCTACCTCATGGGCGCCTCCATGGGCGGCAACGGCACGTGGGCGTTTGGCTGCCAGTGCCCCGAACTCTTCGCGGCTCTGGCGCCGTTCAGCGGCTTCTACGCCGATTTCCTCGAGTTCAACCTGAAGAACATCGCCTCCAAGCCCATCTATGTCTGCCACGGCACCAAGGACGGCACTGTCCCCATAGACGGCGCGCGCAAGGCGGTCGAGTTGCTCAAGAAGGAAAGCGCCAACATCGAGATGCATGAAGTGGACTGCGGCCACCAGGTGCCGCCTGAAGAGTTCGGCAAGGCCGCCGACTGGATGATGCAGTATACCGACAAGCAGGACTTCGACCTCAAAGCCGTCAAGGAACGGGTCAGCAAGCTGCCTGTGCCGGGTTGGCTGAAACAATACTCAGGGAACTGACCCGCGATTCCGGAAATGTCCGCGTGAAAACGATCCCTTGCAGTGGTATCATCGGTATTCCGCAGCGATGAGACTGGTCACCACCGGAAGGAGCACCCATGTCCAAACCCTCCAAAGACGACGCCAAAGCCGCCCGCGTGCAGAAGGACGCCGACGCTGAGAAGCAACGCAAGCAGGAAGCGCTCAAGCGCGCCCTCGATCTGATCGAGCGCCAGTTCGGGGCGGGTTCGATCCAGAAGCTCACCAGCGACGGGACGCGCCACATTCCATCCGTGTCCACCGGTTCGCTCTCGCTGGACATCGCGCTGGGAGTCGGCGGCATCCCGCGGGGCCGCGTGGTCGAGGTGTTCGGGCCGGAATCGAGCGGCAAGACCACGCTGGCGCTGACCGTCGTCGCCAACGCGCAGAAAGATGGCGGCATCGCGGCGTACATTGACGCCGAACACGCTCTCGACCCCGCCTACATGAAGAAGCTCGGCGTCAAGCTCGATGAACTGCTCGTCAGCCAGCCGGACACGGGCGAGCAGGCGCTGGAGATCTGCGAGCAACTCGTGCGCTCCGCCGCCGTGGACATCGTGGTGGTGGATTCCGTCGCCGCGCTGGTCCCCAGAGCCGAGATCGAAGGCGAGATGGGCGACGCGTTTGTCGGCCTGCAGGCGCGCCTCATGTCGCAGGCGCTGCGCAAGCTCACCGCCGCCATCGCGCGCTCCAAAACCATCGTGATGTTCATCAACCAGCTTCGCGAGAAGATTGGCGTGATGTACGGGTCGCCGGAGACCACGCCGGGCGGGCGCGCGCTGAAGTTCTACTCGTCGGTGCGCATTGACGTGCGGCGCATCGGCACGCTGAAGGAAGGCGAGACGGCCATCGGCGCGGCGTGCCGGGCCAAAGTGGTGAAGAACAAGGTGGCGCCGCCGTTCAGGGTGGCCGAATTCGAGATCATGTTCGACCGCGGCATCTCCTGGGAAGGTTCGCTGCTGGACCTCGGGATCGTGGCCGGCATTGTCGAGAAGTCCGGAGCGTGGCTGAACTACGGCACCACGCGCCTGGGCCAGGGCCGCGAGCACGCCCGCAAGTTCCTCATTGAGAATACCGCGATCGCCAAGGAGCTCTTCGAGAAGATCATGGCTCACCAGGACGCCCTGGCCGACGCCACGACGCTCAAGGTCGGCGGCGCCCCGGCGGCGGCGGAAGAGAAGCCCGCGGCCGCGGCGGAGTAGCGCCGCATTGCGGATTGCGGATTGCGGATTGACGATTGCGGATTGGCCGGTGTTCCCGTGGCACGGCCAGCGGGAAGGAAGAAGTGAAAGACTCATGGGCGCCAGTTGCCCGGCAAGCGGCCTGCCGGCGGCACTGGATGGAAAGCTGACGGTATGACGGTATGAGCCAGCGACAACCGCGTGGCATCCGAGGCAAGGCGCGGGTATGATAGTTTGCGGGCAGCTTGCGGCATAATCGTGGCGGCGAGACAGGGCCGCCAACGGCAGGGGGAAGGACTATGGCCAAGCGCAGAGCCGGAGCACGCCGCTCGAAACGGCGCGGCGGCCATGGCATGACCAAGGCGGCGCTCAAAGCATGGAAGGCGCGGTGGGAGTTGGCCAATCAACTTGATCTGGATGAAGTGCGCGGCATGACTACCGCGGAGAAGATAGAGAGCGTTTCCAGCCTCATGGCGTGGGCGCGGTCTTTCGCCCGGCCTTGCGGCGGCCGGGAAAGGGAAGATGCGCGCTTGGTAAGCGAGCGGTGGATTCGTCTGAAGAGAGCCTACAGTGGCTGAACCATCTCCGCTTAACCGTCTCGACCCGGCCTTGCGGGCGTCGGATTTCTGGTTTTTCGCTTCCCTCCGCTCCCCGCGATTTGGCCCTACAACCTGCGGGCGGGTGCGGTACACTGTGGGCAGGGGGAGGGTCATCGGTGCGGGGAACAATGCGCGAGCCGTCACGAAGCACCGGCCGTCGCACACACCTGCTGGCCGTTTGGGCGGGGGTGGCATTGCTGTTTCTGACCGCGCCCGCTCTGCGCGCAGTTGAGGCCGAAGACGACCCCGACATCGAGATTGCCAGCCGCCTCGAACGCGGCTTCCAGAAGCTCGCCAAGCGCATTGCGTCCTGCGTCGTCAGCCTGCAGGTGCACACCAAGCCGGGAAACTGGATGGAAGAACTGCGGCGCATGAGCGAGCAGCTCGGCCCGCTGCCCCCGGACAGGATGTTCGAAGGCTCGGGCGTGATCGTGGAGCCCACGGGGCTGATCATCACCAACGAACACGTCGTCCACGGCGCCGACGCCATCTGGGTCAAGCTCATAGACGGCCGGATGTTCAAGGCCGACATCTGCGGCAGCGACCCGCGCAGCGACCTCGCCATGATCAAGCTCGCCGGCGAGAACGTCCCGCAGAACCTGACCTGCGCCGTGCTCGCCGATTCCGACAAGGTTGAGGTCGGACAATACGCCATGGCCATCGGGAATCCGTTCGGCCTGGCCAACACGTTGACCGTCGGCGTTGTCAGCGCGCGCGGGCGCAGCGTGCCGGCGCACTATCGTTCCGGCGACGTCTTCTACGGCAACCTGCTCCAGACCGACGCGGCGATCAACCCCGGCAACTCCGGCGGGCCGCTCTTCGACCTCCGCGGCAAGCTGATCGGCATCAACACGATGATCTTCTCGCGCAGCGGGCTCTCGCAGGGCTTCGGCTTCGCCATCCCCAGCAACCACCTCCAGAAGAGGCTCGCCTATCTGAAGGCCGGCCGCGAGATCGAGTACGGCTGGCTGGGCGTGCGCCTCAACGACCTCCGCCCGGGCCAGAAGGTCTTCAAGGTCCCTGACAACAAGGGCGCGCTGGTCGAAGAGGTCATCCCCAACACGCCGGCCGACCGCGCGCGGCTCGAGGCCGGCATGGTGATCGTCAACTACGAAGGCAACCCGATCGGCAACGTGCAGGACCTGATGGCCGCCGTCAACGACACGCCCGTCGGCCGCACGGTCAGGGTCAAGGTGGTGGACCGCGGCGGCAGGGCGGCCGAGTTCAGCGTGCGCATCTCGAAACGGTATTCCGAAGTCGTGCTGGCCAGCGCCCCGGACCTCGCCCCTGGCACCGACGACGCCGGGCGCGCGGACCTGGATGATGAGGACATGCCGCCCGACGCCCGCGCCACCGGCCCCGGCGCCGGCCCCCGCGCCAAGCCCGGCACGGAGACGGCCAAAGCGCCCAGCGAGTTCGTCTGGCGCGGCATGCAGGTCAAGGAACTCTCCGCGGACGACGGCCGCAAACGCGGCGGACGCATCGAGATTACGCGCGTCAGACGCGGCACGCCCGCCGACCGCGCAGGTCTCTACGAAGGGGCGATCATCACGGAGTTGAAGGACGCAGGCCATGCGGCTGTCCAGAAGATCGGTTCGCTCGAGGAGTTCAAGCGCGTCACGGATGGCGTCACCGGCCCCGCGGCCATCTACATCCCCATGGATGGTTATATCACAGTGGAAGACAAGTAGGCCGCAGAACCGCTTTCCCTAGGAATTGTGCCGGAAAAGGTTGACGGGCTTGCACGGTATGTGGTTTAGTTATTTTTGGGTCGGTTGTACGCTTGCAAGCCGAGTCGGTAGCTTGCGCATGAAGGCGGTTGCCACGACCGTCAACAATCCGGCCCGGAAGGAGTGCCGAGCAGTACGCCGGAGAGCAACCGGCACTACAACAGCAGATTGCTCTGGAGCCGGTTTGAGGACCGGCATGGTAAGAGTTCGCCGGATGTGACCGGCGCTCTCGGCATGGAAGTGCGGGTGGTCGCTCTTGGCCACCCGTTTTTTTTGCGAATCGCTCCACATGGTGGTAGAAGAGCTTCCTCTGCACTCCACGGAGGAAACGATGATGGGCTGCCACCTGTTGCCTCTCCTTGCCGTCCTGGTCGCCGTTGCCGCCGTCAGTCACGCCGCGGACACCTTTGAGGCCACTCTCGAGGCGGGCGGAACGTACCGCCTGTACACGCTCGCCGCCGGGCCTGTCACGCTGCGGACGAAAGCGCGCAGCACCAACGGCCAGGCGCACAGCGTCGAGGTGCGTTTGCGGGCCGACGACATCTTCGGCAAGCCCGTGGCCTGGCAGCCAAAACTCAAGCTGGAACTGCCTGCCGACGGCAAGGAGGTCGAGGGGGAAGCCGCGCTCGATGCCGGCGTGGGCTATTACAGCATCTCCGCGGAATTCTCCGCCGGCGACGCCGTGCTGAAGCGCTGGACCGACGTGGGCGTTGTCCCGCCTTACCATCCTGGCCTGCGCCCCGATTCCTTCTTCTCCTCGAACACCTCGGGCTTGCGCCTGGGCCAGGAGCTCAAGCTGCTGCAGATGATCGGCATGAAAGTGCAACGCGCGCACTTCCAGCCGCACCTTGCGGGAAAGCTGCCCGCGGAAGCCACCGGAGCGGCGCTGCCGCTGAATTTCCCGGAGCAAGACAAACGCTGGGCGGAAGCGAAGGCCGGCGACACGTGGGTGCTGCCCATCGCCGGATATGCGTTCCCCGGCGCGAAGAGCAAGCTGGCCGATGAGACCGGCATGCACGGGCCGCCGCGCGACTTCGCCGAATTCGTCGCCACGTGGGAGCAGATCCTGAAGCACTACCCTGACGTAACGGTGCTGGAGTTCTGGAATGAGCCGTGGATCTTCGGCTGGACATGGGCCGCGGACGCCGCCGAGTACCGCAAGCTCCAGAAGATGTGGTGCGAGATGGCGCTCAAGCTGAACCCCAACTACAGGATCATCGCGGGCAACAGCTCGATGTTCGCCGAAGACCATATCGAACACGACCCCGCCTGCTGGAAGGGACTGCTCCAGGGCACCACGCACCATCCGTACTCGTACAGCACGGGCCAGCCCACGCATCGCGCCGGCGACAACTGCCGTTCCATTGACCACGGCATGCAGGTGACGAAACGCATGGGGCTGCGCTACTACTACCTCACCGAAGGCGGCACGGAATACGAGACCCCGCCGACGCCGGAGCGCACGGCGCTTCAGAAGCGCCAGACCGAACTCCAGGCCGAGATGAAGAAGGTCCCCAAGGCCGAGCAGAAAAGCGACGCCTTCGTGTCTGCGCAGAAGGAAGCCGCGCGGATTGCCGCCGCCCTGGCAAATGGCCCACACCCCAAGAACAACAACGCCAACGCCTGCAAGATCGTCCAGTATTTCGTGCGCACGGCGCTGGTGGGCGCGTTCCAGGGCAACGCGCAGTGGGAGATCGGCTACGGGCCCGAATGGACGAAGAGCAACGTCGCGTTCGCCGCGATGACGCACTTCCTCGAAGACCGCCCCATCGCCGCGGACATCTGGCCGGAGCACGAGCTGATCTGGGGGGCGATCTTCGCGACACCGCGGTACACCACCGAAGCGGTGCGCGCCCTTCCGCGGGCAAGCGAACTGATGGCGTCGGCGGCCTACCGCGGGCCGCCCGAACGGATGTACGACTCCACGAAGGTCGCGGTCATTTGGAACAACACCGGCGTTTCCAACGACAAGGTGGACACCGGCGGCACGCTGACCATCGAGAACGCCGCGGGACTGAAGGCGTACGACATCACGGGGCGCGAGATCCCGGCCGCCGACGGCGCGCTCACTCTGCCGTTCAACGAGCATCCCGTGTACATCACCAGCGAAACGCTCGACGTGATCCAACTGCGCGAGCGGATACGCGAGGCGCACATCGAGAACGTGACGCCGCTCAACCTCTATGCGCTTTCCCTGATGAAACCGGCCAACGAAGCGCAGACGCTCGGCGTGCGCATCGAGAACCAGATCAACTGCAAGGTGCAGGGAACGCTGAAGCTACTTGCCGCTGGCAAAGGCACGCAGGCAAGCTTCACCATCCCAGCGGCGAAGCTGGTGGAGGTGCCGATCGCGTGGCCGGGCTGCGAGCTGTCGCCGCAGAACCAGTACCCGGTCACGCTGGCGGTCGTAAGCGACGCGGGGAGCGTGACGAGAGAACAGACCATCGCCGTCGCGCGGTTCATCAAGCGGACAATCAAGGTGGACGGTTCCCTCGACGACTGGAAAGGCGCCGTGCCTGTCATGATTGACAGTCAGGGCGCGAGCAACGCGGTTGACCCGACGCAGTACCTGCTCAACCCCAACCTCAAGCGCCCCGAAGCTGCCGACGGCAAGCGCGTGACGGCGTGGGTCTACACGGCCTACGACAACGACAATGTGTACCTCGCCGCGGCTGTCAACGAAGACAAGCTGGAATGCAAGGCCGGGCAGAAGGTCAGGCGCGGCAAGGCCGAGCTGCCGTACAAGGTTGGCGACCCCGAAGGCCTGGACCACATCCGTTACTGCGGCGACGTCTTCATGTTCTCGTTCGGCTTCCGCGATCGCGTGCCGGGCTGGGGCCGGCAGATGGACGACCCCTACGCCTGGAAGGGCCATTTCTGCGACACGGACTACCACTACGCCGCGCACGTGTCGGCGGACGGCGACAAGCTGGTCCGGCAATGGGGCGCGGATACGCCACGGCGCACGGCATACCAGACCGAGAAGGAGGCGTACGTCGGACCTGTGGCGGGCGCGCAGATCGTCATCAAGCGGGATGAAACCGCAAAGCTCACGGTCTATGAGATCGCCATCCCGCGCCGCGAACTGGCGCTCTTCGATCCGGGCAAGGAGCGGTTGCGCTTCGGTTTCATGATCGCCAACAGCGAAGGCGCAGGCCCGCAGGGCGCGCTGCAGTGGTCGGACGCCGCGGGCGTCTTCGACCATTGGCGCGCCGCGGGGTCGTTCAGTCCGAGCTGGATGCAGGTTCTGCCGTGCCAGACGTTCTTTGGGGTGGAGAAATAGGCAGGGGTCGGCTCATCGAGGAGGAAGCGTGACAGAAGGCGGCGGGATCGGGGGCGAGACTTCGGCGACATGGCCGCGGCCCGTCTTCGCGGCGACGGCGATCGGCATCTCCGCCGGTTTCCTGCTGTGCGGCTACGAATGCCTCCGCAGCACATCCAACACGCTCTTCACGAATGCCTACGGCGCGGCGAACCTGCCCGTCATCATGGCTCTGACGCCACTGGCCCTTATCGCGGCACTGTATGGCTACGGGCGGCTGCTCTCCCGGCTGGGGCCGCGCAGCACGCTTCTGGTCACGACGCTGGCGTCCGGCGGCGGGATCGTCGTCTGCTACGCGGCGATAGTGGCGGGCAACAAGCCGGCAACGGGCGTGCTGTATCTTCTGCGCGAAGTCTACATTGTCTTGCTCATCGAGCAGTATTGGTCCTTCCTGAACAGCACGCTCGGCACAGCCGCGGCCAAGAAGCTCAACGGGCCCATCTGTGGCGTGGCCTCTCTGGGCGCGGTGCTGGGCGGCTACCTGCTCGGCATTCTATCCAAGCCGCTGGGAACGGAGACGATGCTGCTCTTTGCCGCCACGCTGTGCCTGCCGGCGGCTGTGGCGTCCGAAGTGGCCTACCGGCGCTGTGGCGAACCGAAACAGGGAGAAACCACAGATGAACACAGATGGACACAGATGGAACCGGCAAAAGGCGAACGGCTTTCATCTGCGTCCAGCAGCGGTGCCGATCGTACCGGCCATCTCGGGCTCGGGCTGTTCCGCACGCATCGCATGCTGGTGTTCCTGCTGCTGGCTGTCGTGGCGACGCAGGTCATCGCCGCGGTCGTGGACCTGGAATTTCAGACGAAGCTGCAGCAGAGCATTCCCGAGAAGGATGCGCGGAACGCGTGGTCGGGCAACTTCTACGCGGCGCTCAGCGGGGCCGCCGCCTTCAGCCAGTTCCTTCTCGCCCCGTTGCTGCTGCGCGTGCTGCCGCTGAGCGCCTTGCATATCGTGCTGCCGCTGCTGAACATCGGCGCGTGCACCTGGCTGCTGGGCGCGCCGTCGCTGACGAGCGCGGCGGGCGCGTATATGCTCTTCAAGACGGTGGACTACTCGCTGTTCCGCGCCGGCAAGGAGATCCTCTACATCCCGTTCTCGTTCGATGTCCGCTACCGGGCCAAGGAGGTGATTGACGTCTTCGGCTACCGTTTCGGCAAAGGCGGCGCCTCGCTGGTCATCACGTTGCTGCAGAGAGCGGAGGTGGTGTTCACGACCGCGAGCTACGCGTGGACGGCCATCGCCGCGGCCGCTGTGTGGCTGGCGATGATTGTGCCGGCCATACGAGCATACGACCGCGTGCAGCTTACTACTCCCCCGCCTCCGCCTCGGGCCGGGCCTCCAACTGTTTCATATCGAGGCTCTTGAGCTGCGGCAACGACACGATGCCCTGCATGTCGCCGTACATGCCCAGCGTGTTCTTGACGACCTGCTCGATCTGCTTCTGCCGCTTGGCCCAGCGCCGTTCGCTGTCGGCTTTCTCGCGCAACAGGTCATCATTCATGTGCCTGAAGCTTTCCACTAGCGCCTCGACGCGCTGTTTGAACTGCGGGCCTGACAGGTAATCGTACAGCCGCTCTTTCATGTCCTGTGTTCCCGCCACGGCGGCCCTGGCGCCGGCCACCTGGATGAGCGTTGTCCGCAGCGCCATGGCCAGGCCGGTGACGCAGGCGTAGTCGGTGACCCACACGCCGTTGACCAGGCCGAACGTCCTGACGTCTCTGGGCAGCGCCAGGGACATCAAGGCGGCGATCTCGGCCTTGATCTCTCGCTGGTCCTCTTTCAGCTTCGCGATCCAGCCATCGCTCCACGCCTTCGTGCGCTTGCATTCCCAGATGATCGTGCCGCAGCACTGCCCGGCGCGGTTGCAGACCTTCTGCAGCACGTCCGCTCCCTTGACGCCCTTCGGCACCGGCTCGATCTGGTCGTCCGGGAACGCGTCTCCCAGGATTCTTTCGAGTTCTAGTTCCGCGACTTCGCCCTGAAGCTGCTGCGAGCCCTGCTCCAGTTTGCGTTTCATATCTTCGAGTTGCTTGGTCATGTCGGAGATCTTCTTCTCCGTCTCCTGTTCCTTCAGGTTGTGCGCCTCGTCCGCGCGTTCCCGCGCCCGCGCCTCGATGGCCTGCCGCTCCGCGTCGAGCTTGCGCACCATCTCCAGCTCCAGCGCCTGCTGCTTCTCCTCGAGCGCGCGTTGCTGCTTGCGCAGCTCCAGCTCGGCGTTCTGAGCGTTCTGGAGGCTGCGGCTCTTCTCCTCGATCTGCGCGCGCAGGTCCTTCACGACGAGTGCTGTCTCGTCCCGTACCTGGGCTTGCGCGTCCTTGAGAAGCTTTCCGCGTTCCTGCTGGAGCCGCTGCTTGACCTGGTTCTCGAGGTCCTTCTTTGCGTGCTCCACCGCTTCGGCCTGCGCGTTCAGGGCCTGCTCCTTCGTGGCGATCTCCTCATCCTTCTGCCGGGCCTTCGCGTCATACTCTTCGCGCAGTCTTTCACGAATCTGGTGCGCGATGGCCTCCGTCAGCGGGATCGCCTTCTTGCAGTATGGGCACACGATAACCTGGTCGGGCATGTGCGACTCTCCTTCCTAGAAGGAACCACTGTGGAACCGCAGATGAACGCAGATGGACGCCGATAGTTTCCGAACAGTCATCCATCCGTCCTCGTCTGCGTCCATGGGTGGTTCGCATCGTCAGGCCGGGCACGCCGCCATGCTACCGGAGGAACGACGCTTGGCCAGCGCAGCGGCAACATCCTGTTGCGACTGGACTAAGGAGAACGGTGCTATTTTGCATTCCGGCGTGTGGCACCGCGTTTGTAAGCGTTGGCAATATGCACCTTACCACCACTGCTGGAGGGGGTGTAGGTCTGCTTTGGGGCGGAACGAAGGGCGATGAGCCAAAGGAAGTCCAAGACCAGGCGCCCGAAGCTCGCTGAATACGTGCGCCTTCTGCTCGAATCAACCGCCGGTGGCATTGTGGGGGTTGATGCGGGCGGCCGGATCACGTTCATCAACCACGCCGGCGCCGAGTTGCTCGGCTACACGCCCGACGAGGTCGTCGGCCAGGACGTGCACAGCCTGTTCCACCACGACGGCGCCGCGGGCTCCTCGCACCCCCCTCAGGAATGCCCCATACTCCGCACGCTCAGCGCAGGCCAGGGCTGCCGTATTGACAACGAGTGCTTCCGGCGCAAGAACGGCACGGCTGTGCCCGTAGGTTACTCCTCCCAGCCCGTTCGCCAGGACGGAGTTGTCAGCGGCGCCGTGGTCACCTTCAACGACATCAGCGCGCAACGCACGGCGGAGGAAGCGCTCAAGGAAAGCGAACTTGATCTCACGGAGCGCAGACGCGCCGAGGCGGACGGCCTCGCCCTCGAGAAGCGCCTCTTCGAATCCCAGAAACTTGAAAGCCTCGGCAAGCTCGCCGGCGGCGTCGCCCACGTCTTCAACAACCTGCTGACCGTCATCCAGGGACACGTCGAGATGGCGACCGCGCAGACGCCCGCAACATCGCCCCTGTGCAGCCACCTGCAGGAGATCGCCACCGCGGCGCAGCGGGCCGCTGAGCTGGCCGGCACCATGCTCGTCTATTCCGGCAAAGCCCGGATTTCCTCCAGACTGGTTGATCTTAACACGCTGGTCGCCGACACGGGGCGCCTCACCGCGACGGCGCTGCCGCCGAAGATCGTGCTGCACTACCGGCTTGCCGACAACCTGCCCGCTCTGGACGCCGACGCGGCCCAACTGCGGCAGTTGGTGATGAATCTCATGGTCAACGCCGCGGAAGCCATCGGCGATCCCGGCGGGACGGTCACCGTGAGCACCGGCGTCGTGCACGCCAGCGATGGGCTTTTCGCGGAGTGTTATCCGAACCGCGCGCTGCCCGAAGGCGAGTACGTGTACGTGGAGGTCGAGGACACCGGTTGCGGCATGGACAGCGCCACGCAGGCGCGGGTGTTCGATCCCTTCTTCAGCACCAAGTTCACCGGCCGCGGCCTGGGCCTGCCCACCGTGCTGGGCATCGTGCGCGCGCACGAGGGGACTATCCTGCTGCGGAGCCGGCCGGGCAGCGGCACGACCTTCACCGTGTTCCTGCCGGCCCACAGCGCCTGCGCCGCCAAGGAGAGCCGCGGCGGCCCGCCGGCGCAGCGGACCGGCGTGATACTGGTCGTGGATGACGAGGAAGGCATCCGTACGCTCGCCCAGGCGCTGCTGGAGAATGAAGGCTACTCAGTTCTCACGGCGGCCGATGGCGACGCCGCGCTCGACACGCTGCGCCAGCACGATGGCAGCATCAGCGCGGTCGTGCTGGACGTCATCATGCCGCGCATGAACGGCGAACAGGTGCTGCGCGAGATACGCGACATGAAGCCGGACCTGCCGGTCCTGGTGATGAGCGGCTACAGCGAAGAGGTGCTCTCACCGCGCTTCGAAGGCATGGGGGCGGTGAGCTTTCTGGGGAAGCCCTTCAGCGGGGCAGTCCTGTGCAGCAGACTGGGCGAACTGCTCGGCAACGCGAAGACGCAGAAGCCCTGAAAGGGTGTCCGGGCGGAAATCCGAAATCCGAAACTCGAAAAGCCAGCGAAGCGCGGCATTGCTGCAATCTACTCCTCGCACACTACGGTCAAGTCTGAAGCTAGTGCCTGTCGGTAGTTTTCCCTAGTTTTCCTAGACCGACGGCAGTACCACGGGGCGCAAGAAAGACACCAGCGGGAAGCGGGTCCGGACCGGCCAGCGGGCTGCTACGGGCCGCCATCGGCCAGAAGACCCGAAAGAGAAACTGATGAAAACGAACGACAGACTACCGAAGAGATTCTGTGGAATCTGCCCCGCCCCCCTCGCGCCTCACCGACCGCCGCCGTCACTGCGTCGCTGCTGCTCCGGGCCGCTGCCGCCCTGGCCGTCAGCCGCTTGGGCGGGGGGCGGAAGAAGGGGGAACAGGACGGGGGACGGGTGTCAACGAGTGGTCCGTCCCTTCGTTTCCCTCAGTTTCCCAAACAAGAATCCCTCAGTAGTCAAACTTCAGCCGCCCTTTCCTGTATTCTTCCAAGACCATCTCGGAAGTGAATGAAAATGGCCCTTTTGAGTCCCGAAGGGCCTCAAGCACCTGCTGGGCGACATCCGCACGCCATTGAAGACTATGGGATGCGGCTGCGCAGCGAACGCCTGGTTCATCATCGTTCATTAGCGAGAGAATAGCGTCACGGCCTCCTTCGGACGCGCAAAGCATCTTGTAGCAAGCGTGTACCGTCGCATAGCATTCATTTGCCTTCTTAGGGTCCGGGTTTGCCGCTCCAATCGCGGCGCTGCGATAGCGTTCAGCCAGTTCTTTGATGCTCTCTGTCATCGCAATCCCCTTACGGTAACGGCTGCCCAGCCAACACCTTCTTTAGTATCTTCTGCCCGAATTCGTACTGCTCCCGCCACGACTGCGACGCTAGCCATTCCCTAACAGTATTGCCCCCCGTGAAGTAGGGTTTCGTGGAATAGTAGTCCGCGATGGCTTGGTTCACCGCGCTAGAAACAGGCACGGCGTTCTGCGTGTTGTGGGAGTTCCGGGGACACCATACCTATTACTCCAAGCCTGGCAAGCACGCCGTCTCTGGTCCTTTCGCTTTCCGCCCGGCTTCTGGCGCGAAAGGGTGCGGCCCATCCAGCACGACCGAGGCGAAGCGCCCTTGCCACAG
>JAPLOD010000427.1 GCA_026692735.1 Planctomycetota bacterium | reverse complement strand
AAGCGGCCGCCGTCGAGCGGTACGAATGGCAGCAGGTTGAGGCCGTTGATCAGCAGGACGAAGCCGGCAAAGGTGAAGACTGCCGCGGAGGGACGGGCGAGCTGGCCGGTGAGCACGGCAATCAGGTAGCAGGCCGTCAGTGCGATGCCGGGGACCGGACCGGCCAGCGCCACTATGGCGCGCTGGACCTGGCTGGCGTCGTCCTTCTTGCCCGCGGCCGCCGCGCCGAAGAACGGGATGAAGAACACGCGCGTGTCATGATAGCCGAAGCATCTCATCGCCAGCAGATGGCCGAGCTCATGAACCAGCAGGATGCCAACCAGGCCGGCGATTTCCAGCCAGCCCATGTTGCCGAGGGTCAGCGCGAACAGAATGAGAGTGGTGACCAGCACCAGGGTGTGGGAGACGCGCTGCGGGGCAGGCTTGACCCGTAATCGGTGCAGCGCTTCCCGTGCTTCGACGCGCCATGCCTCCGCTTCCGTCCCAGGGGGGCAGAGCGCGTCGGCTACTTCCTCCGGCGTTGGCTCGGGGAAGACTTCCTGGGGAGCTCCAGCGGCGGGCGCCGCGTCAGCGAATGGGGGCGGGTTCTCCTGGTCCACGGGCGCATCATAATGCTGAACGGGAAATTGGCACGGCCGTTTTCCCGCGAGGTTGCGGTGTGGCGTTGGCGTGGTATAGTCACACCTGGAGGCCAGATATGCGGACAGACATAAAGTTCACATATGAGGAGTATCGTGCCTTGCCCGAGACGGGGCCGCGGTATCAACTCGTGGACGGAGACCTGCTGATGAGCCCTTCGCCGACCTCGCGGCATCAGGCGGTCCTGGTCCGCCTGCTGAATGCCCTGGTGAACCATGCGGAACGAAGCGAGGCCGGCCGGGTCTTCTGCGCGCCATTGGACGTGATCCTTTCGGAAGAGGACGTCTTCCAGCCCGACCTCTTGTTCATCTCGCGCGAGCACGGGTCGCGCATTGCGTCCGAGGGCATTCGCGGCGTTCCCGATCTCTGCGTGGAAGTGCTGTCGCCATCCACCCGGGACCTGGACCTGAAGACGAAGCGGCGCCAATATGCCCGATTCGGCCTGCCCGAACTATGGATCGTGGATCCGGATGCCAATAGCCTGCACGTCTTCCGCCTCCAGGAAGACGCCGACAACGCGGCGGCAGTCTTGACGGCGAAGGACACGCTCACGACACCGCTGCTGCCCGGCTTCACGCTGAAGCTGGACAAGCTGTTTGAGAAGTAGCTACTTCCCCGCCAGCCTCCGCGCCTTTGCCGCAATGTTCTCCGGCGTGAAGCCGAAGTGTTTGTAGAGCTGTTCGAGGGGGGCCGAGGCGCCGTAGCTCTCCATGCACTGGAAAGCGCCGCGCGAGCCGACGTACTTGTGCCAGCACATCGGGTGGCCGGCTTCGACGGCCAGCCGGGCCGTGACGTCCGGCGGCAGGACTTCGCTGCGGTAGCTCTCGGGCTGCTTGTCGAAGAGCTCCAACGAAGGCATGCTGACGACGCGCACCTTGATGCCTTCTTTCTGCAGGATCTCCGCGGCGCCGAGGCAGAACTGGATCTCGGAGCCCGTGCCCATGACGATCACATCAGGTTTCAGCTTCGCGTTGCCGACCAGGATGTAGCCGCCTTTGAGCAGGTTGCTGGCAGGGGGGAACTTGCTGCGGTCCAGGACCGGGATGTTCTGCCGCGTCAGTGCCAGCGCCGTCGGTCCGTCGCGGTGTTCGATCGCGTACTGCCAGGCGATGGCCGTCTCCGTGGCGTCCGCCGGGCGGATCGTCGTCAAGCCGTAGATGGCGCGCAAGGCTGCGAGCTGCTCGATGGGCTGATGGGTTGGGCCGTCTTCGCCCAGGCCGATGGAATCGTGCGTGAAGACCCAGATGGACTGCACCTTCATGAAGGCCGACAGACGGATGGCCGGCTTGCAGTAATCACTGAAGACCAGAAACGTCGCGCCGTAGGGGATCAGCATGTGCGACAATGCCATGCCGTTGACCGCGGCGGCCATGCCATGTTCCCGGACGCCGAAGTGGAGGTTGCGGCCGGCGAACGTGCCCGTGTCCTGGTCGTGCGGCGTGGCCTTCCGGTTCGCGGGGTGCTGGAAATCGCCGAGGCCCTTCATGTACGTGGACGTGGACGGCGCCAGGTCGGCGCTGCCGCCGAGCAGCATGGGCAGCTTGGGGCCGATGGCATACAAGATCTATGCCTGGGCCGAGCGGGTGCTCAGGGCCATTACGCCGGCGAAGGTTCGCAGCGCCGCGGTCCAGCCTTCGGGCAGTCTGCCGGCCTGCCAGTCCTTGAACTGCCTGGCCAGCTCGGGGTACGCCTTCTCGTAGGCGGCGAACCTCGTGTTCCATTCGGCTTCCTGCTCCTTGCCGCGCGCAGCCTGCTTACGGAACTGCGCCAGCGCGTCGTCCGGAATGTAGAACTCTTTCTCGGGATCCCAGCCGTAAGCCTTCTTCGTCAGCTTGACCTCGTCCTTGCCCAGCGGCGAGCCGTGGACTTCGGCTGTGTCGGACTTGTTCGGCGAGCCGTAGCCGATGATCGTGCGAATGGCGATGATGTGCGGCTTGTCCTTGACCGCCTTGGCGGCTTCGATAGCTGCGTGAATGGCTTCGATGTCGTTTCCGTCGGAGACGGCTTGCGTGTGCCAGCCGTACGCTTCGAAGCGCTTGAGCCGGTCCTCGGTGAAGGCGACCGACGTGTGTCCTTCGATGGAGACGTGGTTGTCGTCGTAGAGGTAGATGATGTTGTCGAGGCGCAGGTGGCCGGCCAGGGAGCCGGCTTCGCTCGCCACGCCCTCCATCAAGTCGCCATCGGAGACGATGCCGTAGATCATGTAGTCGAGGATATCGTGGCCCGGGCGGTTGAAGTATGCCGCGAGGTGTTTCCGCGCGATGGCCATTCCGACGCCGTTGGAGAGGCCCTGGCCGAGCGGTCCCGTGGTGGTTTCGACGCCGGCCGTGTGGCCGTATTCACTGTGCCCGGGGCACTTGCTGCCGAGCTGGCGGAAACGCTGCAGTTCCGCGAGGGGCAGGTCGTAGCCTGTCAGGTGCAGCAGGCTGTACAGCAGCATGCAGCCGTGGCCCGGCGACAAAATGAAGCGGTCGCGGTTCATCCACGTTGGATTGGTTGGGTTGTGGCGCAGGTGGCGGTCCCACAGCACATATGCCATCGGCGCCTGGCCCATCGGCGCACCGGGATGGCCGGCGTTGGCCTTCTGCACGCCGTCAATCGAAAGGCAACGCAGGGCGGTGATGCACAGGCGGTCAAGATCTGAAGTGGTCACGGTGACAGGCTCTCCTCCGCACAAAGCGAGCACACCTGACGCAATCGTCCGGATTGCGCCGCAAGCCGGGGCTTGCACCAGAGAAACAGTAAGGCTGAAGGTTTATCAACACGGTGGCGCGCGCGCAAGAAGACTTCGGCGGCCGCCGAAATACGCCCTTGCATCGCTCCGTGCAATGGCGTAAAGGCTACCTTACGCGCCCCATCGCAGAGACTGAACACAGGCGAAAGGAGTGCCCATTACTATGGACGCCGCCGGCAACGAACAAGCAAAGCCTCGCAGCTATGCGGTGGTCATCGGGGGAGGGCGGGGGATTGGCGAGGCGGTTGTGCGCCGCTTGGCGGCGGACGGCCACGCGGTCATCATCGCCGACCACCTGCAGAAGCTGGCCAAGGCGCTGGCGTACGAGATGAAGGAAACGGGCTTTGAAGCCTATTGGGAAAAAGTGGACATCACCTCCCAGGAGGATCTCAAGAAACTGGCAGACGCGATCCGCAAGCGCGCGGGCGCGAGCGGCCTGAACGTGGCAGTCAACTCCGTGGGCGTGTTCGATGAACGGCGGTCGTTATTGAAGACGAAGCCGGAGAGCTTCCAGCGCGTGATCAACACCAATATCGTGGGCGCGCTGCTGTTCTCGCAGGCCGTGGAACCGCTGCTGGGGCCGAACGCTTCGCTCATCCACATCGGCTCGATCAACGGTTTTGTGGCGGGCGCGGACCTGGGCGCCTACAAGGTCTCCAAGGCCGCGCTGCACATGATGGCGCGCTGTCTGGCCCTGGAGTTGGCGCCGACTCCGCGCCACATTCGCGTCAACGTCATAGCGCCGGGGTGGGTGGATACGCCGGGGGAGCGGCTGGCGCTGCATCGGCAGTGGGGACACCCCCATGCGCTGGAGGATCCCGAGACGGCCAAGTGGATTCCGCTCGGCCGCCGCGCCGACGCCAGTGAGATCGCCAGCGTGGTCTCGTTCCTCTGTTCAGAGCAGGGCGCTGCAATCACCGGCCAGATCATCCCCGTGGATTGCGGCATCAGCGTGGGAAGCTAGACGAGGAGGCATGTACGATGAAACTGTCCTTTACTACTCTGGGGTGCCCCGACTGGACACTGGAGGAGATCGCCAAGAACGCGAAGACGTACGGGTACGATGGCATCGAACTCCGCACGCACGCGGACGGCAACCACTTCTCGCCTGACGCTCCCATTGAGGAAGCCCGGCGGGTCGGGAAACTCTTCCGCGATGCGGGCGTGCCCGTGATGAGCGTCATGGGGTATTGCCGTTTCGCCTTCGCCGACGATGCCGAGACGGCGAAGAACCAGGAGTTGATGCGCAAGCTGCTGGGGCTTGCCGAGGCGATGGGCGCGCCGTTCGTCCGCACGTTTGCGGGGCAGATACCGGAGGGCGCCAAGAAGGATGAGATGATCGCGAATGTCGCGCGGGCACTCAAGCCGCTGGCGGAAGAAGCGGCGCTGCGCAAGGTCAAGATCGGCCTTGAGACACACGATGACTGGTGCGGCGGCGACCAGGTCATGAAACTTGTAGAGCAGGTCAACACGCCGGCGGGCTTCGGCATTGTCTACGACATCTTCAACTGTTTTTTCTCCGGCATCGAGCCGTGGAACGTGACCTACGGGAAAGTGAAGCCGCACATCTGCTATTGCCATCTTAAGGACGGCTATACGGGGGGCGATGGCAAAGGGCATTACGTAATGGCCGGGGCCGGGGACCTCCCCCTGCAGAAGATCCTCCAGCGCTTCAAGAAGGATGGCTACGACAGCTTCTTCAGCTTTGAGTGGGAGAAGAAATGGCATCCTGACCTTGAGCCGCCCGAGCGCGCATTTCCGCACTTCACCCACAAGATCCGCGCCCTATGGGGCGCGTAGCACGTCTTACGAGCGAAGCTCTGCAAGCGCCCAGTTCCGGCCGCCGGTGCGGCGCAAGGCGAGTCATCCGGAAGTGCGGGGGCGGATGGGGGCAAGAGCATGCGTAAGAGCATGATCGGTGCGTACGGACTCTGGGCAGCGGATACGGTGCTTGGGAAAGGCCCGGCTCGGCTGTCGTTCCGCACGGGGAAATGGAGGACGCTGGATGCCTGGCGGCGCGTCGCGCGGAAACGGGTGCTCGAATGCATCGCGCCAGTGGACCTGGGAGGCACTCCGAAGGTCCGCGTCGAGTCGTCGGGGGTCTGCGACGGGCTGTACATCGAGCGGCTGTCGTGGCAGCTTCCCATGGGGCGACGGACCGAGGCGGTCTTCCTCAAGCCCGCAGACGCGCAGGGGAGACTGCCCGGCATCCTCGGGCGGCACGACCATTCCGGGAAGAAGTACCTCGGCTGGCGCAAGATCGCGCGCGACGGCGGCAGCGCGTGGCAGGTGCAGGAGAAGCATCAGAAGAAGTGCTATGGCGGAGTAGCGTGGGCGAACGAGGTGGCGAGACGCGGCTACGCGGTGCTCGTCCACGATACATTCCCGTTCGCCAGCCGGCGCGTGCGCGTTGCGGATGTTCTGCCGCAGGTGCAGTACGGCGGCGTGGACCCTGAACCCGGCGACTTGGCGGGGTTCAACGCGTACAATGAGTTCGCGGGGCTGCACGAGCATATCATGGCCAAGAGCCTGTTCTGCGCGGGCACAACCTGGCCCGGAGTGTACCTCGCCGAGGACCAGAAGGCGCTGGATGTCCTCTGCGCCCGCCCGGATGTGGACGCGCGCCGCGTCGGCTGCGGCGGGCTATCCGGCGGCGGAATGCGCACGACGTATCTCGCGGGCCTCGACGACCGCATTACGTGCGCAGTCTGTGTCGGCTTTATGACGACGTGGCGGGAGTTCCTGCTCGACAAGTGCTATACCCATACGTGGATGATCTACGCGCCGCTGCTACCGAAAGACCTCGACTTCCCCGAGATCATTGCTCTGCGCGCACCGTTGGCCACCATGGTGCAGAACGACATTGACGACATGCTGTTTACGATCGGGGAGATGCGCCGGGCTGATCGGATGATACGCGACACCTATCGTCGCGGCGGCGCAGTAGGGCAGTACAAGTCCTTGTACTATCCGGGGCCGCACAAGTTCGATCTGGCGATGCAGGCGGACGCCTTTGACTGGTTCGACGAGCACCTGAAGTGAGCGGGCCTCCTCCGGCCCGGGCAGGCGGCCGGAAAGAGTTGTTGGCGTGATAGGGGGGAAGGCCGGTGCGGGAAGGTTCGTGCGCGTCATCTGCGTTCATCTGTGTTCATCTGTGGTTCCAAACCGTTCTGCGATCTCTCGGGCGCCAATCCAAAATCCAAAATCTAAAATCCGAAATTATCCAAACGCCCCTCGCATCGCGTCCAGCCAGTCGCGAGCCAACTCCTCCGCCTTCGACCACTCATCGAGGAACGGTTCCGTCGGCGCATCCTCGCTTTCATTATAAGCCCACCGCGCCCGCGCCACGCGAGCGCTGTCTGCGCCGCTTGCCACTTGCCGCAGCACCTTGTCCTCGGCGCAAAGGTAATACCGCACCACTTCCGCGGCCAGAGCGCGCTCTATACTCCGCAGCGACCGCCCCAGCACGTTCACGCACGCGCGTTTCAACCGAGCGCCGCTCGAGAATCCCGCCTGCACAGCCCAGCCCTCAAGATCGAAATCCTGCCGCAACCGAAACGCCAACTCCTCAATACGCCGCGCCCGCTCTGACGCCCGGTCCTCATAGTAGTAGTCCTCCGCCGTCATCCTGAAGTACCTTGATCGCTTCGGGTAGCACGGGCGTCCCCGCCCGTGTGTCTCGTTGCGCCCCATCTCCGCGTCTCCGCGTCTCCGTGTCTCCGTGTCTTGCCCTCTTTGCCATCCGTGTCCATCTGTGTTCATCCGTGGTTCCATCTCGTATGCACAAACTCTCAATCGAATGTTCGTCTTTCCCCGCCCACTCCTCCACGCCGACGCCCCACGGCTGCATTAACGTCGGTTCCTTTCCTTCCTGCCTTTTCTCTGTGTTCTCCGTGTCCTCTGTGGCCAGTTCTTTAATCCGATCCACCAGCCTCTTCAACCCCGCCTTCCGTTCCTTCGCCGTCAGCACCCCCTCGACCGCGCTCGTGATCCCCGTAATCCGTCTCCACTTCGCATGCTCCCCGTTGCCGTTCCCTGAACCCTGAACCCGGAACCCGGAACCCTGTCCTCTCTTGTGTTGAAGCCAGAAACGCCACGCTTTCGCGAGCGCCCGCTCCCGCGACCACTCCTTGTACCGCCCCGCCCAATTCAACCCCGCCTTCTGATGCGAAATCCCGAACCCCATACGTCCCCCTTTCGCCTCTCTGCCGTCACCCAAATCCGCAATCCGCAATCGCTTGTGTGCTCGCTGTTCACCCCGGAGGGGCGCCGGATATTAGCCGGGGGCCGGCACGCCGCAGGCGTGCCGTGCCCCCGGAGTGCTGCGCGCCCACCGTCCCCGCGCCCTGACAGGGCGCCGGAGGCAAGCCAACGCGGCTCCCGCGCCCTTCCAGGGCGCGCCTGCATGCGGCG
>JAPLOD010000426.1 GCA_026692735.1 Planctomycetota bacterium | reverse complement strand
TGGACGCCGCCCACCCCGGGCGGTACCACATCTGTCAACAGCAGGTGGATGCGGTGGCGGACGAAAGTGCGGGACCGGTCGGAGACAACCATGGACTGTAGCGGGCTGTACAAGACTGCCGTCGCCGTCTGGCACTTGGCCGGCTTCAAGGACAGCGCCGGCAAGAATGACCTCACGCTCGTGGGGGCGGTCTCGGTGGGAACGAAACTGACAGGCGGCGAATATCAGGAGTCACTGCGCCGCGGCGGCGACGGATTCGTTGCGCAGTTCGACGGCGGGTATCTCGATGCCGGCCAGGGAGACGGCGGCGCGCTGAACCTCACGGGTTCCGCCATCACGGTGTATGTCCGCTTGCGCAGTCCGTCCGGTGTCTGGGGCGGGCCACTGTTCTCCAAACACGACGGCCACGACAGACTCGTCTACAACCTTCTCTCCAACGACGCCGCCATCGGTTTCGAACTAGGCACCCAGCGCACGCCGACGATGACACAAGTCACGGTCCCGCTCGCGTTGATTGGCCGGCGCGACTGGCACGACATCATATGCCGCTACGACGGCGCCAAGCTCCAGATGTTTGCGGACGGCGTCTGGCTGGACGAAGGCTTCCCCATGGGTCCGCTCCGCGAAGGCAACACCGCGCCGTGCCTCATCGGCGCCGAATCCATCGGCGGCGCGGTGAAGTCCGGCTGGAAGGGGCTGATGGATCACGTCGCGGTCTGGAGCCGCGCGCTCTCCGACGAGGAGATCGAGTGCCTCAGCGGCGGCACAGAGCAGGTCGCGGCGCGCAGGAAGCAGTACGTCGGCGAACTGCCGTGCCTGCAATACTACAAGCCGCGCGACCCGTTCAGCATCGGCGACACGCTGCCGCTGTTCCACGACGGCGTCTTCCACTTCTATCACCTGCTCGACCGCGGGCATCACTCGGCCAAGAACGGCCTGGGCGCTCACCAGTGGGCGCACGCCAGCTCGACGGACCTGGTTCACTGGCAGCAGCATCCGCTCGCCGTGCCGATCACCAAAGAGGAAGAGGGCTCCATCTGCACCGGCTCGGTCTTCTTTCACGGCGGCACGTTCCATGCCTTCTACGCGACGCGGATTCCCGGCCGCGGGGAGCTGCTGAGTCTGGCCGTCAGCACCGATGGCGTGCGCTTTGCCAAGACGGAGCCGAACCCCTTCCTGACGCCGGGGCCGAAGTACGCCAATGGCTTCCGCGACCCGTTCGTCTTCCGCGACTCGCGCACGGGGCTGTTCCACCTCATCGTCAGCACGACGCTGCGCGCTGGATCGCGGGCGTGCCTGGCGCAGTACGTTTCCAGAGACCTGCAGACGTGGGACGAGACGGAGCCATTTCTGGTGGAAGAACAGAAGGAAGTGCCCGAGTGCCCCGACTACTTCGAGTGGAACGGGTGGCACTATCTGCTCTTCAGCTACGGCCAGGTCGCGCGCTACCGCATGTCCAGGGAGCCGCTCGGCCCGTGGCGGACACCGCCGGTCGAGGTGCTCGACGGCGGCGCCGCGCGCGTGCTCAAGACCGCGGCCTTCGTCAACAACCGCCGCATCGGCACGGCCAGCATCTGGCCGCACGGGTACGCCGGCTGGGCCGTGTTCCGCGAACTGGTCCAGAACTCCGACGGCACGCTGGGCACCGCGTTCGTTCGCGAGATGATCCCGCCCTGTGGCGAGGCGGTCGCGCTGCAGTGCAAGCCGCTTGACGCCGGAGCCGGCGGTGACGGCCACGCTGTCCGCCTCACCGCGGCGGACAGCAGTGCCGCCGCGCAGTTGTCGCCGTTGCCGCGCAACGCCCGCATCCGCCTGCGCATCGAATGCCAGGCGGCGGGCCTGACGCTGAACCTGCGCGCGTCCGACGCGGATGCGCGCGGCAACGAGATTTGCATCCTGCCGGGCGAGAAGGGCGTGAGCGTCAGCGGCGCAACAGCTCTTTCCGGCGTTGAGGGCCTCGACCGTCCGTTCACGCTCGACATTGTCGCCAAGGACGAGATTCTCGATCTCTGCATCAACCAACGGCGCACACTGGTGAACTGGGTCCCGAACGCAGCCGGCGACCGACTGACGCTCACGGTCGAAAAGGGCAGCGCGACGTGCGAGCAGATCGAGGTGGCTCCTCTTCGCTGCAGGCCGTAACGGACCGGGCTCCGGGTTCGGGGTATCGGGTATCGGGTTCCGCGTGCGCGGTTGGGTGTGCCTGCGGCACCCCGGGAGCTTTGCTTTGCGGCCTGAGAGACGCAACATCGGCGATTGACGCTCCTAATGAAGTACCTATCCTTCGAGGGAAGAAGGCGGTGGAGTGGGACTGGGTTCGGTTCCTTCCTCCGGTACTGACAGACCCGCTCGCCGTCGCTGAAGGCTCACCACGTTGATCTCAAGTCGGCAGCGGCGCAAGCAAGCGCTGAACGGCATTCGCCAGGAGTCACGGTGATCACGCGGATCACAGTATCGGCGGCTGCACTGTGCTTCGTGCTATCCACAAGCAGCGCGGCAGAAGCTGAGAACAAGGAGAGGGGCGCGGCGTCCCAGGAGGATTGGGCAGCGGTTGAGCACTGCCTCGACATCATCCGCCAATGCCAGATGAACGACGGGATGATCCGCATCAAAGGCGCCGGCGATGCGGTCTGGACCGTACCCTATGTCAGCAACTTCGCGGCCATGGCGCTGCTCGCCGCCAACGGCGTTCGCCGCCATCCGCAGGATGTACAGCGCGTGGAACGCTGGCTGCTGTGGTACGCAGCCAATCAGGAAGCCGACGGCACCATCTGCGACCAGGAGGGGACCGTTGCCGCCTACAAGTCCAACGGCCGGAAGGACTCGACCGATGCCTACGCCGCCACCTTCCTGATGGCAGCCTGGCGGTACAGCCAGGCACGCGGCGAGAAACCCCGGTCTGAGATCGTGGACGCTGCCAGGAAGGCACTGAGCGCGATCGAGGCCGTGGCGCAGGAGGATGGCCTCACGATCGCCAAACCTGGCTGGCCGATGAAGTACCTGATGGACAACGTCGAGGTGCACGGGGGTCTGCACGAGGGCGCATTGTTCTTCGATGCCGTGGACTCTAAAAAGGAGGCGAAGAACGCCCGGCGCCTGGCCGCGCGCATAGCCGTGGGGCTGGGGAGGTTCTGGTCTGAGGAGCGCCAATACTACGAAGTCGCGCTGGACACGAAGGGCGTCTACTCGGGAGGGTTCAAGAAATCGTATCCAGACGGTCTGGCGCAACTTTTCGCCCTCGCCCATATCGCGCCGCCGCGGCCTGAACTGTGGGCGCGCGTGCGCAAGACCTTCAAGCCCGGTGATGAAGGCGTGCCGGTCGAACGCTGGCTGATGGCTGCAACGCGGTGTGCCGGAGCAGAGGAAACAGGGAAGCTCCGCGAGGCGACAAGGCAGGCGATGTTGCACTTCACCGCGGAGGGCGTCTACGTGGATCGTCCGGCGTTAGCTATCCTCGCGCTCATAGATGGCAGAGCCCGCTTCCCCGATGTGCCGGCGGCTTCCAGCAAGTGACCTGAGGAGGCGAGCGGCGCGTCTGCCGCCGATGAATCCGCTACAGGCGTCCGATGCCACGCAACGTTCAGGGAGCAGCTTCTTGTTCGCTTCGCTCACCCAGGCAAGCCGCTTCGCTCGGGGCTGGGCCATCCGCGTAGTGTTTCACCGCCTTGTTAGCTTTCGGCCTTTTTCTCCCACCGTTCCCTGATTTTCTTGAAGTGGTCAATGCGTTTGCCGATCTTGCTGATCTCGTGGGGGTAGAACTCGAAAAGCGTGTCGCACAGTTCCAGCATCCATTTCTTCCTGGAATACTCAGGCACCACGTCAATATGATCCGAATTCGCAATCTGTATCTGTCCCCATCCGAGCGCGCCGATGGTGAGACACTTCCACGATAGGAACTCGATCGGAACAAAATGTACGTCCTCCGCTGTCACTTTCGTTCCCTCTATTCTGTAACTGACCGTGAGAACAACAAAGCAGTTCATGTCGTCTTCGTAGAACCGCGCAAGACGCTCAACCGATGTCAGGTTCGGCATGTGGAACCCTTGTTCTTTCCTGTGCGTCTTGACGTCAACGACGTAGTAGATGTCGTCCGTGTCCTTGAAGGCCAAGTCAGCCATGGCTCGACGAGCAAAATCTGCCGAATACTCCTTGCAGATACCACCCAGCAACGCCTGAAACTTATCGGCCAGAATCTCCTGAATTGCGTCGCCGGTTGCCCTCGTGCTGTCTGCGGTTCTTACACTCAAGAAGTCGGGTTGCGAGTTCAGCAGTTTCGCGATTTCAGCCTCAATGCGGCGATACTCCCCGCCGTAGAACAGTCTACTTCGCATACCGATTCCTTTCCTCGCGCAGGCAAAGGGGTACCTGGTCTGTGGCTATGTTCCTGCTCCGCTTGTTTCCGTTCTGATAGGCGAGGGAATTCCGTTCCCAGAAGACGCCGTCTGAGTATCCCTGAATCGCATTGTCGAACTCGGCCATGGCCAATCGTTTCTCGGCCAGGCAGCAGTATTCGGTATCAAGCTCAATACCGCAATAGAGTCGGCCCAGCTTACGTGCGACAACCGAGGTTGTTCCTGACCCAAGAAACGGATCGAACACGAAATCCCCTTCGCGGGAACTCGCCAGAATCACCTTCGCAAGCAGCTTCTCGGGTTTCTGCGTCGGATGGTCCGTGTTCTCCGGCATTGACCAGAATGGCACGGTCAAGTCCGTCCAGAGGTTCGAGGGGCACGTCAACCGGAAATCGCCGTTCTGCGTCTGGTCCCAATCCTTGGGTTTGCCGCGCGCATCTCTGTACGGAGCGATGACCCGTCGTTTCAGCCTCACCGCATCGGCGTTGAAGAAGAAATCTTTGGAGACCGTGCAGAACCAGATATCCTCCGAACAGTTCTTCCAATTGCGCTTTGCACCACGGCCCTTTTCCCTCTCCCAGGTGATCCGGTTCTGAATCACAAAATGCTTTTCGACGATGGACTGAATCGCCCCCGATGACCGCCAATCGCTGCAGATGTATACTGAAGCGGTCGGCTTGAGAATGGGCAAAAGACGCGGAAGCCAAGAGGACACCCACGATGCGTATTCCTCGGGACTCGTTTCTTCGAATGACGCAGCCCCGAAATCCTTCGTGAGATTGTAAGGGGGGTCTATGAAGAGAAGGTCAACGAACCGGGCCGGTAGATGGTCAAGAACTTGAGATAGGTCTTGGTTGATTGTCGTGTTGATCAGTTTCCCGGCATCAACGCGTCCGGTGAGCCGAAGAAGCTTGCGGCCGTATCGTTCCCTCTCCTCGCCCGACAGGGCCATTGTGCGATTTCTCGGGGCTCGTTCTCTGTCTTCGCGTTCATCCATGTGTGTCACCGGCCCGCATGGTACACCAACCAGCGTTATCCTTCCATTATCTTCAAGCTGACACTGATCAGACCGATCCGCCTGACACCCCAAAGCCGGTTTGAAGCGCCGCATGACACGCCCGCGAATGCGGGGGCGGCTGGCTCCTATGGTCCTGTGCCTGGGCTCGGATTCTCGTTGGACGCATCGTCAGTTCCTGTGCGGCGCTGTCAAGTCCCGTCGGGAGATCGGGTCATCGGGTCAACGGAACGAGGTTCGTGGTTTGTGGTTCGTGGTTCGGCGGGCGGGTTGGTGATGTCGGGGGCCTTGGTCGGGGTTGGGTGTGCCTGCGGCACCCCCGCGTTGAGAGCGCGCTGCGCGCGACACTGATAGCAGAGCTATCAGTGCCAGCCCCGCGGGCAGGTGAGTGGCGGAGATCCCGTTTCCCGGGAACAACGCGGTGTAGACACACAGTGACACCGGCCTCGCCGGGGCAGCGCGAAGGGCCGGCGGCCAGGGGGCAGTGACGATGAAGCGATACGGTGCGGTGATACGTGTGGTCGTAATTCTGGCCACGACGGCCTTGGGGGCCGCCGGTGCGGACGCAGGCAAGGACTGGCCGCAGTGGCGCGGGCCGAAGCGCGACGGCATTTCCACCGAAACCGGCCTGCTGAAAGAGTGGCCCACGGGCGGGCCGCCGCTGGTGTGGACGGCCAAGGGCCTGGGCGCGGGGTACTCCGGCCCCTCCATCGCGGGCGGCAAAGTGTACACGATGGGCGACGTGGGCGGTTCTTCCAGCGTGCTCTGTCTTGACGCGGCGACGGGCAAGCAGGTCTGGATCGCCAAGGTGGGCAAGACCGGCGGCGGCGGCGGGCATCCGGGGCCGCGCTGCACACCCACGGTGGACGGCGGCCTGGTGTTCGCGCTGGACCAGTTCGGGGAGCTTGTGTGCTTGCAGGCGGCGACGGGCCAGCCGGTGTGGAGCAAGAACCTGACGACCGATTTCAAGGGCGGCGTGCCGGGCTGGGGCTACGCCGAGTCGCCGCTGGTGGACGGCCCGCTGGTCATCGTTACGCCCGGCGGCCGCGGCGGCGCGCTGGCGGCTCTGAACAAGACGACCGGCGCGGTGGTGTGGCGCAGCACGGGGTTCAACGACGGCGCACACTACTCGTCGGCAATAGTGGCCGAGATCGGCGGCGTGCGGCAGTACATCCAGCTCACGGGAGAAAACGTGGCCGGCGTGGCGGCCACCACCGGCCAAGTGCTGTGGCGCGCGCCGCGCAAGGGCCAGGTCGCCGTCGTGGCGACGCCGATCTACGCCGACAACGAAGTCTTCGTCACGTCGAGCTATGACGTCGGGCACAATGCCTTCAAGATCAGCGGCAGCGGCGGCCAGTTCAGCGCCGCGCGGCTATACGACGGCAAAGAGATCACCAACCACCACGGCGGCGTGGTGCTGGTCGGCCAGTGTCTGTACGGCCACAGCGATTCGGGCGGCTGGACCTGCATGGACTTCAAGACCGGCAAGGTGGTGTGGAAGAACGGCGGCGTCGGCAAGGGTTCGGTCGTCTGCGCCGACGGCCGCCTGTACACGCGCTCCGAAGGCGGCAAGGGCACCATCGCGCTGGTTGAGGCGTCGCCCGACGGCTACAAGGAACACGGGCGCTTCAATCAGCCTGACCTCAGCGGGAAGAACACCTGGCCGCACCCGGTCGTCTGCGGCGGCAAGCTGTACATCCGCGACCAGGACGGGCTGCTGTGCTACGATGTGAAGGCGAAGTAGCGGGTTGCGGGTTACGCTTCAGTTCTCGAGCACCATCGCCAGCATAGTGTGTCCCCGGCTGCACGACCTATACGAACGCGTGGCTGATGGCGTTCTTGTTGACCAGGATCATGCGCTCACTGCTGTACATCAGGAGGAACATGTCCGGGGTGTTCAGCAGGTCCACCGGACGCTGGGCCTCCGGGCGCAGATCGCCGGTATAGCAGTAGCCCTCGATCTCCGCCTCGGGTGTTTCGGTACGCAGGATGACCGTCAGCGGGTAGATGCGGTCGTTGTCCGCGCTGGTGAAGATGGCGAGCAGCTCCGGCGACTCGAAATCCACCGTGCGCACCGTGGCCCGGTGGAGCAGCATCATGCCCTCTTCAGTCTGAAAGGGCACGAAGGCCCGGGTGTTGTCGTTGAGTAGCTCCAGCAGCGTTTCCGGACCAGGGTGATGATTCGAGACGGCGGACACGAAGACTTCGCCGGCCACAATCTCCCCGCCGAACAGCGTGATCTTCGTTGCGACCGGCATTTTCGGCGAGATGACGCGCGTTGCCACGGCAAGACCTCGTCCACAGTTGACGCGAAGTCTTGTAGCGCCTCTCGCAGGAGAGTAAAGAGCAAGACGCACTCGTGCAATCGGGTCTTCTCTACGACCCGGACGTCGCGGCTCCGGCGCGTGCGCATGCGAGCGCCACGCACGATCCGGTTACGCCGGTATTTCCCCTGCAAAGCCGCCCGGCCAAGTGTAGTAGTGAGAGGACGCTTAAGCCCGCACTGGGTTGCTGCGGAGCGCTTCGGACTGGTCGAAGGGGGATACTGCAATGAACTGCGAGACTCTTGTTCGGCAGTCAACACGGAGCAGTCTGCCAGGTCACCAGACAACGGCGTGGGTCCTGGTCTGCGCGCTGCTGCCATTCGTAGCAGCAGGGACGGTTCCAGGGGGCGAACCGAGCGAGCTCACAACGGCCAGGCTGCTGGATGACATGACCAACCTGGCGAAGATGGCCGAGTTCCCTGCGCCCGCGTACACCTGCAAGCAGTTTTCGTCCTACGACCGCGCGTCCAAGTCTCCGACTGAGAACTGGTTCGCCAACAACGACTGCGGTCAGTACCTGCGCGTGGAGGACCGCAACGGGCGCAAGGAGTACGTGATGATGGACGCTCCCGGACCCGGCGCCATCGTGCGTATCTGGTCCGCCAATCCCGCGGGGAACCTGCGTATCTACATTGACGGCGCGGAGAAGCCGGCGCTCGAATCGCCGATGAACGAGATCCTCGGCGGCAAGTACCTCGGCCTCCACCGCCCCATCGCCGGCGAATACAGCAAGGGCTGGAACCTGTATCTGCCGATGCCCTACGCGAAGAGCTGCAAGGTCACGAGCGACAAAGGCGGTTTCTACTACCACGTCAACTACCGGACCTATCCCGCCGACACCAAGGTCGCCTCCTTCAGCGCCGAGCAGATCAAGACGCTCGACGCCGAGTTGAAGGACCTCGCCGCCAAGCTGGCCGCACCCGGCGATCTGAACGCGCCGCCTGCCGGAGCAGAGACGAAGGCGTTCGAAACAGCGCTCGCCCCCGGCGCAGCGGCTGTGCTTGGCGCCTTCACCGGCCCCCAGGCTGTGCGCCGCTTCCGCGTGCTATGGGCGCCTACCGGCGACCGGGAAGAGCCGGCGCTGCGGGGCGTCGTCGTCCAGATGACGTTCGATGGCGAGACGACCGTCGCCGCGCCCCTCGGCGATCTTTTCGGCACGGCGCCCGGCATCAACCCCTATGAGTCGCTGCCCCTGAGCGTTGCGAAGGACGGGCGTCTGGACTGCCGCTGGGTCATGCCTTTCAAGAAGACGGCTGAGGTCAAGGTCACCAATCATGGCAAGGCCCCCGTCGCGCTCAAGGGCGAGATCGTCACCGCTCCGTACACTGCGACTGACGCGACCATGCTCTTCCACGCCAAGTGCCGCATCGAGCACGACGTACCCACCGAGCCAAAGATTGACTGGAACTACATGACGGCCAAGGGCAAGGGCGTCTTTGCCGGCGTCGCCTTCGCCATTGACAACCCCGTGAAGGACTGGTGGGGAGAGGGCGACGAGAAGATCTATGTTGACGGCGAGACCTTCCCCAGCCACTTCGGCACGGGCACAGAGGACTACTACGGCTACGCGTGGTGCTTCCCCGCGCTGTTCACGCACGCGTACCACAACCAGACGCGCTGCGACGGCCCCGGCAACTTCGGCCGCACCAGCGTCAACCGCTTCCACATCCTCGACCGCATCCCCTTCACGACAGATTTCCGCTTCGACATGGAGCTGTGGCACTGGAAGAAGTGCAATGTGAACATGGCGGTCACGGACTACTGGTACGCCATGCCGGGCGCGACCGACGGCTTCAAGCCCCTCCAGGCCGACGACGTGGCTCTCCGCCCCGTGCCGGAGCCGCCCGCGACAACGAAGGTGAAGGGCGCCATCGAAGGCGAGGAGATGAAGATCATCGAGCAGGCCGGCACCGCCGAACCGCAGGACTGGGAGCAGACCAGCGGCGGGCGGCACCTGTGGTGGCATGCCGGTCACAAGCCCGGCGACACGCTGGTCCTCGGCTTCAACGTCAAGGATGCCGGCACCTACCGCGTCTCCGGCAGGTTCCTCAAGGCCGCGGATTACGGCATCGCGCAGTTCGCGATCAACGGCCAGAAGGCGGGCGATCCGATAGACTTCTACAACGACGGCGTCATCGTTACGCCCGATATCGAGCTGGGGACATTCGAGCTGAAGGCGGGCGAGAACAAGCTTTCGGTAACGATCACGGGCGCCAACGAGAAGGCCGCGAAGGCATACATGGTGGGCATTGACTACCTGCTGCTCAAGCCCGCGAAGTAACGGACGCCCCGCACCGAAAGGCGCTCCCTACGGCCCTCTTCCCGCGGTGTATACAGTGGGCACGTCGCGGGTCGGGACCGCGAGTAACGCAGCAGCGGATACAGGAGATGATCATGAGTTCCAGAATGCGTCGCATCGCTGTGCTGATCGCCGTGGTGGTTGCCGCCGCGGGGTTCAGAGCACAGGCCGAGGAGTTCTTCTTCAAGGACGGCGACACCGTCGTCATCATTGGGGACAGCATCACGGAGCAGCACCTCTATAGCAACTATGTGGAGATGTGGACGGTCAGCCGCTTCCCGAAGTGGAACCTCACCTTCCGGAACAGCGGCATCGGCGGCGATTCGTCCGGCGGAGGCAACGGCCGCTTCAAACGTGACGTCGTGGTCCATAAGGCGACTGCGATGACCGTTGACTTTGGTATGAACGACGGCGGCTACAAGGCCTTCGAAGAGGGCCGCTACAAGACCTACATGAAAGGTCTGCAGGGCATGGCCGACCAGGCGAAAGCCGCGAACATCCGCGTGGCATGGGCGACCCCAAGCCCCGTGGAGAAGGCAGAAGACGGCCCCGCGCTCCAAGGCTACAACGAAACGCTGGAGAAGTACTCGGCCGGCGTGGCCGAGATCGCGCAGAAGAGCCAGGGCGTCTTCGTGGACCAGTTCCATCCCTTCGTCGCGTTGCAGGACAAGGCGCGCGCAGAGAATCCGAAGAACCGCATCGGCGGCGGCGACGCCGTTCATCCCGGTCCCGCCGGGCAGACCGTCATGGCGTGGGCCATTCTGAAGGGCCTTCACTTCCCGCCGCTTGTTTCGTCCGCCGAGGTTGATGCCGCCGGGAACAAGGTGGTCAAGGCGGAGAAGTGTGAAGTCACCAACGTGGCCGCAAAGGATGGCGGCATCAGCTTCCAGCGTCTGGATGCCGCGCTTCCTTTCTTCCCGAAAGAAGCGAAGGCCATTCTGAAGTGGGCGCCGATTGACCAGGAGTTGAACCAATATGCGTTGAAGGTGACGGGCCTCAAAGAGGGGCAGTATGACATCCTGGTAGACACCCAGAAGATCGGCGAACACACCGCCGCGGAACTGGCCGCGGGCGTGAATCTGGCCGGCGAAGCGCTGGCCGGCGGCCCCATCGCCGACCACGTGAAGGCGGTCTGGAGTGCCGTGGCCGAGAAGAACCGCTACTACCATGATAAGATCTTCCGCGGCATGGTCCTCGGCGCCGGCGCTGTTCCGGACTGGCTGGAGATTCCCGCAGCGGAGATCGAAGCGAAGAAGCAGGCCGCGATGGAGAAGCGCATGGCCAAAATGCCGGAACTTGACGCGGCGGTCCGCAAGTCACTGGAGATGAAGCCGCACCAGTTCGATATTGTCCCCGCGAAGAAGTAGGCGGCTGTGCACGCGAGCCGGCCAAGTGGAGCGCGACTTGTGGAGCCGCATCTGGCTGTGCACGGCTGCATCTGCGTCCTGTGCCTCTGCTGCCTGGCGTCCTGCGGCGTGTTGCCCGCCGGCGAGCCCGCTCTGCGCATCGAGACCGGCGCGAAGCGGGCCGAGATCACGGCCTTAAGCTGGGACACCGAAGGCACCGGCCGCGACAAGACCAACCTGCTGCGGCCAAACACGATGGTCGGGCTGCGCATTCGCTCGGGCGGCCAATGGCACAACGGCATTGATCTGCCCACGCGCGTCGGCGCGGACGACAAAGGCGGTAAGTCGTACTGGATCACGGCTGCGCCGGACGCGGAGGTGAACTGGCTCATCGCCGCGGCCGACGGCAAGCTCACGCTGCTCTTCAGCGGCGTCGGCGCGGGCCTCGGGCGCATTGACGGCTTCGAAATCGTCTTTCCCTTCGCACCGGGGGTAACGCCGGTCACGGCGCTGGCCAACACCTGGAATGAGGACGGAAGCTTCCAGTTGCCGGCGATCATCAGCGCGCCGGATTTCGGACAGATGTACCTGAGCGCCCAGTCCAGCGACGCGAAGCGCGCGGCGGTGCTGAAGGCGCGCCTGGACGGCAGCCGCAAGGACAAACTGGTCAACCTGGTGCTGGAGCTGGCGCTGCCGCAGGCCGCAACAGTCGCGAAGGTCGAACTGAAGCCCGTTGTGTTGCCCAAGCCGGCGGGCCTCAACGACGATGCCCTCTGGCTGCAAGCCCGCCGCGGCTGGTTCAGCATCTGGCAGCCCAGCGCCAGATGGGGGGACCAGGGCAATCCGTTCAGCGCGCCGGCCGGAATGCTCGCCAACAACGTCGTCAGCGACCCCGCGAGCTGTTCGCTGTGGTTCTACGCCGACCAGGCGCTCTGGACGCCGGACCTCGCCCCCGGCGTGTCCGTCATGCCTCTGGTGCGGCGCACCATCGAATTCTGGCTCGACAAGCGCACGCGGCCCAGCGGCGAGGTCATCTGCTACTGGGACTACGGTAATTTCCTCGACGCCAACGCCGGCCCGCTTATCGCCTCGTGGGATTACGTCGAGGCGACCGGCGACGACGAATGGCTCCGGAAACGCATTGAGAAGCTTGAGTTCATCGCCGATTTCCTCGCCAAGCGCGACGTGGACGGCGACGGCATGGTCGAGGCTACGCAGAGCGGCAATCGCGGCACGCTCAAGCAGCCCGCTCGTTCCTGCGCCTGGTGGGACGCCCTGAACTGCGGTCACAAGGACAGCTATACCAACGCACTCATCTACCGCGCCTGGCGCTGCCTGGCGGAGCTCGAAAGCAGGCTCCACCGCGCGGAGCAGCAGGCGCGCTACACGCTTCTCGCCGACAAGCTGAAGTCCGCCTATGCCAGGACACTGCTCAACCCGGCCACCGGCTGGCTGGCGTGGTGGAAGAGCGCGGACGGGGAACTGCACGACTACGCGTCGCCGGTCATCAACGGCCTGGCGATCGAGTACGGCCTGGTCGAGCCGGCACAGGGCCGTGAGATCCTGGCCAGACTCCGCAGGAAAATGGACGATGTCGGCTTCAAGCGCTTCGATCTGGGCGTGCCACCAATGCTTGTGCCGGTGCTACGCGCCGATTACCTGCTGCCCGACGGATTCGGCATTCCGAGGAAGGAGGACGGGACGGACACCGTGGGCCAGTACATGAACGGAGGCATTACCGCGGGACAGGTGCTGCATTTCCTGGCCGCGCATTACGTCGTGGGCGATCCGGAGCCTGCCGACCGGATACTGCGTGCGATGCTGGAGCGGCAGGGGCGCGGCGGGTTCCAGAACGGCGTGCGCGACGAGGGCGGCAAGGGAATAGACTGGACGACGTGGGATGGCAAGCCGTCGGGCTATGAAGGCTACCTGGCCGACAGCTTCCGTTTTCTCCAGGCGGTTCTGCTGCGTGAAGCGCCGTTCCGCGAACGTCTCTACCGGCCGTTGCGGCCGAGATGAGCGTGCCCTTGCCCCCTGGACGGCCTGTCACTGTACCGCGTCATAGCGCCGCGAAATAGTCCCTACGATACTGGGTTCTTCACCAGTTCAGCTCGCGTTTAATCTCAGCCGCAAGCGTCTCTGCCATGATCTGGTGTGTCTTGATGGTCGGGTGCCAACCAGGGCCGATCCCGTCCGGTGCCGCCTGTTCCTTGAACTCGACGTAGTGGATCTTCTTGTCTCCGGCTTGCTGCAGACTCTCCACCACTTTCTGGGTCAGGCGCCGCATCGGCGCGCGGTCCTTTCCCATGATGGACGAGCACAGGCAGCAGAAGACGTGGCAGTCGGGGTAATGCGAACGCAGGGCTTTGATGAACTCCTTGTAGGCATTCGTCCAACCTTGCTCTTCAGGCGCGCCATTGCCATAGTCATTGCTGCCGAGGTTGATCGCGACAACGTGGGGAATCCAGGCGAAGTTCCATTTCGGTGCGTTGTCCCAGGGGGCCACAGTCAGGTCGTAGATCGAAGGGAGGGTACTGTCGGGCCAGAGTTTGCGGCCGGACCAGGCGATACAGGTGTATTCGGCGTTGAGGGCGCGCGACGCGACGGCGCCATAGGCGAAGTAGTTGTTGCTGAGTTTCCGCGCCATCGGCTCGTTGGCCTTGGTGCCTTCATTGCTGTTGCCGCAAGAGACCGAGTCGCCGTAGACCTCGATGCGCCGCTCAGGACGTCCGGGTAGAGCCACCAGGCCGCCGCCGGGCTCCAGTTCCAGGCCAAGGAACGCCGTCGTGCTGCTCATCGTTTCGGTGCGCTTGACCAGTTCCAGCAGATGTTCGCCGGCCGCCAGTTTCTCGGCCACACGATAGACAGTCTGATCCTTGTTCAGCACGAGAACGGGCTGCCGCGCGCCGTCAATGATGACCTCAAAGAAGTCCTCGCCTTTGTTTCCGCGCATCTTCGCGTTGATGGCTGTGCCTTTGAACTTAGCCACGATTGTTGAGCCGGGCCAAGCGCAAACGGGCGCCTCGGGTTTCCGCAGATCAAACCGACCCACGTAGCGAAAATTGGGATCTTTGGGGGCGACGGCCACCGGCAGCGCCGTTGCATCTCCGGCCCACGCGGAAACGGCCAGCAGGACAGACGCAGGAATCGCTGCTCGGAGCATACCTGTCCTCCTCAAGGCAAACGGGGGTCGCCAACCAGCCGGGATTTCCCGGATGAGTCGCTCCGAGCCGCTTCGGCAACTCGGTCTCAGGGTATTGTAGGCATCGCCATTCTCCAGGCAAAACAATTCTGCCACCGCAGACACCGCTACGGGTGCCGAACATCCGCGCACTATGGCGCGGATGTTGTCATCGCCGCGGACCTACTGGGCAATCTTGAGCGACAAGTCGAGCTTGGTCATGTGTGAGCCTATGCGCTGTGCGGCGGCAGGAATGCTTTGCATGGAGAATAGCGATGGCTACAATGCCACAAAGTCGAATGGCCGAAGCGGCTCGGAGCGACTCATCCAGGAAACCCCGGGGCACGCCAAGGATGGCGTGGCACCCGCCAGGATTGTGCCGGATGAACGATCATCTGCGAACGGGTTCCAACGGGTTCGGTTTCATTCGGCCGAGGGCAGAGCGGCAGTGCCGGGGATAGCTGGAGTCAGGAAGAGGAGACCGGCCGTGAAGCATCTGGGCGAAGTGTGCTTGGCCGCCATGCTCTTGTGCGCGGCGCCCGCTGTTGCCCAGGAAGCCCGGACCCCGGAAACCAGGACGCTGACGGCCGCCGGCGGTGCCGGACCCGCAGGAGCCGAGCAGGCGTTGGAGCGCGACTGGCTGTTCCAGGCGATGGGCGAGCCGCTGCTCGAACGCACAGCCAAGGAACTGGGCTGGGCCGCCGAGCTGGCCGAGCGCCTCGGCCATGCGCAGCCGGCCCCGGACCTGGCTGCCGAGCTGCGGGAACTGGAGGTTCTGAGGAAACGCCTTGGAGAGGTGAGCGCCGGCCCGCCCCCCGGCACGGGCGGGACGCCCGTGCCACCGAGCGGCGCCGAGGCCCCGCCAAGCTGGATCTGGTATCCGGAGGGGAAACCTGCCGAAGACGCTCCGGCCGAAGCGCGGTTCTTCCGCCGCTGTTTTGAAGTGCCGGCGGGCATCGCCCAGGCGGAACTGAGGATTTCGGCCGACGATGCCTGCGAGGTCTTTGTCAACGGGGTCCGAGTTGGCTCACACGACACCTGGCAGCATGCGGCCGTCTTCGCGCTCGAAAAGCACCTGAAGCCCGGCCGGAACCTGTTGGCCGTGCGTGCGGAAAACCGGCCCGCCCCGACCAAGAACCCCGCTGGGCTGATCGTCCAGTTGTCCGTGACGCTGGCCGGCGGGAAACACGTGGCCGTGGTCTCGGATGCCTCTTGGCGCACAGAGAAAGCAAGTCCTCCTCAGTGGGAACAGCCTGCGTTTGACGATTCCACATGGAAAGCGGCGGCCATCGCGGCTCCGTTAGGCGGAGGGCCATGGGGGAAGATCGCGGGCCTGGGAGGCACGGACCCGCAACAGGACTCGATGGCCACGTATGCCGATACGGCTCCGGCGGTCAAGGAGCTGTACCTCAACGTGCGGCGGATCAAGCGCAACATCCTTTTCAGGAACCCCGTTCTGGACTTCACCCAGTTGCTGTTCATTGATCAGCCGTTGCCGCAAGGTCCGGAGTCCATCCACGAGGCAGTCCACCGCATGGGCATCATGGCGGTGCCGGGCGGCCGGCTGCTGGTACTCGATGGACTCCACCCGGGCGGCACGCTTCGCCAGCTTGCCCCCGAAAGGCCTGGCAGCTTCTGGCGGCCCGATCTTTCGTTCGACGCCCAGAAGGTCCTCTTCTGCTTCAAGCCCCACGACCAGAAGAGCTTTCATCTGTATGAGATGAATCTTGATGGGACCGGACTGCGGCAGCTTACCGACAGCGACTACGACGACAGCGACCCGCTCTACCTGCCCGATGGCCACATCCTGTTCACGACGACACGGGGCAACTCGTACGTCCGCTGCGGGCCGTTCATCTACTCGTACATCCTGGCGCGCTGCGACTCCGACGGCGGCAACGTGTACCTGATCAGCTACAACGGCGAGCCGGACTTCGTGCCCTCGCTGCTGAGCGACGGCCGGGTGATCTACTCCCGCTGGGAGTACTCCGACAAGCCGCTGTGGCGGCTCCAGAAACTGTGGACGACCAACCCGGACGGCACGGGCACGGCCCATTTCTGGTGCAACCAGTCCGTCTGGCCAGACCATCTGTCCGAGCCGCGGGAGATCCCGGGCAGCCGGCGGGTGATGTTCTCGGGCGTGGGGCATCACGATTGGTGGTCGGGTTCGATCGGGATTGTTGACCCCGAGAAAGGCCGCGACTTCCCGCACGGCCTGACCAAGGTAACCGCGGACCTGCGCTGGCCGGAAGTCAGCGCGCCGCCGCAAGACCCAAAGGAAGCGGCCGACTACCATGCTTCCGGCAGATTCACGGGGTACAAGACAGCCTATCCGCTTTCCGAGGAAGACTTCCTCGTTTCTGCGCGCGGCCCGGGAAACAAGTTCCGCCTGTACCTGATGGACACGCACGGCAATCGGGACCTGATCTACGAGGGCGTCCATAACATCTGGCACGCGATGCCCGTCAAGCCGCGCCGAGTTCCGCATGTGCTGCCGGACCGGGTGGCCTTGCCGGGCACGGTCAAGGACCGCAAGACGGCGGAGCCGGGCATCTTCTTCAGTGCCGATGCGTACCAGGGCGTGCCGGACCTGCCGCGGGGCACCGTGAAGTACCTGCGGGTGTGGCAACAGGACTACAAGACGTACTCCACATGGAACAAGACGTACCGCAATTCCGGCCCGCCCGTGTCCATCGTGCAGGAGGAAGCCGTGAAGCGGATCCTCTCCGAGGTGCCGGTCGAGGCCGACGGGTCGGTGTGCTTCACGGCCCCGCCGGGACGCGCGTTGTTCTTCCAGCTCCTGGACGCCGAGCGCCGCTGCGTGCAGACGATGCGGAGTTTCACCGGGCTGATGCCTGGTGAGGCGCGGGGCTGTGTCGGCTGCCACGAACTGCACAGCACTGCGCCGCCGCGGCAGAATAACGCCGCCTCGCGGCGCCCGCCGAGCGAGCTTTCTCCGCCGCCTTGGGGGACGGAGAGCATCAGCTACGAGCGTTTTGCTCAGCCAGTGCTCGACCGCTACTGCCTGAAGTGCCACCAAGGCAAGGGTCCGGCCGAGCTGGCACAGGCCGGCGGCGCGGCGGAGCCCAACCTGACGCTCCGGCCCGGACAGAGCGTCTTCAAAGAGCCATACTTGACGCTGGTGGGGCCGGCAGGGTGGGGCAATCCTGTCGGCGGCGGCCGGCCCGGCTACGGCATCGCGAACGCGATTCCCGTGGAGACAGCCTATGGCCAGAATGATCCCAAGGCCTTAACCACCTTGCGCCCGATGCAGTACCTGTCGTGCCGCAGCCGGCTCATCGAACTGGCCTCGAGCGGGAAACACTATGGAGTAAAGGCCGACCAGCTAAGCTTGCATCGCCTGATCGCCTGGGTAGACGCGAATTGCCCCTTCATGGGCGACGAGGAGATCCGTGCCCTGGGCGATCCAAACTTCCCAGGCATCGAGCGGCTGCCCATCCGGCCCCGCGTCTCGACCGCCCCTGTCATCGAAAGGCCGTGAGGTCCACCCACTGTCGCCCTGAATACTTGCGTCTCCCCTGCGTCGCAACGACGTGCACGTGTCTTGATTCGCATCTATTGGGCGCTAGTATCATTATCCGACCATGCATGCTCTGGGCGACATCCTTCGGAATTCCGGTAGAGTGCTCACGGTCGTGTCTGAAATTGCCGCATGGCGGGGGTGTGATTCTATGAAGCGCAGCATGTGGCAATGGACGTTCCTGGCCGGCCTTCTGTGCGGTATGGCCGTGCCAGAGAGCCAGGCTGCCGCGGGCGACGGTTGGCCGCAGTTCCGCGGGCCGACCGCTGACGGCATCGCCCCCAACGCGGACCCGCCGACCGAGTGGAGCGAGACGAAGAACATCGCCTGGAAAGTGGCGCTGCCCTGGCACGGCAAGTCATCGCCTGTTCTGCAGGGCGACCGCATCTGGCTGACCACGTGCGTCGAGCAGAACATGAAGCGGACCAGGATCGGGCCGGACGACATGCAGGTGGCGGCGCACGTCACGTTCGGCGCGGCCTGTTTGAGCGCAACCGACGGTAAGACCGTCTGGCAGACGACGCTCGCCGACATTGACAACCCGGCGCCCGTGCACTGTCTGAACAGTTGGGCGACGCCGACGCCGGTTCTCGAAGCGGGCAAGCTCTACTGCGACTTCGGCACATTCGGCACGGCGTGTGTGAACGCGGAGGACGGCAAGATCGCGTGGCAGCAGAAGGTGCCGTTGGATCACCAGGTCGGCCCGGGCAGTTCGCCGGCGCTGTGCGGGAACGCGCTGGTGCTCGTGCGCGACGGCCGCGACGCTCAGTACATGGCGGCGCTCGATAAGGCCACCGGCCAGCAGATGTGGAAGACGAACCGTCCGCCGCTCACGGGGTCGGGCGACACGAAGAAGTCGTTCTCATCGCCCCTACAGATCACCAGCGGCGGCACGACGCAGGTGGTCTCGGTCGGCGCGCGGTGGGTCGTGTCGTACGATCCGGCGTCGGGCAAGGAACTGTGGCGGGCGCGGCACAGCGACGGGTGGTCCATCGGCGCATGCCCCGTCTTCGGCAACGGCGTGGTGTACCTGAGCTCGGGCTGCACCAAACCGCAGCTTGTGGCTATCCGCGCGGGGGGCTCCGGCGACGTCACCGCGACGCACACCGTCTGGAAGTCGTTGCGCGGCGTGCCCGTGATGTCGTCGCCGATTCTGGTGGGAGAGGAAATCTACTGGGTCTCCGACACCGGCGTGCTGAGCTGTTCCAGCGCGAAGACAGGCGACCAGATCTGGCAGCAGAAGCTGAACGGCAGCGTCCTCGCATCTCCGACATACGCGGGCGGCAAGCTGTACGTCTTCAGCCAGGACGGCGTGGCCACGGTGTTCAAGCCCGGCAAGCAGTTTGAGAAGATCGCGGAGAATACGCTGTCCGGGCCGCTGGTGGCAACGCCCGCGTTCGTCGGCAAGGCCATCTTCGTGCGGACCGACAGCCAGTTTTACCGCGTTGAGCAGACCGCAAAGT
>JAPLOD010000425.1 GCA_026692735.1 Planctomycetota bacterium | reverse complement strand
TGCTTGAGCATGATCGCCGCGCCCGTGTCGCCCTCGAACGGCGTCTGGCCCGTGACCAGGTGGTACAGGGTTGCGCCGAGCGAGTAGATGTCGGCGCGGCCGTCGAGGTGCTTGTCGCCGCGCGCCTGCTCCGGCGCCAGGTAATGCGGCGTCCCCAGCGCGACGCCGGTCTGCGTGGCGAACGACTGCTCGCCGTCAACGATGCTCTTTGACAGGCCGAGGTCCAGGATCTTGGCGACGCCGTCCGCGGCGATGATGATGTTGGCCGGCTTGATATCGCGGTGGATGAAACCATGCTCGTGCGCGTGCTGCAGTCCGCGCGCCACCTGGGCCACGATCTCGAGCGCGCGGTCCCAAGGCAGGAAGTGCTGGCGCATGAGGGTTGCGCTGAGGGTCTCGCCCTCGCAGTATTCCATCGCGTAGTAGTGGTGGCCGAAGTCCTCGCCAACCGTGTACGCGCTGACAATGTTGACGTGGTTGAGCTTGCCCGTGGCCTGGGCTTCGCGCCGGAATCGTTTCAGGAACGCGGCGTCGCCGGCGTAGCGCTTGCCGAGGACCTTGAGCGCGACCTTGCGCTGGACAAGCGTGTCCTCCGCGAGGTACACCGCGCCCATGCCGCCTTCGCCGAGTTTGCGGAGCAGTTTGTAGTTGCCGAGCTGCTTGATGCCGCCGCCCTGTTGCGCGAGCAGTTTCTTCTCCACGTTGTCGCGCAGGGCGGGCGGGATGATGCCCTGCTGGACGAGCATGTCGGCCAGGGAGGCCGGCAAGCCCTTCTGCGCGCTGGCCGCCTGGGCGGCCCGGGCCGCTTCGATCTGTTCCATGGACGCCGCGCCCATCTGGTTGACGGCGAGGGCGAAGTCTTCATCGGACACGGCGTCGGCCATGAATCCCCCGCATACGCGCGATACTGGCCGGAGTTATACGGCGGCGGGCGGCGAATCGCAATGGCGGCGGAGCGGCGTCACTTGAACTCCCCGGCGTCGTAGCGCCGCAGCAAGCGTGCTTGTCCCGGATGTGCTCTCCGGTATCATGCGGCTACGAACACAACAGTAGCGGCGGCGGCCATCCACCATGGCAGGCATATTGCTGGTTTTCATCGTTGTCATTGGCATCATCGGGTATCTGGAAGGATGTTTCACCGCTATACCGGTGGCACATCACAAGATTCCCCGGCACCTGGTGTGGCTGATCGAAGTCCCCGTGCTCCTCGCATTTTTCTACGAAGCGGCACAGCAGGCGGGGTTCTACTTGTTTCCAGTCGTGCTTCTTCTGACCAACACAGCCATAAACTGGATCATCTGCCTGGGACTCATCCTCTCGTTCAGGAGCTACTTCAAGGAACTCGGGATCACCGGCCACCATATCCTCTGGGCGTTCCTGGCCTCACTGGCAGTCTGTCTCTGGCCGGTCTGCCTGCTGGCGCTGGCGGCGCTGGCCGTCATCTGGCTGGCCATGCACCCGGGCGAGCCCGTGCCGGAGTGGATCAAGATCGTCGAGAGCCCGACGACGACGTTCGTGGTGCCGGCGCTGTTGTTCTTAATGTTTCTTGCGGCGATGGGCACGCTGAAGCAGGTGGCGGCGGCGGCGGTCCAGAGGCAGAAACAACTCGCCAAAGCCGCGGCCAGACGAAACGCGGCACGCCCGGCGCCGTAGGCGAACGCACTCCGCCGTCCCCCGCACTGCCGGCTGCTCTGGAATCGCGGCGAAGAGACGGTATTCTTTGCGCGTCACATACCACGCCGCACGCAAGCGAGGGGACGAATGAGCCGCAAGTACGAGAGCAAACGTGTCAGAGCCGAGCGGGCACCGCATCACGGCGCGGCCGCCACGGCAGAGGTGGCAGCTCGCGTTCTGGCCGAAGCGGGGCTGAGAGCCCCGCCCACCACGCCGGCGCCGGATGAGGCCGCGGTGGCAAGCGCCATGGCGGCCGCGCGCGAATGGCTGCTGGGCAAGCAGAACCCGGAAGGCTGGTGGTGCGCGGAACTGGAGGCCGACACCACACTCGAAAGCTACTTCATCATGTTCAAGTGGCTCTTCGGGCACCCCGACCATCCGAAGATTCCGAAGTACGCGCAGGTGCTCCGCGAAGCCATGCTGCCGGACGGCGGATGGAGCACCTACCACGGCGGGCCGCCGGAACTCTCGATCTCGGTGCTGAGTTACGTCGCGCTGAAGCTGGCGGGAATCTCCGCCGACGAGCCGGACATGCTGCGCGCGCGCGAGGCGATCCTGAGCATGGGCGGCGCGGTGAAGGCGAACACGTACACCAAGTACCACCTGGCGTTCTTCGGCCAGTACGACTGGAAGCACGTGCCGGCCATTCCGCCGGAGATGATCCTGGTTCCCATGGTCAGCCCGCTGCACATCTATGACATGTCGAGCTGGTCGCGGGGGATCTTCGTGCCGCTCTCCGTCATCTACGCTCACAAGCCGACGGTGAAGATCCCCGAGGAGCGCGGCGCGCGCGAACTGTTCGTCGGCGGACGGGAGACAGCCAAGCTGGGCCTGCCGCGCGACGTGGAGACCGTCACGTGGAAGAACTTCTTCCTGTTCGCCGACAAAGCGCTGAAGTTCGCCGAGAAGTTCCCCATGGCCGCGGCACGAGCCATGGCGCTGCAGCGCGCCGAGAAGTGGATCCTCGAGCGGCTCCCGAAGTCCGGGGGCCTCGGCGCCATCCTGCCGGCAATGATGAACTCCATGATCGCGCTCAAATGCCTGGGCTACAAGGAAGACCATCCGTGGATGCAGTACGGCATCCACGAGCTCGATATGCTGGAGATCGAGCGTGACGCCGAGCGCATCGAGGTTCAGCCGTGCGTCTCGCCGGTGTGGGACACCTGCATCAGCGTCTACGCGCTGGGACAGACCGGGTTGTCGCCGGAGCATCCCGCGATGAAACAGGGCGCGGCATGGCTGCTCGCCAAGCAGACCACCGACGCGGGCGACTGGCAGGTCAGCAACCCCACGCCGCCCGGAGGGTGGTACTTCGAGTTCCTCAACGAGTTCTACCCGGACGTGGACGACACGTGCATGACGCTGATGGCGCTGCGGTTCGCTCACGGCTGGGGCACACTGCCGGGGATCCCGCCGCGCCCGCTGCCCGCCAGCCCGGTGCAGCGCGGGTTCAAGGGGTCGGAAGCGCCGCCGAAGGAGTACACGGAAGCGGACCAGCGCGCGGCCAGCGAGCGGGGCGTGCTGTGGATGCTGGGCATGCAGAACGACGACGGGGGGTGGGCGAGCTTCGACCGCGGCAACAACAAGGAGTTTCTGACGAAGGTCCCGTTCGCCGACCACAACGCCATGATTGACCCGAGCACCGCCGACATCACGTCGCGCGTCCTGGAGAGCCTCAGCTTCATGGACGAGTACCATCTGCAGCGCTGCCACAACGTCGCGGACAAGGAAAGGGCCGCAAAGGCGCACTACGTGGTTCAGCGGGCGCTGGAGTTCCTGAAGAAGGACCAGAACCACGCCGGCGCCTGGTTCGGGCGCTGGGGCGTTAACTACATGTACGGGACGTGGCAGGTGCTGCGCGGCGTGGCGCTGATCGGCGAGGACATGAACAAGGGCTACGTGCGGCGCGCCGTGGAATGGTTCAAACACCACCAGAACCACGATGGCGGCTGGGGCGAGAGCATCGCCAGCTACGACGACCCCAAGCTGCAAGGCAAGGGCGAGTCCACCAAGAGCCAGACCGCGTGGGCGCTGATGGGCTTGATCTCCGCCAACCAGGGCCACAGCCAGGCCGTGCGGCGCGGCGTACGGTATCTGCTGGACGCGCAATCGCCCGAAGGTACCTGGGAAGAAGAGCCGTGGACGGGGACGGGATTCCCGAAGGTGTTCTACCTCAAGTACCATTATTACCGGCACTATTTCCCGATGATGGCGCTGGCGCAATACAGGGATTGCCTGGCGGGAAGGTGAACGGTTGCCGCCGGGGGCGTTCTGTGGTGAGGTTCTTTGCAGGTAGAAGGGGCCATCTATGAGTGCGCCGATGATTGTTGACCAACCTCGCGGGAAGTTCAAAGAGGTGGTGGACAAAGTGTGCAGGACAAATAAGCCCGTAACGGTTAAGACCAAGGGCGGCAAGGCCGTCAAGGTTATCCCCGTGCCAACACCAATAGGCTATCGCAAGGGGGTGCCGGTCTACCGCGCAGAAGACATCCAGTACCTCTACCTCGACCATCCATACTGGTTCGCCAAGTGGATCGGATGACCCGCTGACCGGGTGACAAGGCTGCACGATGGAAGTCTGGCTGCGGCGGCTGTTCTGGGTGTTCGCGTTCGCCATCGGGGCGGGCGGGACGCTGTTGTTTGCAGTCTGGTGCGTACAGCAAGGGCCGCCGGTCGCACACGAGGGGTTTGTCTACGTTTGGCCAGTCGTTACGACTGTGCTCGCGGTCGCGGCGTACATTGCGATGCGCCGCGCGTGGCGCGAGACGCCGGCGGACTGGCGCGGGCGGCTGCAATGGCGGCTTGCCGATCTACTGGCTGTCTCCATGTTTACCGGCGCTCTGCTGACAACGCTTTCGGTGTTGCGACCCGAGGCCGTTGTGATCTTCGTGATCCCGGTGTCGCTGCTTTCCGGTTTCGGGCTGCTGGCCGGTCTCCTGGTGGGGGCCCGCATCGGTCTGAGCCGCTGGGAACGGCGCTATCTCTACGCTGCCGGCTTCAGCCTCCGCCTCCTTGGCCTCCTTGGCGTGGCCGCGTTGGTGCTGCTCATTGCGGCTGACATGTTAACCCGCTTCAGCATCTACCCTGAGTTGCTGATTAGATTCACAGGATTGGACGAATCGCGCCTGGGCGACAAGCTCTTCTTCCTGCTGCTGTTCGGCGTGCCGTTCGCGCTTCTTGTCGTTGGCCATGTGGTGTGCCATGTCACCGCCGCGTCCCGTGCCGGCAAGAACGATGCGACGCGATGAGCCGCCACCTTGGCTTGACAGACGCTGAAACCGGGGGTCTGATAGTAGCGTTGGCAACAATCCCAGGGACCGACAGACCACGACTCGACTGACTACGGCGATACGGCCGGCAAGAAGGAGGGGCAGATGAGCCCACGAATGGCAGGTCTCCTCACGGCGACGGCTCTGGCCACGGGATTGGGCGCAGCACCGGTCCGGGCGGAAGACGCGCCGGGAGGCGCTGCTGCCGTTCCCGCTGCCGCGCGCGACGTGGACAGCAAGCTGCCCGCCGCCACGCAAGGGGCCGCGGAACGCAAGGAGTTCACCAAGGAGGAGATCAAGGAAGCTTTGCTCAAGGCAGCGACGAGCGCCGCCAAGAAGGCGAACCCGGGGCAGTTCCAGATCAACCTCGGCCAATGAACGAAGGCTTGAGGCTTGAGACTTGAGGCTTGAGGAGCGGCAATGGCGATGACTCGACATTCCGAGCTGGCGCGCGTTTGCGGCTGGGCGATGCTGGCGCTCTGTGCGCTGGCGGTGAGTCCGCGGTACAGCGCTCCGGCCTGCGCGGCCGAGACGGTGGATGAGATCCTGGCCCAGAAGATAGACGTGGACTTCTGGCGCGACTACCCGGAGGAAGTGCTTGCCCTCCTGGAAATCCGCACGGGGCTCAAGAGCGTCTGTCCGAGCACGATCGAGCGGACTTTCATCTTCAACCTTCAGGAAAAAGACCTGCCCGTCAAGACGCTGCTGGAGAAACTCACGGCGGCGGGGCGCTTGGAAATGGAGCGCCGCGCCGGCCTGCTCGTCTTCTGGCAGAAAGCCGACGACAAGACGCTGAAGGAACTCGGCGAGAAGCTGCAAAGCGCAGATCGCTGGGCGCGCTGCGAGGCGGCGTGGGACTTAGGCAACCTGGCCGACCCGCGGATTTACCCGCTTCTGTTTCAGGCGGCCGGCGATCCGGACAGCGGCGTCGTCAAGTGGGCCCTGTCTTCGCTTGGCAAGCATCTGTCTGTCTTGCCGTACCTCGATGCCGCGGGCAAGGAGGCGGCCGTCAAGGCCGCGCAGGCCAGCCTGGGCAAGACGCAATTCGCGTTTTTCCAGCGTTTCAGCTACCACCAGCTTCTGGGAGCACTGAACACGCCGGCGTCGGTGGACATCCTGCTGGCGGCACTCAAGGGCGACGACGCCAATGCGCGCGCGAGTGCCGTGGACGGACTGGGCTACAGCAAGGACCCGCGCGCCGTTGACGCGCTGGTGAAACTGGCCGACGAATCGGCCGCGGCACAACAGAAGCAGCCACAACAGAAGCAGCCACAACCGTGGCGTGGTGTCGGCTTCGGCCCGCAGACAGCGCCGTTGCTGTATCACCTGCCCGAGGCCCTCGCGCGGATCGGCGACCCGCGCTGCGTGGATGCGCTTATAGCGCTCTCCGAGAACGCCAAGCTGACAGCGTACACACGCGGGCAGTGCCTTGGCGCGCTCAGCCGGACCAGGAACCGAAAGGCTGGCGATACCGTCGTCCAGGCGATCGCGCGAGGCGTGGCAACAGACTGGAACCCCTACTTCTGGGTTGACGCGCGCGACCCGCGGATTGCCGACGCGCTGGCGGCCCATGTGCAGGATGCCAACCAGCAGTTCCGCGAGGCGGCGATCGGGGCGCTGGCGCGCGCACGCGACCCACGCGCGATCGCGCCGCTCGTGTACTCCATCAAGGAGAGCAAGCACACTGCGTACGGCAAACCCGAGCAACTGGCGGCGATCCGGGATTCGCGGGCAGAGCAGGCCATATTGGACTTCATCAAGGAGGACAAGGAAGGCGACCCGTGGGGCATGCGGAACTGGGGCGGCGCGCTGGCGGCCACTCGCGACCCGAAGGTCATGGAAGCGGCGTTCGAGCTGCTGAAAGATGACAACAACGCCATGGACATCCGCTGCTACGCGTCGAAGGTACTGGCCAGCGGCATCAGCAATCGCCAGCAGATGGCTGAATTCATCGCCTACCTGAAGACGGCGGGGAAGCCCGTGGTGCGCGCTACGGCGCAGCGCGGCCAGCCCCAAGGCAACGTGGTCGAGGCGATCTTCTCGAAGGACCCGGCGTGGGTCGAGATACTCACCGAACTGGCACACGATCCGGACCGGACCATCGGCGACGCGGCGCTGCGCATGCTGGGGATGAGCCAGAACCCGTACGCGCAGAAGGCCCTCATCGAGGAGTTCAGGCATGCGGATGCAAAGGTCCGCCTGGGCGCCGTGCGGGCCTGCGCCGGGTACGGCTTCGTCACCTCCGGCCGCCCGGGCGACCCCGTGGTCGCCGAGGCCCTGGCGGGCAAGCTCACGGATGACGATGCCGCCATGCGCAAGCACGCAGCCATCGCGCTGGGGCAGCTTGGCGACAAGCGCGCGGTGGAGCCGCTGATCCAGGCGGCGCGCACCGAGAAGAATACGCCGGAGGCCTACACGATCTGGTCGCTGCTGGGCTCGTTCGAGGAACCCAAGGCGGCTGAGGCGCTGATCGAGCTGGTCAAAGATCCGAACAACCCGCAGCGCGAGCAGATGCTCTATTCGCTGAACGCCTCGAAGAGCCCCAAGATCGCGGAAGCCCTGCTGGAGATGGCCGGCGACAAGAACATGCCGCTGGGGGTGCGAGCCGTGGCGGCCACGCAGCTTCACCGGACCGGCACCAAAGACCAGAAAGTGATGGACGTGCTGTGGGAGCTGCTCAAGGACCCGAAACTGGACTGGAACAACCGCATGTACGTTGTCACCGCGCTGCAACAAAGCGACGACCCCAAGATCAGCGCGTCGTTGTTGGCGTTCGTCAGGAACAAGGACATACCGCAGGAAGCGCGCGAGAACGCCGTCGGGCACATCAGCGCGGCCGAGTTCGACAAGGACACGAAGGAGAAGTTCTTCGCGCTGCTTGACGACCAGGAACTGCCGGCTGGTCTGCGCGCGAAGACCGCCGTGATGCTCGGCGGCGGCACGGCCCACCGCGGCCGCACCGTAGCCAAGGCCGGGGAAACCGACGCGCGGGTGCTCAATGCCCTGCTGGCGCTGCAGAAGAGCAAAGAGCTGAGCGACGGCGTCCGGCGTTCGCTGACCGAAGGCCTGGTGTACTCCGGCGACCAGAAGGCGCTGCAAGCGGTCTACGACAGCATCGCCGGCGCAGACCTGAAGACGAAGCTGAGCATCGCCATGACACTGAGCAGCGCTCTGAAGGATGAGAAGGCGATTCAGCCGCTGCTGGACGTCCTGAAGGACGGCGAGCCACAGGATCGCCGGAGCGCCGCCTACGCGCTGGGCCCCTACGGCAAGGCGGAGAACACCAAGGATGACGTGAAGCAGAAGATCAAAGCGGCGCTGGACGAGTACGAGAAGACGAAGGACATTCCCGTGCGGCCGCCGCAACCGCCGCCGGGGGAGTTCTAACCCTGATTATTCATCGCGGGCTGTGAAGGGGCTGATCGAGGAGAATCGCTTTGCGCATTTTCCCGCCACGGTCTCGTTGGTGTTCCCGGTCGGCAAGCATGAGCCCGCCGCGGTGAAGGTGATTGACGCGCGCGGCAACGAGGTGATGAGCAGCACCGGCCGGAAGGGAATAAGGGGTGTTGACGGCGAGCCGGCCGCCAAATACCCTCTGACCTGCGGGGGATGTTTACCATGAACCTGAACGCGCTTAAGTGGCGGCAGGCTGTCATCGAGGTGCGCTATCCGACGACGTACCGCGCCTTCGACCATGCCGGCGAATTGGCTGACCAGATCATACAGGCCATGCCCAACTGGGAGATGAAGCAGGCCACGCCCAATGCGCTGGAACTCGTGCGCCCCATGTATGGACTGTCAGCGTTCGTCGGTGTAGACACCGTGCGTGTCGCGCAGGTGCAGACTGACGAGTACTATGACCTGGAAGAGCTGAAGCATTTCACCGCCGACTATCTCGGTATCGTCGGAGCAGCCCTAAGCATCTACCGCGTGAACGAGTTCACACGAATCGGTTACCGCACGATGCACAACTACGCGCTCGGCACTCAGGATGAAGCGACGCGCGCCTGGGCTGAGTTGCCGTTCTTCAAGGTGACACTGCCGAAGGAGGCGCCGGAAGAGTCGAAGCCCGGCGCCGTTGTCTTGAACCTCCGCGTCGGCGACGACCTCGGCCTTCGCTTCGAGGTGTCGAACCTCGCAGTTGAGGTCGGCTTGGGAGGTCGGCAGATTGACTGGACGCATAGGAAGATTTACAGGCTGCCAAGTGAACAGCAGCAGCGGAAGGCCGAGTTTGACGCGATGAAAATGGCGGAACGGAAGTTCAAGTTCCTGCCAAAATTCGGCCTGGAGGTTGATCTGGATTGGTTCCGCGAGGATTGGGCGAAGGCGAAACCCGAGGACGTTGGCAAGTTCATCACCGAATGTGACGCGCAGCGGGCGAAGCTCATACCGTTGCTGCTGGGGGTGAGAAAATGACATCAACTACTGCTGCTAAGAACGCCGATGTTACCGCCGGCGTTCCGTATGCTGCCGGCAGCCTGCCAGTTGGGATCGGCACGGCCCGGACGGCGACTGGCCAGGACTTGATGCCACGCGATACCGAAACCTCCTACGTGGTCGCGTATGCGTCGGGGACAGGGGCGCGCCGCGAGAAGCCCGAAGGCGGTGGTCGCGTGCCTCCCGCCGACATGGTGGAGGTATCCCGATATCTCCGGCGGATAGCCGAACAGCTTGTCGTGGCATTGGAGGAAGACGCCGAGGATGTGCTGGCGCGGGATGCGGCGATCCGAGAGACATTACCGCTGTGGGGCCTGGCGTTCAAACACCGTCACTGCCTGCAGGAGCCGCTGCGGGAACTGCTTAGCCATCTACTCACCTGTCTGTCCTCGCCGCTCGCGGTCCAGAACGATGTGGCGCTGAGACAGCTTCACGCGGTTGTGTTGTCACTGTCGCAGCACGTGCGCGGTACAACGGAGAAGGATGTGGAGAACTGGATCGTTCGCCTGGAGGAAGCTGGCTTTGACCTGACAGCGCCCTTGACTGCGGAAGCGCCGCCAGAAGGGAGTGCCGAACACATTTCCGAGTGAATGGGTGTGGAATGAGATCATTCCTGCTGGACACCAGCATCCTGGAGGCGCGCACGATCAAGGTGCCGGTTGTCTCAGCCACGGTCGCGAACGCCTGCCGGAAGATGCAGAAGCGGGGCGCCGCTGAGTATGCCATCCTGGAGTACCACAACGCCGTTGTCGAGGAAACCCAATTTCTTCTGGAGCGACTGCAAGAGAAGCGGGACCTATTGCTTGTGTCGGAGCACGTTAACCGCATAACGGGCGCCTCCCGTGATAAGCGGAAGGCCAACATGTGCCGTGAGATATTGACCCGCCTGGAGATTGAGCTCCGCAAAGTCTTCGACAAGTGCTATCCGCCCGATGCCAAGGACTTCCATGCTGCTCGCGCAGAGCATGCGTGCACGCTTCTGAGCGAGTTCCAGCGGAACTGGATCAAGGAGCTGAGGCGGATTGTGGACTGCTGGGAGCGGAGTACCCAGTGTTACTGGGTGCGACAGCTTGAAGCCATGTCGCCCTGGCTGCCCAAAGTGGTGAAGGTGCGATGCAGACCCGACAACGTACGCTGTGGGATCGTCCAGTTTCTGGATACGCGTGCGGCTACTCTGGCAACTCTTGAGGAAGCTCTCCGCAAGATGATGGATGCCAAGGACAGTCGGCTGACTGACGAACTGATAGCACTTTACGGCGCGATACAGGCACTCAAAGGCAACCGGAATGCTGCAGCAGACTACAGGACTGGTTGCAGGTGCTTTGCTGATGCGCTGCACGTTCTCGAGTCGGATAGGTACGACGCCATCTACAGCATGAACCCGAAGGAGTTCGGGCCGCTCTGTCAGATGCTCCAGAAACGCTTCGTTCTGCAAGACCACCGTGGCACACCCCCTGACCTGACGGACAGTGCGGGGGAGGTGGGTCGTGGCTGATCCTGGTGACCGTTCCGTCCCCGTCCAGCCCGTGCTGTGCCCTTGATGTGGATGGTCCAGGCCGGGCGCCTACTGTTTGGCCGGTTCGTACGCGCCGATGGCCGTCGCGCCCTTGGGTCGCGGCTGGCCCGCGGCATCCACGGTAACCTCGGGGAGCTCCTTCCCTTTCCCCGCCGCGGCGCTGCCGGGCTTGATGCGGTAATCGCCCTTGGCACTGTCAACGAAGAGCGCATCGCCCTCGAGGTTGCCGTCCTTGCCGATGGCGACATCTCCGGGCTTGCAGCCGGACACCAGGCAATTCTCGGCGGTCAGGGACGCCTGCTGGTTATCCTTGTCCTTCACGAGCCGAAGGGCCATTTTCCTGGCGGCGGTGAAAAGGCAGTTGATGAGCTTTGTGTTCCTGCCACGGGCCCTGATGCCGCAGTCGCCGTTTTCGCCGGAGGTGCAGTTGAGGAAGGTGATGTCGTCGGCGTGGGCCTCGAAGTTCCCGTCGGCGTCCTTGCCCGTCACGTAGGCGACGCAGTTGATGAACGTGGAGCCGGGGTTCCAGCACTTAAAGTTCGTGCCCCACATCTTCGTGCCGTTGTGGTGCGAGACGCAACCGAGCAGGGTCACGCCGAAGCCCTTCCGGCCGCTGATGTCGAAGCCATCCGAACCGTTGTTGTACGCGGTGCAGTATTCGAACCGGACGTTCTTCGTGGTGCACTTGTGGCTGATGCCGAAGCCGTCGTTCCCGTCCTTGCAGGCGTTGTCGTGAGCGCTGCAGCGGCGGAAGGTGACGTCTTCCATGGCGACGCCGTTGGCGACGTCGAGCCCGCCGGCCTCATTGTCAGCAAGCTCGACCTCCTCGAAAAGCATCTTCGCAGCGTTGGAGCCTTCCAATGACAGGCCGACCTTGCCGTGGTGGGCTCTGCAGCGGCGGACCACGATGTCGTGGCAGTTCTTGAACTTCAGCCCCTGTTCGTGCCCCGTGATGTCGAGGCCTTCAATCACGAGATAGCCGACGCCGCGGCCGACGACGGCAAGCCTGTCTTCCTTATTGGCACTGACATCAATGATGGCGTGGCCTTCGGCGACGAGCGAGATCGGCTTGCCTTCATCGCCCGACTTTGTGAACGTGAGCGCCTCGCGGTAGGTTCCTTCGAGCACGGTGATCGTCGCGCCCGGCGCGGCCATCTTCAGGGCCGCCCGGATGGTCTTGAGCGGCGTCTCGCGGGCTCCCGCGGCGCCGTCAGTTCCTTTGGCCGAGACGAAGATGGCCCCTTCCGCCGCGGGCGAGCACTGCTGGGCAAGCCAGCAGTGGCACAGAGCGCAGAGCAGGACGCGGAACGCACCGGAAGCGCGCAGGTTCATCGGGAGACCCTCCTTGTTTCGGACAGTAGGGATTCTACCACCTTTGCCCCGCATTTCCCGTAGAACTCGTCCGGGCCCCCGTGCGATTGACGATTGGGGATTGACGATTGGGGATTGGCGATTAAGCAACGACGGTGTGAGATCGCGCTGCGCGCGCCACCGATAGGGCGCTCAAGCACCCTAGCGGTGTCAGCCGTGGACGCGCTCCCGAGACATAATGAGGGGCTCAAGCCAAGGGAAGTGCGATATGCTGATCGGCCTTGCGGGGATCCTGCTTGTCATCGGCATCCTGTCAGTGGGCACGATAATCCTGGCGCGGTGGATGCTGACGCCGCTGCTCAAAGCCGCGCGAACTCCAGCGCCAAAGACGCAGTTCTTCTTGAGCGACATGTACGTGTTGTTCCTGCAGTTCGCGCTGGTCGGGCTGATCAATGCGACCATGCGCGGCCGTGGCGGACGCGAGGTGGACATGGTCCTGTTCCTGGCCCTGTGCTGGCTGGCGCTGGGCCTGGTATGGATCGTGGGCGTGCGCATCCTGTCGCGCGCCGCCGTGAGGGGTGCGCTGCCGCGCGCGATCAGCCTGGGGTTGACCATTCCGGGGGCGTATGTGAGTGCATTGGTGTTCTGGGTGTTTCTGGCGCCGGCCATGGTTTCGGGCGCAATGGGGCTGATCTCATTGGCCGGCGGGTACGGCGTAGTCTTTGTCGTCGCCCTGGCGCTGGCGCGGTGGGCGGCTGGCAGCGCAGAGAAGAACGTCGAGCCGCCTGCTGCGGGAACGGCGGCTCAGGCCGCAGAGAAGCCCCCAGACGATACGCGGGGCCAATAAGGACGGGCAGGATGGGGTTGTGTGCACGCGTCCGGTGACAGGAAAGGCGGCGGAGCCGTGGAGAGTTCGCGTTCAAAACCGTTTGCTTTTGGGCATATCCTGGCGAGAATGTTTGGCCTTGGCTCATGGCCCTGCGGGCTGTTCCCCGGGGATTCTGGGCAAGCGAAGCGGGATGCGAGGCAAGAAAGGTTCGGGGACTCATGAAGGCTGGCATTCATCCGCGGTACAAGCCCGTGGTCGTGACGTGCGCAGGCTGCGGGACGAAGATCGAGACACGTTCGACTAGAGGGAAGGACTTCACGATTGACGTGTGCTCGCACTGCCATCCGTTCTACACGGGGCGGCAGAAGTTCGTAGACTCAGCCGGCCGCGTGGAACGCTTCCAGAAGAAATGGGCCAAGAAGGCACCGAAGGCCGAGGCGCCGGCGGAAGTCAAAGCCGAGGCCACGGCGGAGGTCAAGGCCGACGCGCCAGCAGAAGTCAAGGCCGAGGCGCCGGCGGAAGTCAAGGCCGAGGCCCCGGCGGAGGTCAAGGCCGAGGCCCCGGCGGAAGCCAAGGCCGAGACGCCAGCTCCAGAAGAGAACAAGTAGCTGCCGTGCGCTTTCTGATTGCCGACCTGCGACTGGGCGAGATCGCGGGTCGGCAATCTTCTTTTATAGCGATGGTCTACAGGCGCGATATGCACAACGTGCGTTTGTGGACACGGCAGGACGGCGAGCGACAGGTTGGTGTAACTCCTTTGTTTATGGAATGTTGCCATGTGGGACGAGATTGAGAAGAAGGGTCGGCGCTACCAGGAGCTGAAGGGCCTCCTGGAAACGGGGCACGCCAACCCGCAGTACCCCGGGTGGCTACGCGAGTTCGGGCGCATGGCCAAGTTCGGGAAGCTGTGGGAGCAGTACGCCCAGGCACGGGATTCCGTCGCCGAGGCCCAGGGCATCCTGAAGAACCCCGACAGCGACCCTGACCTGAGAACACTGGCCCACGACGAGCTGGGGACGTCCGAGGCCAAACTCGAGCAGGCTCGCGCGGCGCTGGTGGACATGCAGATCAACGAGGACGACGATTACAGCCGCAACGTCATCGTCGAGGTCCACGCCGGCGTGGGCGGCGACGAAGCCGACCTGTGGGTCGGCAACCTCTTCGACATGTACCAGCGGTGTGCGGACAGGCAGGGCTGGAAACTGGTCGAGATGGACAGTTCGCCGGGGCGCGTGGGAGGCATGAACCACGTCGTGTTCCGCGTCGAGGGCGAAGGCGCGTTCGGCAAGCTGCGCTATGAGGGCGGCGGGCACCGCGTGCAGCGCGTGCCGAAGACCGAGGCGCAGGGACGCATCCATACGAGCATGGCGCGCGTGGCGGTGCTGCCCGAAGCCGAGGAAGTGGACGTGCATGTAGACCCCAAGGAAGTGCGCGAGACCTTCTGCGCGGCCGGCGGCCCCGGCGGGCAGAACGTCAACAAGGTCGCGACGCAATGCCAGTTGGTGCATGAACCAACCGGGATCATCGTGCACTGCATGGAGACCCGCAGCGCGACGCAGAACAAAGTGCGGGCCTGGCAGATCCTGCGCGCCAAGCTGTACGCCTTGAAGAAAGCCGAGTCGGAGAAAGCGCGGTCGGACCAGCGCCTGGGCCAGATCGGTTCCGGCGACCGCAGCGAGCGGGTTCGCACGTACAATTTCCCCCAAGGGCGCGTCACCGACCATCGGCTCGAAGGTGACGACAAGAACTGGCCGATACAGAAGATCATGGAGGGCCATCTGGATGAGCTGATCCAGAAGCTGGAGGAACTGCGCCGCAGCGTGGGCCGCAGCAGCACCGCAGCCGTCAAGTGACAGGCGCCGTTTCGTCATTCGCGGTTTGCTCCAGAAGGAAAATCCAATAAAATCAGTGTCGTTGACAGGCCGTGATGGTGTGGCCGACAACCGACAACCAGGAACCGCTCCATGCCCGCCGGCAAACGACTGCAGAAGATCATCGAGATCCTCGCCCCGCGGTACGAGGCAGAGGGCAAGAAGGCCGAACTGACCGACCTGCGCGACCCCTTCATGCTGGGCGCCTGGTATATCCTGGGCCAGCACGCCAAACGTAACGGCCAGGCCCGCGCCTACGACGCTCTACGCCGGGCCAAAGGCACTACGCCCGGCATGCTTTTGGACATCGCCCCCGAGAAGCTGGCCACCATCTGCCAGACTGCCGGGCCTTACGAGGACGCGCGCGGCAAGGACCTGTACGCCTACGCGGACAGCATCGAAGAGCGATGCGGCCAGGACTTCAGCAAGGTCTTCAAGAAGCCGTTGGCCGAGGCCCGGAGGTTTGTCGAGAACGACCTCAAGAAGCCGCGCGTTTTCGCGGATTTCCTGTTGCTCTATGGCGGCGGGTCCCTGGTCTTTCCGGTGGAAACGCGCGTCGCACGCGTCGCCGCGCGGCTGGGCTTTGCCAAGCTCAAGTCAGAGAAGGAGCTCGATGAGAGGTCCTACAAGGCAATCCAGAAGGCCCTGGAGGCCCAGGCGCCGCGGAACGCCGAAGGGATGATCCGCGCGCACAGCCTCCTGTACAGGCACGGCACGGACACCTGCCACCTCACCGCGCCAGCGTGCGCCCAGTGCGTGCTCATTGCGGAATGCCAGTATGTGAAGAAGCATCCGCCGGAGGTGAAGGCGCCGCTTGGTCAGTAGTCGGTGGTCAGTGGTAAGTTGCCGAGCGTCAGCGGTCTGCAAGGGGGTGGGCGCTGGTGCTGGCCTGAGGCGAACACCTATGGAAATCCCGGAAGAGAGAGTGTCTTCGTGGTCGCGGCTGAGTTGCATCGTCGTGACTGTCGTAACGGCCCTGTTCTGTTTGAAGGTCTTCCAGGCGACTCCCAGATTCGAGCTCATGTTCAAGGAGATGGCACTTGGCGACCTGCCGTCCATTACTCGCATTGTGTTCCTCCTTCGTCTGGAGATTGTCTTCGGCGTCCTGGCAGCCGCAGGCTTGGCGAAGGAGTTCGCGGTCAAAGACCCCGTCAGAAGACTCAACCTGAACTTCGTGCAGATGGCAGTCGTGCTGGTGGCCCAGGAACTGTATGCCTACGCTCTGTTCGCACCCATGATCTCGATCATGGAAAGGATCGGCAAGTAGGGGTTGCGCGGATGCACGTCGGGATTCAGAACGTTCCCACCCCCACCCCGCTCCAGCCCCGCGTCTGGACATCGCTGGACCTGATCAAGTGGACCACGGCGTACTTCCAGAAGAAGGGCATCGAGAGCCCGCGGCTGGAAGCCGAGCTGCTCCTGGCCGACGTCCTCGAATGCCCCCGCATCCGGCTCTACGTTGATTTCGAGAAGCCCGTGCCCCCCGAGAAGCTGGCGCGATACCGCGACCACGTCAAACGCCGCGGCGAGATGCGGGAACCGGTGCAGTACATCCTCGGCTACACCCAGTTCATTGACCTGCGCGTCAAGGTCACCCCCGCGGTGCTGGTCCCGCGTCCCGAGACGGAAGTCCTGGCTCTGTGGGCCGTTGACAGGGCAAAGGAGCGCCGGCTCCCGGCACCGGGTCCCGAGGGCTCGCCGGCTGCTGCGCCCCCCGTCGGCCAAGAGCCGGCGATCCGCGTCGTGGACCTCTGCACAGGCTCGGGCTGCCTGGCTCTGTATATCGCATCCAAGGAACCGCACGCCCGGATCGTGGCGACGGATATCTCCGCAGCGGCTCTGGCCGTCGCCGAGGAGAACGCGCGCACGCTGAACGTCGCCGACAGAATCACCTTCCGCCGGGGCGACCTCTTCGCCGCATTGCAGCCCGACGAGCAGGGGACCTTTGACCTGCTGGTCGCCAACCCGCCGTACGTTGATCCAAAGGCCGCAGCCACGCTTCCGCCCGAGGTCCGCGATCATGAGCCGCACGAGGCGCTCTTCACGGAAGGCGGCGGATTGTCCATGGTGCGCCGCATCATCGCGTCGGCGGCCGAGTGGCTTAAGCCGGGCGGATGGCTGGGAGTGGAACTCGGTCTAGGCCAGGCGGAAGACGTCCGCGCCCTGGCGCAGAAAGGCGGCGTGTACGAGAACATAGGGATCGGTGAAGACGGGGCGAAGCTGCCGCGGTTCCTGATGGCACGCAAGGCCAGCATCATCAGCCATGAGCCATAGCGGGACTTGACATCGGGCGGTCGCAGGGTTACACGCGCTGTAGTCCACGCGCACGTTGGGCAGTGGTGCTCGGGCTGGGAGAACGACGCAAGCATGGTTCAGATCAACTACTATGCGAGCGAGCTGAACTGCAAACTGGTGTACTATGGTCCCGGCCGATGCGGCAAGACCACCAACCTGCAGATCGTGCATGCCAAGGCGCCCGGTGACTCCAGGGGCGAACTGGTCTCCGTCGCCACCGAGACAGACCGCACGCTGTACTTCGACTACCTGCCGCTGGACCTCGGCAAGATAGCCGGCATGCGCACAAAATTCCAGCTTTATACGGTGCCGGGCCAGGTTTTCTACGATGCCACCCGCAAGCTGGTGCTCCGCGGCTGTGACGGGATCGTCTTCGTAGCAGACTCCAATCCCGACATCATGGCGGAGAACATCGAATCGCTCGACAACCTGGCCAAGAACCTTGCTGAGAACAACCTCGACATCAACGATATTCCGCTGGTGCTCCAGTTCAACAAGCGCGACCTGCCCAACGCCGTGCCGGTCGAGGAACTGAACGCGAAGCTGAACCGGCGCAACTGGCCGACGGTGCCAGCTATCGCCATCAACGGCGACGGCGTCTTCCAGACTCTGAAGGTTATCTCGCAACAGGTCATCAAGCGCATCAACCGGGACATGGGCTATACGGACGATGGCGGCAAACGTATGGGACGACCGGTTTCGGCCGTCACAAAGTCGCCCGCGTCACAGGCCGCGCCTCCGCCACCGCCTGCGGCGGCGGCGCCTCCACCACCGCCACCACCGCCGCCACC
>JAPLOD010000424.1 GCA_026692735.1 Planctomycetota bacterium | reverse complement strand
ACAGGCAAGGAGCTCCTGACCTTCAAAGGCCATGACCGCGAAGTGCGCGCCGTGGCGTACAGTCCGGACGGCAAGTGGCTGACGTCCACCGGGTACGACGACACCGTCAGGCTGTGGGACGCGGAGACCGGACAGGAGCGTTTCGCACTCAAGGACATCGGCCTGCATTGGGGCTATGCCATCGCGTTCACGCCGGATGGGCAGCGGCTGGTCTCAGGACATCACGACGGCACGGTCAGGATCTGGGGCCTCGAGACGGGCCATCAGCTTCTGGTGTTGAAGGAGAACCCGAGTTCCGTCTTTGGCGTGGCCGTCAGCCCCAACGGGAGGTTCCTGGCGGCCGCCTGCGGCGATGGGACAGTCAGAATCTGGGAAACCGACTTCGGCCAGTAGCGGCAGGCGGCGAGAGCGCCGCCGGCGCTGGGGCATCAGACCAGTGCCGGACTATTACTTCGGCTTCGGCGACTTCTCCATGGCCGCGCGGTAGTAGCTGTCGTCGTGCTTCTGCTTCCAGCCGTCGGTCGGGGCCTGGAGCGCGGCCCGGTGCTTCGCCCACATCGTGCCGGCGAACGCGTCCCACGGGAAGCCCTGCCGCGGGAAGTCGCCAAACTTGCTGCGGTGGAAGTCGCTGTTGATGGCCTCCTTGAGGGTCTGGACGAAGGCGTCGTCATTCTCGTACATCCAGCGGTCCACGTACTCGAGGAAGGCGTCGTGCCCCCAGGCTTTCTCGGCATGCATCAGCCGCAAGGCGAGGGCTTCGGCGACCCAGCAGCCGCTGGTGTTGGCGCGGCGGTACGCCTCACTGGTCTTCTGGCCCGCTCCCCACTGCGAAGGCGGCATGTGCTCATACGGTCCCCACGGGTTGCCGCGCCCCGTGTTGCGGCCCACGCCGGTCGCGGCATCAATGCCCGAGTGTCCCGCGAAGACCACCTTGGCCCCCGTCCAGCAATCGCCATAGGCCGTCTGCTCATCCTCGCCGAAGCTCGCCTTCGGGAATGACTGGTTGATGTTGGCCAGTTGGTCGTCGCCCAGGAGCAGTCCGGCGAAGACGATGGGCAGCTTGCGCCCGCTGCCGTGCCCGCCCCACCCCGACCAGCCCGGGTGGCCGGCACGGATCATGCCGCCGAGGTCAATGCCTATCTGGACGTAGTTGACAAGCAGCGGCTCCTTCTGCTCGGGCTTGAGATCGGTGCAGAGCAGCAGCGCGGCAACGCCCGCGACGCGCCCGTCCTCCTGGCCGTACTGCGGCATGTTCTCGACGGGTTCCTCGAAGCCAAAGAAGCAGGTGCCGACCCAGGGCCGCTGCGTAAAGCGAACGTACTGCCGGATGCTCGGCATCCCCGAGGTCGCGGCGGCGGCCGGCAGCAGTTCGCGCTTGAGGTCACGGGCCAGGTGGATTTTCGACTGGCGGTCACAAAATGCCGGGCGGAAGGCGTCCGCGGGTTGCGGCTCAGCCACGCAGGTGAGGACCGCGGCCGTGCGGATGGGGCTGCTGTCTCCCTCGCCGCGCTCGATCTTGTTCCTCAGTTGGGCGTGGAGCACCAGGCCCTTGGGCATGCTGATGGTGGAGACGAGCGAATCGCCGGCCTTCATCGCCACGGGCAGTTTCCGGATGAGCGAGGGGTCGAAGTAGTTCCTGACCCCGCTGTCGTAGGCGACCTTCATCTGGGCCGGGGGGTTGAGCATGAAGCCGTTGCGGACGCGTTGCTCTTCCTTGCGCTCCTTGTCCATGTGGTCCAGCTCGCGCTTGGGGATCTCGCTGCCGTAGAGCGGCTTGGGAGCCATCTCCTTGACCGTCACCGGTCCGACGACGTACCAGTCGCCGTTGACGAACTGGCCGGCGCGAGAGGGCTTCTCAAACGTCCAGGTAATTCCGTACTGCGAGACGCTTTCTTTCAGAGGCAGATCTTCGAGCTTGGGCGCGGCGGGCGCGTTGGCTTTGCTGTACATCGTGACGGGCCGGTTCGTGGCCGCGTCCGCGGCTATCGCCTTATCGTCGTACGGATCAGCCTCGCCGGCGACGACCGGCTGGAACTTCGTCGGGCCGCCCAGTGTGACGGACAGATCGGACACCCAGATGGTCTGCTCCTTGCCCTTGCCACTGTCGCCCCAGATGGCGACGGCGCTGAAGCCGGTCAGGTCCAGTTTGCTGGAGTCCACCGCCTTGGCTTCCTTGTCGTTGTGGAAGACCTGGAGGCCCGCCTCCGGGTCGAAGTCGAAGGTCCACTTGTGCCAGCCGGCAGGCGCGCGATTCACGCCGAGCCAGAACAACCGGTCGAACCACTTCGCGCCGTCGCAGGCGCTGGCGGTGTAACCCTCGTTGCCGCCGAGATAGTTGGCATAGAGGATGCCGATGGCCAGCACCTTTCCGTCGCTCTGCACGAGGCCCCAGCGCGGGCCTTCGCGATGGGCCTTGACGTCCTCGGGCAAGGCGCAATCGTCGTAGACCCAGATCTCGACCTTGCCCGACTCGTCCTTGTCGCGGAGCTTCAGCAGGGCCTTGCCGCCGGCGCCGACTTTCAGCGCGCCGCCCTTGCCCTCGCGCGCTTTCGCCGCATCTATGGCGACGTCGCCTGTGATCGTCCAACCGGCCAGAGCGTCGTTGCGGTCAAAGGTCAGCTTCCGAACTTCCTCACCCGCAGACGAGGCGCCCGCGACGGCTGCCGCCAGGAGACCAAGCGCCAGGATCTTCGTGAACATGATGCCCCCTTTCCGCCTGCGGATCTCCGGCGTATCGCGCAATCACGTCACCACTGGCTATTGGCTACTGGTCTTGAGTGCCGGCCAATAGCCAACAGCCGCACAACGGCGCCCGATTACTCGCCCTTGTTCGAAATCGTGAGGTTCTCGTTCTCGGCGACTTCTTTTTCCTTCTTGGCGCCGCCGTTGAACAGGTACTCGACCTTCATCTTCTTGACGGTGCCCTCGATGGGATCGCCGAAGTTGTCGTTCGTGGCGTCCACGGACAGCGCATCGTCCTTGACCATCTCCTGCACCTTGGTCGTCACGTCGGTCTTGGCGCCGTCCGGCAGATCGCCGTATTCGGCCTTCAGGATCAGGAGCTTGCCGACTTTGAGTGTGATGGTCAGCGTCTCGCCATCGTTGATCGTCCGCGTCACCTTCTGGTCGTTGACAGAGAACTCAACCTTCAGCTTGGCATCCGCGCCGCCATCAGCCAAGGCGTCCTTACTGGCTTTCGCCGTCACCCCGTCCGCATTGGCCAGGCCCTTGAGCTTCTCGGTGACGTCGGCGGTCCCGTACGTCGCCTTGATGATGACCAGTTTCAGCGGCACCTTGTCCTCAGCGCGGCAGGCTCCGACAGCCAGGGCAACAACGAACGGCAGTAGGACTCTCAGGCTTTTCACGAGGGGTCTCCTTTCGCAACTGCATACACCAGATCATCCGGCGCCACAAGGCCGCCAGTAGAGTCAGGCTTAACGGTCGTCATCGTATCGGGTCCGGCGGCAAAGACAAGGACTGCGTTGCACGGACGCGTTGGCCCCGTTTCCCTGCCGTTTTCCTTGTCTCCGGTGCTCAAACAGGAGAGAATCGAACGGTCGTGGCAAGAACCAAGAGGTGACTATGGCAGGGCGACCCGCGCTACGGACTTATCTCAGAGCCCTCAAAAGCCTCCTCTCCGTGCCGGTGCCGCTCGCCGAATTCTTCTTTCAGGTGTTCGCGGCATTGTGTCCGCCGTACCGGCGGCGAGTGGAGCAGCAACGGGCCGAGGACGAAGCCGCGGAAGCCGCCGAACGACTCACGCGGCGCTACGACCAGCTTTTCGAGGGCCTGGATCCGAAGGCGCAGACGCAGTTCCAGGACTTGAGCACGCGGTGCCGGATATTCTGCGACCCGACGCGCTTGCACGGCGAAGAAACGTTTACGGCCAAGCGCGTCCTGACGGCGCAGCTTGACGGTGTCAACCGCTTGCTCTGGGTCTACCTCAAGTTGCTGCATACGCGTTCCATGCTGGAGCGGTTCCTCTTTCTGCGGTCCTCGGATGAAAGCGCCATTGCAGAGCTTGAAGCGGAGACACGCCGGCGTCTGGCGGGGTTGCCGGCGGATTCCGATGATGAGATCACCTTTAAGAAGCGCCACAGCCTGGAAGGCACCCTGGCCACCACCAGTGTTCGCCGCGACAACCTGAAGCGTGCCCGGGAGAACTTCGCATGTGTGGAGTTGGAATTGGAGCGCATTGCGGCGACTCTGACCACGCTGGCCGACCTGACCGTGAACTGTCATGACGCCGGGCTGATCACCCGGGAGGTGGATGCCTTTGCGCAGAGCGTCGAAGTCGCGGAGCAGACCATCAGTGACCTGCAAGTGTTCACCGGTTTCACGGCGCAGGACGTCATCGCGCCGCCGATCCTGTCCGCGCCGCGGCAACAGGCCAGTGCCAAAAAGATAGGGACGGCGACCACGTAACGCGCTTTCCGGCCATAATGGGGGTCGTCCGATGAAGAGGCCGTGGGATCGCGCGTGCTTCCCGGCTGCCTGCACCGTCCTCTTATCCGCTGTCTTGGCGGGGGCTGCATCCGCGGGGGACGCCGCGCAGGACATGCCGCAGATCATCGCCGACGAGTCCGCCGCCGACTGGGTTGTGGACCGGTTCGCCGGGAACAGCACGGCCGGGCCGACGTTTTTCCAGGGGCCGGCGCGCGAGGTGGGAGGACTGGCGCGGTGCGGCGCCTGCCCGCTGCCCGATGGCCGCGTGCTGGTTCCCTTTCCCGATGGATTGGCCGAAGTGGATGCCGACGGCACGCTGCGGCTGCTCACCACCGCCACGTCGTTCGTTGGCACGACCGCGCAGGTGACGGCGGCCGTGGTGGCCTGGAACCCCGCGGACAAGCGCGTGTACCTCGGACGAGGCACCTGCCTGGGGCGGCTCATCGAGCGCGCCGATGGGCCATGCGAGATCGAGGTGGCCGCGGGAACCATGGGCAAGGCGGGCTTCAACGACGGTCCGCTGAAGGACGCCACGTTCAGCCGCATTGAGAGCGTTGTCATCAACGGCCGCGGCGCCATCGTCATCCTGGACGCCAGCCAGCGCATCCGCAAGATCGAGAATGGACAGGTGACCACGTTGACGGCCGCGTGCCGCGCAGGCGGCGGCCCGGTAGATGGGCCGCTGGACAAGGCACGCTTCTGCCTTATCGGCTTGGGCGGGAACCTGTGCGGCGGCGAGGACGACGACACGCTCTACCTGTCCGATCACTGGAACTTCGCGGTGCGCAGGATTGACTTGAAGACGATGAGCGTCAGCACCGTTGCGGGGATGCCCAAGCCCAAGGAATGGCAGCCGGCAAAGCAGACCGCCCGCGAGCAGCGCTATAACCGCAACAGCGACGGGCCGGCACTGACGTGGGCCGGCTTCAACTCCGGCTGCGCGTACGTTTGCTGGGACCCCTTCCACAAGGCGCTCTGGTGCGGCGGGCCGGACGAAAACCGCTTCCGCTGGCTCAAGGGCGATCAGGTGCTCACGGTGATCGGGAGCAAAGGCGCCGACAAATGGCCGCGCGATCAACTTGGCGTGCCGACCGAGACGGTGAAACTGGTCTGGAACGCCGTGGTCGCCGTTGACGCGCAGGGGCGGGCGTACCTGTCGGCCTCGTCGGAGCCACACGGGCTGTGGCGGGCGTACAACAAGAAGGAGGCGGGACGATGAGTCGCTGGACATGCATCGTCGCCTTCCTTCTGGCATGCGCAACGCCTCTGGCAGTGCCGGCCGCGGACGGCATCACGGTCGGCGATGAGTTCGCGCTATGGACCGACGGGCCAGGCAAGGGCATCCAGGGCACGCCTGCCGTGGCGTTCGGGCAGGGCACGTACCTGGCGGTCTGGCGCGAGGGCTGGCACGGCAAGGGCGGGGCGGCGCGCATCTACGCGGCCCGCTTGTCGGCAGAGGGCAAGCTGCTCGACGGCAAGGGCATCGAGGTGGCGCCGGCGCAGGCGGGCGTGCAAGAGCGACCGCGGGTCGCCTTCGGCGGCGGCGTGTTCCTGGTCGTGTGGCAGGATTTCCGCAACGGGAAGGACTACGACATCCTCGCGGCGCGGATCAGCCCCGAGGGCAAGGTGCTGGACCGCGAACCGATCCTGGTGGCGGCTGGCCCGCG
>JAPLOD010000423.1 GCA_026692735.1 Planctomycetota bacterium | reverse complement strand
GCGGCCCCGGCGGCGAAGGCATAGGGAGTCTGGAAGCGGGGCTTCACGCTGCACGAGGCACGGCCAGCATTTTGAGACGCGAGTTGGAAGAGGACCATGGCTCAGATTCGACGCAGTAAAGTAAAGAACGCGGCACGGATCAGCCGCAAGCACGCGGGCAGCGAGAACGCGCCCACGGCCAAGGTGGTCTACCCGAACGGGTACTACGGTGCGACGCTGCGCAACATCCGGGTCGCGCCGCAGAAGGTCCGGCTGGTGGTGGACCAGATTCGCGGCCAGACGGTGGAGCGGGCGCGCGAGGTGTTGAGGTATTCAAGGAAACGGGCCGCCTACTACCTGGACCGGCTGGTGTTGAGCGCGCTGGGGAATGCGGACGTGAAGAGCGAGGGGCGGGTGAGCAGTGAGGACCTGATGGTAGCCGAGTGCTACGCGGACGAGGGCTCGCGGCTCAAGCGCTTCCTGGCAGGCCCGCATGGGCGCGCGCGGCCCATTCTGCGGCGGATGAGCCACATTACGGTGGTGTTGGGGCCGCGGAAGACGGCGGAGGAGTAGGAGGCGGGCGGCATTGACGCGGGCGCGGCGCCCGCGCTACGGACGGAGGCGTGCGGTGGGCCAAAAAGTACATCCCTACGGATTCCGGGTGGGCATTACCCGGCCGTGGATTGCGCGCTGGTACGCGCACAAGAAGGACTTTGGCAAGTTCCTGGTGGAAGACCAGCAGATCAAGAAGTTCATCAAGGGGCGCCTGAAGCAGGCCGGGCTGAGCAAGATCGAGATCGAGCGCACGGGTGACGAGACGCGCGTGTTCCTGTTCACCTCGCGACCCGGGGTGGTGATCGGCAAGAAGGGCGCGGAGATAGACAAGATCCGCGAGGAACTGCAGAAGTTTTCGAAGGACGGCTCCGGCAAGAAGGTCCAGGTGAACATCCGCGAGATCGCGAAGCCGGAGATGGACGCGCAGTTGGTGGCGGAAGGTATTGCGGAGCAACTGCTGAAGCGCGCGTCGTTCCGCCGTGCGGTGAAGAAGGCGGTCGAGGCGACCATGGCGCAGGGGGCGCTGGGTGTGAAGGTGATCGTGGCGGGGCGGCTGGGCGGCGCGGAGATCGCGCGCTCGGAGCCCTACATGGTCGGCTCGCTGCCGCTGCACACGCTGACCGCGGACGTGGAGTACGGCCTGGCGGAGGCGATGACGAACTACGGCGTGATCGGGGTGAAGTGCTGGATCTACAAGGGGAAGATCGTGAAGGAGGCGGTTGAAGTGTCGGCGACCCAGGAGGCGTAGGCCCCGGCGCGGACGGCGGGGCCGTGCGGCGCGCGAGTAGAGGAGCAGTTGCGATGGCGATGATGCCCAAGAGAGTCAAGTACCGCAAGAGCCACCGCGGGCGCATCCGGGGCAACGCCACCGCGGGCAATTACGTGGCCTTTGGCGATTACGGCCTGCAAGCGATGCAGCCGGGCTGGCTGAGCGCGCAGCAGATCGAAGCCGCGCGCGTGGTGATCTCGCGCTACATCGGGACGAACGGGCGCTATTGGTGCCGGATCTTCCCGCACAAGTCGGT
>JAPLOD010000422.1 GCA_026692735.1 Planctomycetota bacterium | reverse complement strand
CATTCTCCTCATCTCCTTGATGCTCGCCGGCTGCGGCGGTGGCGGCGGCAGACCCGCCACCACCGGAAGCATTGAGGGCTACGTATACGTGCCCTCCGATGAACGCCGTGAACGGCGTGGCCGCGCCGCCCGCGCGGAGCTTGCGGATGGCGTCCCGCGCGGCGGTGAGCGTCGCCAGCGGACCATCGGTCTTGTCAGCGTTCGCTTCCAGCGCGCGGCCCGACCAGTTGTCGTTGCCCTGCGGCGAGACGTACAGGACCGTTTCGCCGGCGGCAACGGCGGCAGCGGTGACCGCCGCCGACCAGAACGCTATCCGGCACGGGAAGGTCATGGCTCTCTCTCCTGGATATCCACCCACAACATGCCGCTCTCCGAAGCAAAAGTCAACACGGAGCTTTCCTGGCCTTCATCTTCGTGTGGAACCCGCTATGCTCTGGAGTTGTATGATCGCGCTCGTGGAACGCTCCGTGGCCAGACTGCCGCTCGCGGTCCGCGCGTTAGCCGCGTGCCTCTCGGTGTTCTGCGGCGCCGCCGCACTCGCCGCGGAGGACACGGTGCTGTTCGACTTCGGGAAGGACGGCGCGGCCGCGGACTGGGCGCCGACGAAACTCCCCGACGTGAAGAGCGACCAGCCCCCGCCAAAGGTCGAGAGCAGCGAAACCCCCCAAGCCGCGGGCGGCGGCCAAGCGGCCAAGTGCCTCAAGCTCACCTTCGACGGCGGCGACTGGCCCGTCGTCGGCACCACGAAGATTCCCGTCGCCGGAAACTGGAAGACGTTCCAGACGCTCAAGGCCGACCTGACCGTGGACCGCCCGAGCGTGGCCTACTTCCGCGCGAACCAGGGGCAGCCCGACGCCAAAGGCCAGCAGCCGCGCTGGGAAAGAACGATGAACCTCCTGCCGGGCCGGAACGAGGTCACGCTGACGATCCGCCACGGGATCGGCGCGCTCGATCCGCAGAAAGGCGACATCACGTCGTTCGTCATTGGGATGTTCCAGCCGGAGAAGGGCCAGGCCCTCCTCGTCGGCAACGTGCGGCTCAGCCCCGACTGGCCGCCGCCGCAGGTCGTGGGCTGGTATTCGCCGTACAACCACGACGGCTATTCGGCCGCCGTCGCCCGCGAGTACCAGCGGACGCAGACGCTCACGAAGTTCAAAGTGCTGGGCACCGACCTCGAAGTGGCCGACCTGGCCGAACTGAGCGGGAAGCTCAAGGCGCAGTGGGCCAAGCCCGAGCCCAAGACGATTGAGCAGGTCGAGGCGGACTTCAAGGACGAGGCCGATAGGCTCAAGAAAGACCATCCCAAGGCGGTCATGGCGATCCTGCGCGAAGGCGAGAAGGGCTACGATCCGGCGGCTCCCGACAAGGCTTACGCCGCCTGGAAGTTCGTCTACATCAGTTGCCACGGACCTGACGGCCCCAACAGCGGGCGCGAGATCACGCCGCAAAAGTACGACACGGTCGAGGTCTTCATGCGCCATCGCAGCATCCTGACGCAGGCGGATCTGTCGAGCATACCCAAGGGCGCGGCGATCCTCGCCGCCCGGCTCGTTGTGACCCGTGTGCTTGGGAGCGACCTGAAGACACCTGAAAAGCCGAACCTATGGGCAGCCGAGCCCTGCAACCGCGACTGGGACGACAAGACCGCGAACTGCTACTCCTATGCCAAGGGCAAGCTGTGGAAGGGAGTCAGTGGTCTGTACTACGGCGAGGACCCCGACTACTGGCCCGTCTTTCTCACTCATGGCCCGGCCGGCGGCGGCGCGGTGTGCGTCTGGGATTTTACCGCGGCGCTCAAGTTCTGGGGCGACGGCGCGCACGCCAACCACGGCTTCTTCCTGCACGGCGATTCCAGCGACTACATGCGGGCCTACACGCCGCTGGCCAAAGACATCCGCCGCCGCCCCGCCATCATGGTGATCTACGAGCCGAAGGAGTGAGGCTGGGGACGCGACGCAAGCGCTGCGTCTGAGCCGCGGGTGGCCCCGATAGCCGCTTTAGCGGTTATCGGGGCCACCCGCGTCACTTGCGCGCCTCCACAGCCCCCAGCGTAATCTGCGGCGGGTTCTTGAAGCTGAGCGTCTCCTGCAGACGCCGCATGCTCTCGGCCGGCTCCGCCCGCAGCACGCCGGCGAACGTGACGAAATGCGCGGTCGGGGCAGAGTTCTCAATGCCGACGCCGCCCGCGCCCGCGCCCGGCGCGATGTGATGCAGTGCGGCGGTTTCCGGCGTCAGCAGTCCGAGGGCGAGCTTTTGCGCGTTGAACTTCACGCCCCAGTACGTGTTTGCGCCCTCGACCTGCGCCGGCACGCCGTCGGCTTCACGGCCCAACGCGCCGGTGGCGCCGTTCGAGAAGAGGTACGTGCCGGGCGTCGGGCCGTCGGCGGCGAAGTTCTTGGGGTTGTCAAAGTCCCAGTAGTGGCCCACCGGCTCGTTGAGCACGACTTCTGCCCACGACACACCGCCGAAGAGGCTGACGGTCTTCGCCAGACCCGTGGCGTCCGTGCAGACGTAGCGCACCAGCGCGGGACCGTGAGCTGCGCAAGCCAGTTCGTGCGGCGTCTCGCGGTGTCCCTGGGCCAGGTCCGAAAAACCGGACCATCCCGTCTCGCCCGGCATGGTCAGATCGCGATTGCCCAGCGCCTTGACTTCCCAGCGGTAGATGTGCGCGCCCTCGCGGCCCAGCAGGAGCCGCACCTGATCGTTCTCAACCCACTTCGAGCCGTTCTGCCCATCGCGAGTTACGACGGCTTCGGGCAACGCCGGCGGCGCGCCAGGCAAACCCAGGTAGACGTGGACAAGTGCCTGCGTGTTCTTCAGCAAGGGACCCGCCAGCAGCAGAACCAGCCGGACCTTGCCGGGCGCTTCCAGCGCATCCAACTGCGCGAGCACCGAAAAGCGCGGTGCGCCGCCTTCCCCCGCAACGAACGCGCGGACCGGCTTTGCCGCGAGCGCTTCGGGGAGCGCAACGTCAAGTTCGACGGGCAGGTCGTACCGGTCCGCTGAGCCGGCATTGACCATGATCGCCAGCCGGTGTGTGGCAGCGGCTTCAGCCCACGGAGCGTCAGCCGCCAGCGGCCCCGCGGCGATCGTGTCCGGCCGGGTGCGGCGGCCCTGACCCGTGGGCACTGCCAAGCCCAGGTCTTCGGGCCGGGGCAGCGGCTTGCCGGCCTCCAGGTTCTTGCGCGCCTCCGCGAGCTTCGCGGCCAGCTTGTCAAACCGCGCGGCCGCGCTGGCGTAACGGGCCATCGTCCAGTCGAGAGCGTAGGGCCGGCTTTCGGCCAGCCAGATGCGCTTGAACTCGCGCCCCAGCGCCTCGTGGGCGTCCCGGCTGCCGCGCACCCGTTCCTCCGCGTCGGCCACGAGCGGCACGGCGGCTTTCTGGTCCTTGGCGTCGTATGCCTGCGTGTAGGCTTGAGCGGCCTGCAGGCCATCGAGCATTCGCTTGCCGATGAGTTCCGCGCGTCGTGCGCCGAGAAGAAAACTGTCGAGCAGCTCCGCGTTGACGGTGGCTTCCTTCTTGCAGGCTTCGAGATGCTCAATCGCCGGCTGCACAAGCTTCAGCAAACGTTCCGCCGAGGCACGCGTGGCGGAGGGACTGAGCCGCGGGCTGAGGTCGTCCCGCCAGAACCGGCTGTTGTTCATGCCGTCCATGCTGGCCAGGCGGTGAGTCTGCGCCAGCAATTCGATGGCGCGGCCGAAGCGGTCTTCCTTCTCGCCGAACAGGACCGCGCCGATCCGCCGGTTGAAATCCTCGGGCGAGGTGGCCGAGGCGTTCCAGGCGCACTCCGCGCCCCAGGCGTACCCGTGCCAGTTGTAGCCTTTCAGAGCCTCGCCGTCGTCCTCCCAGGCTGTATTCAGCATGCCGATGGCGCCGTGCTTGACGCCGTCGCGGACGAAGTTGCGGACGTTTGCCGTGGTGACGCCGAAGTCGGGCAGGATGCGGCTCCAGTTGTTGATTCCGGGGCAGACGAAGAACTCGTAGCCCGACTTGGCGTAGGGCACGTTCTTGTCGTCAAAGTGCTCGCGAGGGTCGTAGCCCCAGGTGAGCATGACGGTGTCTTTGGGGATCTCCGCGAGTTTGTCGGGGTGCTGGAGGATAATGTCGCCCCACATCATCATACGCTTCTTGTACTTCTCCTTCAGCAAGTCATGGACACGCCGGATGTGCCGCACGTACACACCGCCGACCCCGATCTGCTGCGCCAGCGTCTTTGACGGTCCGTTGCCCAGCCCCCACGTCTCATCGCAGCACACGTTGAACATCTCAAAGGGCAGCAGCGGACAGACTTCGCTGTAGAGGTCGTCGAGCAACTGATACGTCTCCTCCTTGACCGGGCACAGCACGCTGCCTGTCTCGCGTTGGGCCGCATACTCGGGGTGCTGCAGTATCCGCTCGAAATGGCCGAACGACTGCTGGTTGCCAAGGATGTCCACGTGCAGGGGCTTGGCGTATTCGACCAGCGCGCGGAGGTCTTCGGGCGTCAGCGACCCGTCCTTCGGTCCGATCTTCGGATGCTTCCGAAACGCGTATTGGTATTCCATGTAGTACGTGAACAGGTTCAGCTTGAGCGCCGCGCCCAAGCGTGCCTCGGACTTGAGCGTATCCAGCGTGGAACTCGCGCCGCGCGTCAGGTCGTCCTGGAAGCAGCGCCAGCGCAGCGACGGCCAGTCCCGGATTGTAAGACACGGCAGCCCATTCCCCCGGCGGTTGGCGCGGATCAACTGGCACAGCGTCTGCGCAGCGTGGAACAGCCCTTCTGGAGCAGCGCCCCCGGCGGCGATTGTCTCGGCGCCAATATCAAGGGCGTAGTCCTCCGGCGTGGCCTTGTCACGGAACTGGAACTTGGGCGGGGCGGCGTCACCCTTGGCCGACAGGCGCAACCAGAGCGCCTCCTTCCCGGCAGCTCGAACCGTCGGCGCGGGCATGCCTGCCCGGCGCAGTTCGTCGGCGAGCAATCGCCCGACGACCTCGGTGGCGCCGTCGGGCACCTCAAGCACCAGCGGCCGGTCCAGGAGGCAGGTGCCCGCCTGCAGCGTGACCTCCTTTGGGAACGGCACCAGACGCAGCGCCGTAGCTTCCTCGGCAAAGGCCGCGGCGGCCGAGGCGCCCAGGATGACCAACGGCCATAGGCAAGTGCAATGACACATAGGGTGGTCTCCTGTAGGACAATCTGCCAGATTGTCCAACATCCGTGCCTCGGATACCATGACACCAGCCGCGGCACAATGCAAAACGCAAAAAAGGTGACTCCGGCCCGGTTGTGCGCTTGCCCGGCGCGGCGCATCCGCTCTCGATGCGGTCAGGGCTAATTTCCTACGAGAAATCCCCTGGATTCCTGGCGGATTGCGGCCCGCTCGTGCCATGTACGAGTGGAAGCGCAGATTTGAGGCTTGAGGAGGCCAGCATGAGATTCACCCGGTATCTGCCCATAGTCCTTGCGGCTGCAGTACTTGCGGGAACGGCCTGCGCCTTTGACTCCTGGCCGGGCGAGTCGTGGAGCGCGTCCACCAACCTCAGCCAATCCGGCTGGACGAACAACATGAGCGGCGCGTACTGGAACCCGGTGACCCGACGCCTGTGGGTCGCCTGCAATTCGGGTTGGTTCTCGGTGCTCAAGGAGAACGGGGCGGGCGGTTTCGTTGTTGAGAGCACCTACTCGCCGAGCGATTACCCGGACCTCGAAGGCATCACGCAGGCTAACCCGAGCGCCGATCGCGTTTACCTGATGGTGGAACGAGCAAATACCATCCGGGAGTATGTGGTGTCAACCGGCGCTCTCAACCAGTCCTGGGACCTGACCTCCCTGGTCGGCAACCTGGGGAACGACGGCACAGAAGGCATAGCATTCATCCCGAATTCGTGGCTGGCGGCGAGCGGCTTCAGGGACGGGAGCGGGAATCTCTATACACAAAGCGCGTATGGCTCGGAGGGCCTGGGGGGCATCATGCTCGTGGCCGTGCAGGACACGGCCCGGGCGACCGCGGGCTATGTGTACGCCGTAGACCTGAAGACCGACGGCACCGGCACCTACACGACGGTCGGGAAGTACAAGACGAACCGCAACGAGAGCTGCGACCTCGCGTTTGACGCCTCCATCGGGCGCCTCTACATCCTGCACAACCTCTACGGCGGCAACAACTGTCTGGAGGTGACGGACCTGACATCGTCTCCCTATGGCAGCGACCGCAAGTTCACGACGCTGCGCGAGTTCCAAGTGCCCGGAGGCGCCGACTACAATGTCGAAGGCTTCGGCCTCACCCCCGCCTTGACGACCGCCAACGCCATCGGCGACAGGTGGTGCTTCTTCACCGATGACGACAACAATAATGGAAACCTGCGCTGGTTCAAACAGTTCCCCTCCCCGCTCTCGGTCAACCTGGGAGACAATCAGTCCGCTCCGGTCTCGACGGCCGTGTCCGTTCGGCCGTCGGTGCTGGTGCAGGATGCCTTCAAGAACCTGCTGCCCAACGTGGCCGTCACTTTCACAATTGCTTCGGGCGGCGGAACGATCACAGGCGGCTCAACCACGACCAACTCCTTCGGCATCGCCACGGTGGGAAGCTGGACGCTGGGACCTGGTGCCGGGGCCAACACCTTGTCCGTAACATGCGCCGGCTTCAGCGGCACTCCGCTGACATTTACTGCCACGGGCACCGCGTCCTCCCTGCCCACCGTGACGAGCATCGTCCGGCAGAACCCCGCGGGCGCCTCCACCAACGCCGCCAGTGTCACTTGGCACGTGACCTTCAGCGAGCATGTCAATGGCGTCGGGACAGGTGATTTCACGCTGGTGGACGTCGTCGGCAGCATTTCCGGGGAGAGCATCACGGGGGTGAGCGCGTCCAGCGGCACCACGATAGACGTGACGGCGGGCACCGGGAGCGGGGACGGGACGCTGCGGCTGGACGTGCTGGGAACAACGGCAATAATCATGGATGATGACGGTAACAGCCTGACCGCGAGCTTCACCAGCGGCGAGACGTACACCATAGACAAGACTCGGCCCGGTGTCAGCATTGGCGCGCCATCGGCCAGCCTGACTCGGACAGGTCCAATCACCTACACGATCGCCTACACGGGCGCGGACACGGTGACGCTCACCACGCCCAACGTGACGCTCAACACGACGGGCACGGCGACTGGTGCGGTGGCGGTAAGCGTCTCAAGCCCGAGCACACGGACCGTGACCATCTCCAGCATCACCGGCGATGGCACGCTGGGCATCTCGATTGCGGCCGGCACGGCCTCCGACAACGCGGGCAACCAGGCGCTGGCGGCCGGGCCAAGCACGACCTTCACAGTGGACAACACCCGGCCCGGTGTGAGCATTGGCGCGCCATCCGCGAGCCTGACGCAAACGGGTCCGATCACCTACACGATCACCTACACTGGCGCGGACACGGTGACGCTCACCACGCCCAACGTGACGCTCAACACGACGGGCACGGCGAATGGTACGGTGGCGGCAAGCGGCTCCGGCACCAGCACACGAACCGTGACGATCTCCAGCATCACGGGCGATGGCACGCTGGGCATCTCGATTGCGGCCGGCACGGCCTCCGACAACGCGGGCAATCAGGCGCTGGCGGCGGGGCCAAGCGCAACGTTCACCGTGGATAACACGCCGGCCCCGGCCAACCAGGCACCGATCGTCAGCGCAGGGCAGAATCAGAGCATCACGCTGCCCGCGTCAGCACAGCTTGAGGGCACGGTGTCCGACGATGGCCTGCCGCAGCCGCCGGGAGCAGTGACTGTGCAGTGGTCCGAGGTCAGCGGCCCCGGGACTGCGACGTTTGCCAACGCGGCCAGTCTCAGCACGACGGCAGCGTTCAGCGTCGCGGGGACGTACGTGGTGCGGCTGACGGCGAATGACGGCGAACTCTCCGCCGGCGCCAGCGTGACGGTCCAGGTTGGCGCCGCTCCGGGCAACACTCCGCCCCAGTTGACATCCCCGGTTACCGCGTCGCCTGCAACTGCCGTTGCCGGGCAGACAGTCACGTTCTCAGTAGGCGCCGGCGACCCGGACGGCGACGCGCTCTCGTACATGTGGAACTTCGGTGACGGCACGCCGCAGTCCGGCATCGGCACGCATGTGTACACGGTGGCGGGCACGTACACGGCAACGGTCACCATACTTGACAGCAAGGGCGGAACGCTGACCAGCAGTGCCACGATAACCGTCACCGGCGGCGGCTCTGCCGATACTGACGGCGACGGCCTCGCTAACGACGTTGACTCCGACGACGACAACGATGGCGTCAGCGACGCCAACGAGTCCGCTGATGGCACTGATCCGCTCGATCCTCACTCAGCGGCGAAGGTCCCCATGTACGTCACCAAGCTCAAGGGCAGCGCCCGCTTCGACCAGCCAGGCCACGACAGTGTCGCGGTGAGCGGCGTGATACCGAGCCTCCCCGCGCTCTTCGATCCCAAGGACAAGGCAGTCACGATTGACATCGGTGGCGCTACGCACGACTTCAGGCTGGACGGCAAGGGCAAGGCAAACGCGCAGGACGGCTCCTTCCAGTTGAAGATGAAGTTCACGCGCAACAAGACCACCAAGAAGCTTGAGTTCCGGGGTGGGAACGTGCCGTTCACGGCCACGGTGAAGGGAGCCCTCGCGGACGACTGGCTCGATGAAGGGGTGAACCCGAGTGTTGACAGCAAGAAACAGAACCTGAGCGTGAGCGTTGACCTGTGGCTCAACGGGCGCGTGTACACGGCGTCACTCAACACGCTGTACAGTGCCAAGGCCGGCCAGTGCGGGACGTTCAGCGGGATAAAGAAGATCGCGCTGCCGAAGTAGGCGGCATGACCGCATTGCCGATTGGCGCGTGTGAATCCGGCGGGTATATATGGGCGAGTTGCTGACGCAGGAACGCGAGGCGAGGTCAACGGCAATGCCGGCGGACTCGGAACTGCTTGCCCGGTACGTGCAAGGCGGCGACGCGGATGCCTTCCGCGAGATCGTCCAGCGTCACGCGGACATGGTCTACGCAACGTGCTTGCGCGTGCTCGGGGATGGCCACGCGGCCGAGGATGCAGGCCAGGCGGTCTTCCTGCTGTTGACCCAGAAAGCGAAGTCGCTGGCCCACGGCACGGTCCTGTCGGGCTGGCTCTATCGGTCTGCGGAGTTTGTTGCACGGGAGGCGCGCCGGAACCAGGACATCCGCCGGCGCCACGAGAGGGAGGCGGCAGCCATGCGCGCCCGGAGCGGGAAGGCGGAACAACAACAGGCGGCCCTGCTGGCACGAACCCGGCCGCAGATTGACGAGTTGCTGGCTGGTCTGCCCCAGCAGCAGCGGGACGCGCTAGTGCTTCGTTACCTCGAAGGGCGCTCCGAAGACGAAGCCGCGCGTGAGCTCGGCTGCCCCGCCGGCACGCTTTCCGTGCGGCTGTCCCGTGGCCTTGCCAGCCTGCGCGAGCGCCTCCGGGGCCGCGGCGTGCATCTCTCCGCGGCGGCACTCGCGGCCCTTCTGGCTCAAAGCGGGGCTCAGGCTGCCCCTCCTCAGTTTGCCGCTTCGGTGACGGCCGCGTGCGTCGGGACGGCAAGCGCCTCAGTCGCGGCCGCCTCGCTCGCCGCCGCCGCCACCAAGGCGATGTTCCTTGCCAAACTGAAACTCGTGGCCATGGCTGTTGCCGCCGTGCTCGGGATAGGCGTGGCCATCCCGACGGTCGCTCATTTCGTCGCCGCGTACCGGGCTGCGGAGAGAGCAAAGACGCCGGCGGACCAGACGCAGGAGGCCGCATCCGCAAGCGCGGCAACTCCGGGTTCGGCCGCTGCCAAACCGATCAAGGTCGGAGCGTTGCCGAAGGACCTCCTCCCGGAGTGCTCTGGCCTGGTCAAGAGCCCTCGCCACGCCAATGTGTTCTGGACGCACAACGATTCGGACAATCCGCCGCAGGTCTTCGCGGTGGACAAGACGGGCAAGCTGCTGCGCACGGTGAATATACCCGGCGCGCAGAATGTGGACTGGGAAGACATTGCCGTGGACGCGCAAGGGCGGCTCGTCATCGCGGACATCGGCGACAACGCCAGGAACAGGCAGGAGCTGTGTCTGTACCGGCTGCCCGAACCTGATCCCGGGAATCCGAACGCCGCCGTGGCCGGCGTTCAAGCGTTCCGCTTCCGGTATCCTGAGGGGATAGGCGCACAAGACTCGAACGCGCTGGTCGTGCACGGCGGTTACGCGTATGTGTTTACGAGCGAGGCCAGCCGTGCGCGCTGCGTGCGCGTGCCGCTCCCGGAGACGCCGCCGGCCGGCGTCGTCGTGGCCGAATATGCCGGTGAGAAGGACGGAGCGGTAAGCCTGCGCGCCGCGGCCCTGGATCCCACTGGCCGCCGCCTGGCTCTGTTGACCTTGACGCAGGTGGTGATGATCGAGCTGCCAAAGCCGCTTGGTGAACTGCCTCTGCCGCTCGCCTTCCAAGGCCCCACGCGCCGGGTGGATGTTTCCGTGGGCAAGGCGGAGGCGCTTGTCTGGGACGGCGACGATCTGCTGATCGGCACTGAGAAGGAAGAGCCGCCCGGTACGGGAGGCGCGGAGCTCTTCTGCATCGAGAAAGCGTGGTCTGTGGCAAGGCCCGAGTAGCGGAATGGCAAGCAGGGAGACCTGCGCCCGAAGCGAGGCCGTCATGTGCAAGGGTCTTCGTTCTTCCCTGGCGTTCTTTGCAGCCCTGGTCGCTGTGGCCGCATCCCCGCTGCACGGCGGCGCGCCTGCGGAGAAGGCCGACAGGAATGTCGGCCCTACCGGCGCGCCCACCAAGCCCGTCGTGTATGGCCAGGGGCGCGAGCTCGCCAAGCTGGCCAACCAGGCCATCACCGAAAGCAGCGGAGTCGCCTGCAGCCACGCCGTGCCCGGCGTGTTGTGGACACATAACGATTCGGGCGACAGACCGCAGCTCTACGCCCTCAACCTGAAGGGAGAGGACCTGGGAACGTACTTCGTCCAGGGCGCGAGTGCTCAAGACTGGGAGGATATGTGCTCGTTCGCTATTGCGGGCAAGAATCTCCTCCTGGTGGGCGACGTCGGCGATAACAAGGCGCAGCGCAAAGCCTACACCGTGTACGTCGCCATGGAGCCCGCAACCATCGCCAAACAGCCCAAGCCGCAGCCCTTGACGCTCGTCGCACGCCAGGACTTCACCTACGAAGACGGCTCGCACAACTGCGAATCCATAGCGGTGGACCCCTTACGCCGCGAGATCATCCTTGTCAGCAAGACCAACGACCCGACCTGCAAAGCCTACGTGATGCCACTGCCGCTGGAGAAGAACCCCAAAAAGACCGTAGCCAAGGCCATCGCCACGCTCACCATTCCCACGACGACCGCCATGGACATCTCTCCCGACGGCCTGCGCGCGATCGTGCTGACCTACGGCGATGCGTACGAGTACACGCGCCTGCCCGACGAGGACTGGGGCAAGGGCTTCGCGCGCCAGCCGCGCGTCATCAAGATGCCCGGCCGCGCGCAAGGCGAGTCAGTCTGCTACGGTTTGGACGGCGTGACGCTCTACCTTACCAGCGAGAAGATTCCCACACCGCTGCTTGAAGTCGCGCCGATAGGCGAACCAGACAAGAAGAAGTAGAAACCAGACGGCATGCCACAGCGCGGCTACTCGCGACTGGGTGCTGGCTATTGGCTACTGGCGCGACCGCGCGTCTATGGCCAATAGCCAATAGCTGATAGCTCTACTGTAACCGTTTCATGTCGCAGCCAAGGCGACGAGAGGGAGGGTAACCTCGAGTGTGCTGGTGCCAAGCGTAGATGCGATCCTCTTCGGTGCGGCGCAAGACGCTGCTGACTTGGCTGGCGATCTCGGCGGCA
>JAPLOD010000421.1 GCA_026692735.1 Planctomycetota bacterium | reverse complement strand
TGCGCGGCGATGGCCCGTTCCAGCGCCTGGGCGCAGTCCAACCCGCACGTTTGCGGCCTCAGTCTCCACGGGCAGCGGTAGCAGTGCGGCGGTGGCACGCGGCGCACGGGAAAGAGCAGCGGCTTGAACGTGGCGTGGAAGAGGTCCACGCCGCCCACTGAGACCGCGCCGAGCGTGTCGCCGTGGTAGGCATCGCCCAAGGCCAGGAACTCCGAGCGTTCCGGCCGGCCCCTGTGGACGTGGAACTGGTAGGCCATTTTCAGCGCCACTTCCACGGCCTCCGAGCCGGAGTCCGCATAGAAGACATGATCCAGCGGCGTGCCGGCCAGAGCGGTGAGCCGCGCCGCCAGTTCAAGCGCCGGCGCGTGCGTCAGGCCCAGCAGCGTCGAATGTGAAAACCGCGCCAACTGCCTGCGCACCGCGCGCTCGGCAGCCTTCGGCCGGCAGCCGAGAGCCAGGCACCAGTAGCCGGCGTTGGCGTCGAGGTACCGCCGCCCGTCGTGAGCGATGAGCCAGTTGCCGCTGGCGCCGACGATGATGGGCGGCGGCGGGGTTTCGCCGCCATAGTCGGACATCTGCGTGAACGGATGCCACAGCGTCGCGGCGTCAATCCGCCGCAGGCGGGCCTCATCATTGTTTCTGGCCGAGCGCAGCATTCCGATCAAGCCTCAGGGAAGACCTCGGACTAGTGTGTTCCGCACATTTGCGTTTTGCATTCCAGATTGCGTGGCGTTAGTATACCCGTGTTTGGCCGGGTCAGAGGCCTGAGTGTACATGCGGTTCGTATCCATCCTGTTGTGCATAGCGGTGCTGCCACTGTCCGTCTGCGGATGCCGGAAAAGCAGCGAGCCGCCGCGGGAGTCTCCAGCCCCAACCATCAGGCGAGCCGACCCAACAACGGCGCCCTTCGTGGCCGGCAAGCGGAACAAGGTCTACCACAAACGCGACTGTCCGTATGCCGCGAATCTCGACTCGCCTGCCGGCTATAGCACTGTACAGGATGCGGAGAGTTCCGGCCATATCCCCTGTGTGTTCTGTTCCCCGCGCGGCAATGAGGCTCAGGAGAAGACGCCGTAGCGGCCAAGTGGCCGCAGCCGCTTCGGGCGTCGGAAGTGAAGAACGGCTTGCGCCACAAACGGGGTATTGCCGTGACGGCAATGTCCCTCCTTGAAGGAGTACACCGTAATGTTCCTACGCCGTGCTGGTTCCATCGTTCACGCGCTGTTGGCCGCGGCGACGTGCGTTGTCCTGCCGCTTTGCGCGGGCGAGCCCGCACCGAAGGCCGAAGGCGGCGGCCCGGAGGAGAAGAAGCCCCGCAGCGTGGACGACATCATTGACTCCATCGGCAAAGGCCCGCTGGACGAGGGCGTGCTCCTGCAGTCCGGCACCCTCAAGGTCCCGCTCGAGGTCGTCACCAAGGTGGAGAGCGCCTACGTAGCGGCAACAAAGCGCCGGCAGCCGCAATACGTGCTGACCCCCGAGGTGCAGAAGGCCCTGCGGAGGTCGGTGGCGTTCCGTTTCCTGATGAACGCCCTGATGGAAAAGTACGTTACCGACAACAAGATCGAGATACCCAAGGAGAAGTTCGAGGCGCAGTTCGAGAAGTTCAAGGAGGCGAAGAAGGCGCAGGACGGGAGCAGTTACGAGCAGTTCCTGGCGGACCAGGGACTGACCGACGAGGAGTTCCGTCGCTTCTGGTACTCGACGTGGGCGATGCAGGACAAACTCTCCACGACTGTTACGGCCGAGGAAGTGGACAAACTGTTCGACCAGTACAAGGACAACGCCCCGATGCGGCGCGCCTCGCACATCCTCTTCATGTTCAAGGGCGCCGAGCGGGCGCCGGAGACGGTCACGCGCTCCAAAGATGAGGCCAAGACCGCGGCGGAAGAAGTGCTGAAGAAGCTGAAAGCCGGCGAGGATTTCGCCAAGCTGGCCCAGGCGAGCAGTGATTGCCCCAGCAAGGCCCAGGGCGGCGACCTGAGCTTCTTCCCGCGCAAGGGCGCGATGGCCGAGCCGTTCGCCGACGCCACCTACAAGCTCGAGAAGGTCGGCGATTACACGCCGGCCCCCGTCGAAACCGCCTTCGGTTTCCACATCATCAAGCTGACTGAACTGCGGCCGCCGGACGAGTTGAAGGGCGAGATACGGCGGCGCATCGCCGGCGAGAAGCTCAACAAGCAGATGCAGCAGCTCATGCTGGACGCCGCAGCCGTTGCCAAGTTCAATGAGAAGATGATGTAGCAGGCTACTTTGCTGAGATCTCGAAGATATGCGGCTGGTGGCCTTCCAGCGCCACGTACAGCCCGGGCCACGCCAGTTCTCCGCCTTCGCGTTCGTAGCGCTTGCCGTCATAACGGTCGAAAAACACGTACGGCTTTCCCGCGGCAAAGAGCTCCCCCGGTAGAAGCACGCGTCCGTAGGCATGAAAGCCGCTCAGGTTCACTACTACCAGGTACCCCTTCTGCGGTCCGGCGTTCCTGGCAGGCGACGGCGCCCACCACAGCGCCAGCAACGACTCGTTGGAAGTGTCACCCCACCCCGGCGAGCGTACCTCGCGTTGCTGGAAGCTGCCCTCCTGGAAGATGGGATCCTGCAGCACCCCCAGAATCTTCTCGTAGAAGAGCGCCGTTTCGACGTCCTCGCTTTCGAGTGGTCGGCGCCCCAGTTGCAGGGGAACCCCCACACGGTGCCCCTCAAGCTGTCCCTCTTGAAAGAGTCGCAGCCCCGGACTGAAGAAACTGGCCACCGCGGCGCTCCGCGCCCGCGACGGGCCAAAGGTCATGATCGCGCGAGCGTCATCGTGGGTCTCGATGAAGCGCGCGCAGCGGTCCTGGAACTCCGGCGCCGCCCGCAGGTGCAGGCGCACGCCGCGGAAGTCGTTCTGGCGCAGGCGGTCATACAGCTTGCGGTCGTAGGTGAACTGGAAACCTTCCTGCTGCAACCGCCACTCCAGATCCCAGTAGCTCTCGGCAAGCAGCAGGCACTGCGGATAGAGCTGGCGCAGCTCGTCGAGGGCCTCCTTCCAGAAGCTCTTCCGGATCGGATTCGGCCCCAGGCGCCCCCCCCAGACGCGCTCCAGCGTCTCCGGGAGAACCAGCATCGCCATATCGCAGCGGATGCCGTCGCACTGCGCCGCGACCTTCAACACTTGCTGTCTCATCGCCTCGCGCCCCGGCGTCTGCGCATAGTTGATCTGCGCCGTGTCGGGCCAGGGCGGGAAATACGGGTCGCGGCCGTGCGCCAGGACGACGCCCCCCGCCGTCTTGAAGAAGCAACTGGGGTCGCGAGCCAGGTCTTCCTCGCTGCCGTGGACGTACACGGCGGGTTGCTCGCTCACGAACCGGTGGTCGAGCGCGGTGTGATTGCCCACGAAGTCGAGGATCAGGCGCAGGCCGTGCTGCGCCAGCCGCCCGCGCAGAGCCGCGAGCGCATGCGGCCCGCCCAACTGTGGAGCGACGACATAGTCGCTGACGGCGTACGGCGAGCCGACAATATCCTCCGGCGTGAAATCCGGGAGCGCCTGGCGGCAACTGTTCAGCACTTCCGGCCGGGACCTCGGGACGGCCGCCGCCGCCGAGCCTGTCGTCCACACGCCCATCAGCCAGACGGCATGAAAACCGAGCCGGGAGATGCGGTCAATCTCCTCCGTCGGCACCCTGTCGAGCGTGATCGTACGCCCCAGCCGCGCGGATAGCGCCGCCAGCCACGTCCGCGTGTTGATCTCGTACACAAGCGGATACTTGGGCCACGGATTGACAAATGCCTGTACGAGCATACCGCCCTCAGTGTGTGTCACCCGCCCAAAATTGCAAAACCTAAAATCCAGAAAATTACGATGGCGCAGCGCTCGGCGCTCAAGTGCCGGCGCGGCGTCGCTCCGCGCACGCCCCTGCGCAGGATCTCCTTCCCGTTCCGCCGCTTTTGACTTGTAACCGGCAGCGGCTGCGCGCAAAGATATATCTATGACCCGGTCTGGACTCCGGCCCCGGCCCCAGCCCCAGTTGAGCCTTGATGCGGCCCTCGTACACGGCGTGATGCTGCTGTGCGTCGGCGCCACCATAACCCTGGCTGGCATCGCAGGCCCGGAGAGCGCGACATGGCCGAAGACGCTGAGCGTCGGCGTCACGACGTCGCTGGTCCTGGCCCTGTGGTCGGCGGTGCTGGCCATGCGAGCCTTCCGCACGGGGGAACGTTCCGCCTGGCCGCTGCTGGTGATGTTCCTCTGCGTTCTCGAAGTCGTCTTGTTCGGGCTGGCGTGCCTCATCGCAAGACTCTCGCACTATGGCCTCTACGATTGGACGATCATGCTGGGCCTGCCGGTCTTCCTGCCTGTTGCCTGCCTGGCTGCCCTGATCGCGGTTCCCGTCGCCTGGTGGCGCGCGCGCCGCGCGGCGAAGCGGCAGGCAGCGAGGAACAAGACGCCCTGGAACAGCACACAGCGCTGGAAACGCGGCCTGGCCTGGTTCTGCGCGGTTGCCGTTCTGGTCTGCGCCGTCGCCCTGCCTGTTCCGCTGTTCGTGTTCTGCGCCACCGTATCCGCATCGCACTGGCCGGGAGTGACGGCTCGCTGGCACCGTTGGGCCGTTGTCCATACGCCGCCCGCGCTCGGCGAATGGACCGCCGGGATCCTGTCCAGGTCCAGACTGCCGAGCTTCGTCCCGTTGTACGCCGCCGTCCTGGAGAGCGGGCGCGTCTCCGGCGACAGGCTGGTCTCTGAGCTGAACGCGGCGGATCCCAACATGGCATTCTGCGCCCTGAACGGCCTCTGGGCCACGGATCGCGAGAGGGTCTTTGACCTGGTGGGTGAGGCGGGCCGCGGCGCCATAGCATTCAGAAACAGCAGCCTCGAAAACTACATGGGCAAGCTCGCCGGCTGGCACGGCGGTCCGGAGGCGGTTGAGCGGTACCTTGATCCCGCGCAGGGATCCGGGCCGCGAACCGAGTTCCTGCTGGGCCTGCTGGCTGCAGCCGGGCCCGGGAAACGCGCTCAGTTTCTCCGGAAACTGGAGCGCCTCTGCGACTCGGATTCGCCCAACCGCGAGGCGGCCCTGCGACGGCTGGCGCAGCTTGGGGAGCCGGACCGCATCGAGAGACTCTGGGCGCGCTACCTGGCCGACAAGAACGTGGACCGCAGGAGACAGGCCATCGCGAGCATCTCCTTCATCCAAAGCCCCAACGCCGCGTTGAACGTGCTGGCGACCGGCCTGGAAAGCCACGACCTCGCCACCCGCCGGGAGATGATGCGCAACATAGACGAACTCTTCCTGTCGGGATATGAGGTGGCCGCGCCGGCGGTCGTGGCGCGCGTGGCGAGAGCCCTCCTGCCGCTGCTGGACGAGGAGGACCTCGCCACCCGCCAGGACGCGGCCTGGGGCCTGGCGGCACTCATAAAGGCCTCCGAGCTCGACAAGCGCGTCCGCACCATCATCTGGACCGAGGGGGGCAAGCCCCTTGCTCCACTGACCCCGGAGGCCCGCAAGCTCACCGACGACCTTCGCGCCGCCGTTCGGAAGTGGCTGGAGACGCGCTAGCTTGTGAGGCGTCCTCTGCGAGCGGCGGCCCGCAGTGGCAAGGAGCCGATGACTGCTGATAGCCCTTTTTGAGTTTTCAAATGCCGGCGCTGCATCCATAATGGCGACATGATCGCGATTCTCTCCGACGTCCATGCCAACCTTGAAGCTCTGACCGCTGTGTACAAGGACCTGACCCAGCGGGGCATCAAGCGCGTGTTCTTCCTCGGCGATATCGTCGGGTACGGGCCCAATCCTGCCGAGGTGCTCGACTTCATCCAGCACTTCGAGTTCTGCCTGCTGGGCAACCACGACGAGGCGTGCATCAAGGGGCCGGCCAAGAACTTCAACGCCGCCGCCGCCAACGCCGTGTGGTGGACCCGCCGCCAGGTGTGTCCCGATGAGATGACCGGCGCGTTCCTGCGGCCGGGCGAATACCAGCACCGCAAGGAACTGTGGGAGTACCTGCAGAAGCTGCAGCCGGTCCGCACGATGGGCGAGATGCTGTTCGTGCACGACACCCCCGCCGCGCCGGGATCGTGGCGTTACGTGCGCACCCGGCC
>JAPLOD010000420.1 GCA_026692735.1 Planctomycetota bacterium | reverse complement strand
GCAGGCTTCCCGATGTCGCGATTCTGGCGGGCGGGCGGGCGAAGCGCCTGCGGCCCATGACGCACCGGATGCCGAAGGCCCTGGTGGAGGTGATCGGGGAGCCGTTCATCGCGCACCAGTTGCGGCTGCTGCGCGAGCGGGGCGTGGAGCGGGCCGTCATCTGCACGGGGCACCTGGGCGGGATGATCCAGGAGTTCGTGGGCAACGGCGCGCGTTTCGGGCTGGCGGTCGAGTTCTCGAGGGACGGACGGCCTCTGCTGGGCACGGCGGGGGCCGTGAAGAAAGCCCTGCCGCTGCTGAGCGAGACGTTCTTCGTGCTGTACGGCGATTCGTATCTGGACTGCGACTACCGCGGCATCCAGGCGCGCTTCGAGCGGAGCGGCAAGGCGGCGCTGATGACGATCTACCGCAACGAGGGGCGGTGGGACACGAGCAACGTGGAGTATACCGGCGGCAGACTGCTGGCGTACGACAAGAAGCATCCCACGCCGCGCATGCGCTACATTGACTACGGCCTCGGGCTCTTCCAGCGGCGGGCCTTCGATGGCGTTCCGCCCGGTAAGCCGTATGATCTGGCGCACTTGTACCGGGACCTCCTGCGGCTTGGCGAGGTCGTGGCGTACGAGGTGAGTCAGCGATTCTATGAGATCGGTTCGTTCGAGGGGCTGGAGGAGATTCGCCGCCACCTGGCGGCGCGGACCCGGACAGGAGCGGCCAAAGCATGAACTTCACGCAGCAATTCCTGGCGGAGACGCGGCAGATTGCGGAGCAACTGGACATTGTCGCCATTGAGAAAGCCGCGACGCTGCTGGCCGAGACGCGCACCAAAGGCGGGCGGCTGTTCATCCTGGGGGTAGGGGGGAGCGCAGCGAGCGCGTCGCACGCGGTCAACGACTTCCGCAAGATCGCCGGGATGGAGGCCTACGCGCCCACCGACAACGTGTCGGAACTGTCGGCGCGCGCCAACGACGAAGGCTGGGCGAGCGTCTTCGAAGGCTGGCTGCGGGGCAGCCGCCTGCAGCCCCGCGACCTGCTGCTGGTATTCTCTGTCGGCGGCGGGAGCATCGAGAAGAACCTCAGCACGAACATCGTGGCGGCGCTGCGGTACGCGAAGCAGGTGGGGGCGCACATCGTCGGGATCGTGGGCCGCGACGGCGGCTATACGCGCGAAGTCGCGGACGTGTGCGTGCTCATCCCGACGGTGAACCCCGGGCACGTCACGCCGCACACGGAGGCGTTCCACGGCGTGGTGTGGCACCTCCTGGTCTCGCATCCGCTGCTGAGGGCGGCGGCGACGAAATGGGAGTCTGTGCGCTAGAACACAGACTGGAGAAGCGCATGAAGGGCCTGAACGAACTGCGGGTCAAGATCTTCGCCGATGGCGCGGACAAGGCGGGCATGCTGGAGATGTACCGGAACCCGCTGATCAAAGGCTTCACGACCAACCCGACGCTGATGCGCAAGGCGGCCATCAGCGACTACCAGGCCTTCGCGCTGGACATCGTGCAGTGCATCCCGGACCGCCCCCTGTCCTTCGAGGTGTTCTCCGACGACAGCGGCGAGATGGAACGGCAGGCGCGGAAGATCAGCACGTGGGGGCGCAACGTCTACGTCAAGATCCCCATCACCACCACGAAGGGCGAGTCGTGCGTGGGGCTGGCGCGCAGACTTTCCCAGGCGGGCGTGAAGCTGAACGTGACCGCGATGATGCCCCTGGACCAGGTGCGCGACATCGCCGCGGCTCTGGCGGGCGGGCCGTCGTCGTACGTGTCGGTGTTCGCGGGCCGCATCGCCGACACGGGACGCGATCCGATACCGCTGATGGCCGCGGCCGTCGAGCTGCTCCACCCCTACCCCAACGAGGAACTGATCTGGGCCAGCCCGAGGGAACTGCTGAACATCTTCCATGCCGAAGCGGTCGGCTGCCACATCATTACCGTCACCAACGACATTCTGAAGAAACTGAACCTGGTGGGCAAGGACCTGCACGAGTACTCTCTGGATACCGTCAAGATGTTCCGGGGCGACGCGGTGCAGGCCGGCTACACGCTGTAGCGGCCGGCGTGCGGGGCGCGGGGCGGGAGATCGCGGTTGCCGCCGAAGGCAAAGAAGGCATGGACTTGCAGGGACGTGAGGCGCCGCCTGATATGAGTGCTCCAGGGTTTCCCCGCGGCCTGCCTCCACCCCCCGGCGAGGATGCTCCACTTGACGCCTGGCGGAAGTACGCGGCGGAACTGGAGGCGGTGATCGCGGCGGGCGAGCACCGCGCCGGGTTTCTCCAGCGGCAACTCAACCGCATCATCGGCTCCCCGGCCTGGAAACTGCTCAAGAAGGCGCGCAGTCTGTTGTCGGCGTCGCGTCCTTCTCCCCCGCGGGGAGAAGGTGGCGCTTCAGCGCCGGATAAGGGGGCCACGCCGCTGCTGCAAACCGCCATCCAGGGCGAGCCGCTCGTGTCCATTCTAATCCCCTTCCGCGACGGGGCGAAGATGCTGGCGCGCTGCCTGGAATCCGTCCGCGGGAAGACGGCGTACAAGCACTACGAGTTTGTGTTGATTGACAACGGCAGCGTGGAGCGCAGCACGCAGCGGTTGCTAACGCGGGAGAAGAGCAAGCCGAACGTCAGGGCCGTGCTGATGGACGAGCCGTTCAACTTCGCGCGGCTCAACAACCGCGGCGCGCAGGAAGCGCACGGCGAGTACCTGCTGCTGCTGAACAACGACATCGAGGTCATCGAGCCGGGCTGGCTGGGCGCCATGCTGGAACAGGCCCAGCGGCCCGAGGTCGGCGCGGTCGGGGCGAAACTGCTGTACCCCGACGGGCTCATCCAGCACGCCGGCGGGATCGTCGGCCAGGACGATATCGCCGCTCATGCGTACCGTTTGTGCCCCGCCGACGAACCCGAAGCGTCCTGCGTGCGGAACTGTGCGGCCGTCACGGGCGCGTGCCTGCTGACGCGCACACGGCTCTTCGGGCAACTGGGCGGCCTGAACGAGACGGACCTGCCGGTCGCGTACAACGACGTGGACTACTGCCTGCGCCTGCGCGAGAAGGGCCTGCTCGTCGTCTACACGCCTCACGCCGTCCTGCTGCACCACGAATCCGCGACGCGCGGGCCGGCGAACGATCCGCGCGAAGCGGCGTACATGTGCCGGCGGTGGGCACGGGCGATCCTCGGCGGCGGCGGGGCCTGAGGGCCAACACGAAGACACGAACGGGTATTGGTCATGCGCCGCCATTATACTTGAAACTTGCCCACCATGTCACAAACTGGCTGTCTCATTCCGAGGCTCTTCAAGGAGAAACCATGAGCAAGAAGGCATTGATCGTGTGGGGCGGGTGGGAGGGGCATCAGCCGCAGGCGGTGGCGGGCATCCTGGAGAAGGCGCTGAAGGAGAACGGGTTCGAGGTGGAGGTCTCCAATACGCTCGACGCCTGCAACGACGGCGCGAAGCTGAAGCAGCTTAGCCTGATCGTCCCCTGTTGGACGATGGGTAAGATCGGCGGCGAGCAGTGCAAGAACGTATGCCAGGCGGTGGAGTCCGGCGTGGGCCTCGGCGGCTGCCACGGGGGCATGTGCGACGCGTTTCGCGAGAACACCGAATGGCAGTTCCTGACCGGCGGCCAGTTCGTCGCGCACCCCGGCGGCGCGGTCAAGCACCGCGTCCACATCAAGGGCCGGCACTGGATCACGAAGGACATCAAGAACTTCGACTTTACGTCGGAGCAGTACTACATGCACGTGGACCCGGCCAACAAGGTCCTGGCGACGACCGAGTTCCCCGTCGCGGACGGGCCGCACGTCCCCAACGGCAAGGTACAGATGCCGGTGACCTGGACGCGCATGTGGGGCAAGGGCCGCGTCGCGTACTGCTCGCTGGGCCACGACGCCAAATCCTTCGATGTGCCGGAGTGCCTGCGGATGTGCGTCCGCTGCCTCCTGTGGGCGGCTCACGCGGACGAGACAGCGGGATAACAGCCCGATAAGCCACAGATGAACACGGATAAACACGGATACTTTTCAGAAGGGCCTCATCTGCGTTTATCTGTGTGCATCCGTGGTTTCCCTGCTGTTCTCTGCGCGGCGATGCTCGCCGTTGGCGTCATCGGCTTCGGCGGGATCAACTCCTACCTCCCCGGCGGCGGCGACAACGCGGGCTACATCGCGGAGGCGGAAGCGCTGCTGCGACACGGCCAGCGCCTCAGCCTGTATGAGCTGGGTTCGCCCCCGGCGACGTTCAAAGCACCGCTGTTCCCCATCCTGTTAGCGGGCGTGGAGGCGCTCTTCGGCCGGAATGTCGCGGCCATGAAAGCGCTGCTGGTGTTGTGCGCCATGGGCGCGGTCTGGGCGGCGTGGTGGGCGTTGCGGTGCGGCCTGGAGGAAGGGGAAGCCGAGGGGCGAAACGCGGGCGCGGAAGCCGCCGGCGCGCCGGAAGAAGCGCGGTCATTCCAGGCCGCGGTGCTGGCGTTGTGGTTTGCACTGATGCCGATCCTGGCGCTCACCTGCCACGACGTGCTCACCGATGTGCCGTTCACCGCCCTGACGCTGCTGGTCATCGGCTGCGCGGGGCGCGCGGCGTGGCCCGGGGCGGCATATCGGACGCTCATCCCGCTCGTCGCACTCCTCGTCGTGGCGACGTTCCTGCGATCCGCGGGCGTGTTGCTGGGGGCGGCCTGTGTCGCCTACCTTGGCCTGGAGGCGCTGCTGCGGCGAAAGGAGAAGTGCTTCCCGCGGCTGGTGCTGGGCTGCGTTGTCATCGCGGCGCTTACGGGCGGCTTCCTTTGGCTGCAGCAACGCGGGCCGCGGACCTACGTCAGCCTGGCGGTTCAAGAGATCACGGCGCCGGCT
>JAPLOD010000419.1 GCA_026692735.1 Planctomycetota bacterium | reverse complement strand
ACCTTGATGCGGCGCGAACTAACCTTCAGGGCGGCGTGTTCGGCGGCTTCGCCGGCGTCCGCGTCGGTCGGCGGGGCTTCCGTCTGGCCTTCCGTCGTGGCTGGACGAAGGGGCCGCAGCGTCTCGCCGGGATCATGGCTCGGCGGCTTCGGCAGTGGCATAGTCGGGTCGTCCGTCATGCCTGCGGCCTCAATCCGGGGTGGCTACGGGCGGGACTATACCTGCTGCCTGCGAAGCGGGCAAACGGCGGAATCGGAGCCGGTGAATCCTGGACAGAACGAGAAGTCGGGCATAGGGCGGACTTTCCTGTCGGCCTACTCGTCCCATTCGATGATAAAGCACTTGCGCTCCGTCGCCTGCAAGGCCGTCGGCGATGAAGCCAGGCCAATGTCGGGGAAGATGAAAAGACGCCAGTTGGCGCCCATCTTCTGCAAAAGTTCAGCGCGGTGACCCAGAGCTTCCCCTGTTACCCAAGCCGGCTTGCCGGCGACACTCTCGCAGCCGAGCCACGAGTCCATGCTGCGAACTGGCAGCCCAAGCACAAACCTTTCTTCATCAGCAGTCGTCAGTGTCGCAAGATGGCCGCCCAACTTCACGGACAGATCTCGTGCTTCTTCCCATCTTACTGGCTTTACAGCCAAGAGATACCTGTGCCCTTGGAACACCATCGCGAGCGAGCGCAGCGCCGCCACATCGTTTTTGCGGATGGCCAGAAGCGTCGCGGCGTTTCGCGCATGATGCGCGAAGGTTGGCTGTTTCTGCCAGGAATCGCGGGCGCGCTCCAACTCGGCATCGGGCAGGCTATCACAGTCGAAGATGAACACATTTGGCGGTTTGGACACCAGGGGATCGAGACTTGTTAGCGGATTGTTGCTACAGTTCAGCCCCTCAAGATGTAGCACCTTCAGCGGCTCAAGCGTCCGCACTTGGTTGTAGCTGCAGTGGAGCCACTTGAGCTGGAGATTGCGCAAGGGATCGAGATCGGCGATCTTGTTCCAATCGCACACCAGGCTTTGCAGGGGCATGCCGCGCAACGGGGTCAGACTGAGGATGCTGTTGCCGCCACACCATAACTCTTTCAGTTTGAGGCCGGAGATACTCCCCAAAGTCGTTAACTTGGCTCTACAGCAGTTCAGTGTCTCCAAGGGCGCGTTCTGTAGCGGCGTCAAGTCTGACACAGAACTGTAACCGCACGTTAGTGACTGCAGCGGCATCCCGCGCAGAGGATCAAGACTATCAATGGGACAGTATGAGCAATCGAGCGAGGCGAAACGCATGCCTCGTAGAGGTTCCAAAGAGGTGATGGGGTTGTCGGCGCAATTGAGCATCCACAGGGGTACACCCGATAGTGGACCAAGATCGTTGATGTGGTTATGACTGCAGAAAAGTTGCCCCAATGATCTATTACTCCGGAGCGGTTCTAGGCTGGCCAATTCATTCTCGTCGCACGTCAGTTCCCGCAACGGCGCCCCTGAGATCGGTTCCAGGCTGCCGATCCTGTTCCGCACGCAGTAGAGGTCAGTCAGCGGCATGTGTCTGAGCGGCTCCAGCGAGGAAAGCTTGTTGTCGGCACAGTTAAGCCAGGTGAGCTTCATCCCGCTCAAGGGATCGATTTGTGCAAGCCCCAACGCGCTGACGTTCAGCCGGTTCAATCCGGGTATCTCAGCGATTGCCTGGAGCAGGGATTGCTGCACGTCGTCGGGCAGGATTTCACGGCGTATGTTAAGGAAGCGCAGGACAATCCGCGTGTCCTTGTCGAAGCGACGAATCTGAGGCAGTAGGCTAAGCGCATCCTGAAAGCGGCCCGCTTTCCAGGACGTCCACGCCTCCATCTCCAGTGTCTGCGCCCGGTGGGGCGAAGACGGATATTGGTGATCCAGCTCGGCTTTGATCGTTTGGGCGGATTGCTGGCCGGATGGCCCACGCCACGCTGCCACAAGGAACGCCTTGCTCAGTGCCAGGTCACCGATGGCCGTGCCTGGATAGTCGTGCGCAATCTCCACGTACTTGCGCTCGGCGTCCTCGGCATGTCCCCGTTCAAAGAGAGCGTCACCCGCTACAATCGGGTTGGCCTTCTGTGGCAATGCGCGCCTGTAGACGCGAATGGCAAGGACCTCTGACGGCGCGTACCACTCGCGCAGGCCGATTCTGTCATATCCTTCGCCAACAAGCGGCAGAAGGTCGGCCTGCCGGGCGACCTCGGCCCCATCTACGGCCAGCGTCAGCCAGTTGCCTTCGCGCTGAAACACAACCTTGTGGAGGGTGGCCGGTCTGATCCGTGACGGAACGCCGCTTGTCGTATCCACGATGTCGGGGGTATCGTTCCGGGAAACAAAATCCACAGTGCCGCCCCAGCCTGCAACCTGCGCCGAATATCCTGCGGGATGCTCGTGCCCCTTCTGCCAGCGGCTGTTGATGAAGAGGTCCATCCCGCTCAGGGCGTCCGGGAAGCGCAGGGCGATCTCCAGTCTGACCTCGCCAGCCAAGCGCACGTCCTTGAGCCACGCGCATTCATCACGCACGTGGCGCAAAGAGCCGCCGTTCACTGGCCAGGGTTGCGCCTCTGTGCGGTTGCGCTTATCATAGAACTCCCACGCCGATAGGTCGGCGTTCTTGCCGAAGTCCTGCTCGAACACCAGCGTCCACTTGCCATACGTCTTCCACCACTCCCAGCCGTACCAGCCGCCGAAACCGGCACATAGCACGAACACCAGTGTGGCTAACGCCACGGGCACACGGTACTTCGCGATTTTCTTTGCTGTCCGGTACGTCCATGTGTATGGGCGGGCCAGTATCGGTTCGTCTTCCAGCCAGTGCTTGAGATCATCAGCCAAGGCGCCCGCGCCTGCGTAGCGCCGTTCAGAGTCTTTCTCCAGACATTTGAGACAGATGGTCTCCAGGTCGCGTGGAATCTTCGGGTCAATAAGGCGTGGCGGCGTGGGATCGTCCGAAAGCGCCGCCCGCAGCACCTGCATGGCGTTCTCGCCGGTAAATGGCACGCGCCCCGTGAGCATCTCGTAGAGGATCGCGCCAAGGCCGTACACGTCCGAGCGCGGTCCCACATCCTTGATGCGGCCTTCTGCCTGCTCCGGCGGCATGTACGCGGGCGTGCCCATCACTTGGCCGGACTGGCTGAGGCTGGAGTCCTTGGCGATGTCTTTGGCGAGGCCGAAGTCCATTACCAGCGGGTCGCCCAATGGGCGCTCGTCAGCCGGCAACGCCACGTTGGTCGAACTGCTTGGCTGGCCGTCTCCGAATGAAGAGCCGCTTTTCGCAAACTCCAGCATGATGTTCGATGGCTTCAGGTCGCGATGGATGACGCCCTGCTCATGGGCGTAGTGGACAGCCCGCGCCACCTTCTCCAGCAGGATCGCTTTCTCGCGGTACGTGAACTGGCGCTGACGCAGTGCGTCGGCGAGCATCACGCCGTCCACGAGGTCCATCACGAGATACTGCTGCCCAGCCTCAATGCCGAAGTCATGGACAGGAACGATGTTCGGGTGGCGCAGCTTGGCGGAGTTCTGGGCTTCGCGGCGGAATCGTTCCATGTCATGTTCGGATGCATGCTCGCCGGCGACCATAACCTTGACGGCAACGCGTCGGTTCAGGCGCGTGTCCAGCGCCTCCCAGACCGCACCCATGCCGCCCCGTCCCAGCAGTCGAATAAGCGTGTACGGGCCAAGCCGTCTGACGTGCTCTGCTTCTGGGGAAGCAGCGTTCTTCTTTGCCGGGACGCCGGTGAGCGTGGGATCGGTGGCCGGGTTCGAGGACGAAAGCGAGAGCGTTTCGCTGGCAGTGTCGGCGCGACAGGTCCCTGTGGAGAACCCGGCTCGGATGCCATGCACTCCGCCCCCGTCGTGCTGCCTCTGGCTGTTGGTGCGGGCGGAGTATACCAGTCCGGGGTCTCGCGGCCAATCCCGCTTCATCTGGTGGGCATTGGGGCGGTGGCGGACTATACTGGCAGCATGTCCGAGAAGAAGCCGAGAGCGACCGACAAGCGTGAGCGCGTGTCCTGCCTGCGCTGCAACCGTAAGTTCCTGTCGCCGGACAAACGGCATATACGCCTGTGCCCGAACTGCAGGGGCAAGAAGAGCTGACGGATCGGTCCAGGCTTCGTAGCCGAACGGTTCACATCCGTGGTTGGCAGGTCCAGGAGACGCCGCAGGGCGTGCAGGATGGCGTCGAAGGCCAGGTCTACGGGCGCGCCAAGGACGGCGGCAAACCACCGTGATTTCATACGCGGGTTTCTTTCGTCTCTGGGGTACCAATCAGCCGGTTTGAGGTCTGGGGCGCGTAGGGCGCGAGCGGGCGCACTCTGGCGGTCTTTGGGTGCTGGTACTTTGCCTTGGGGCGGACGACGGATGCCCAAGCTCGACCGCACCGTCGGAGAGCGTCCTGTACATCCAGCTATCGACCGCTTTTCGGGCTGCAATAAAGGGGCAGCGGCCCTGGTTCGATCCAGCCCGGCCCATTCTTGGCCGCGGGGCTGTAGCCGCGCGCCACCGGACGCCCTTAGTTCGCGGTCTTCGTGCGCTCGATCTGCCTGAAGTCGCCCGTGCGCAAGAACGCGCCGACTGCCTCGGCGGCTCGTCTGGCGATCCTATCGGCATTCCTCGCACCGTAGAACCACATGGACGTAAGCCGAGGCTTCATCGCAAGCGGCAGAGCTGTCGCTGTGGGCGAGGCGGGACCGACCAAGTTCACCTGGTCCATCAGGCCGCTCCGCCCAGCGAAGAGCGCGCGCCGCAGGTACAGGACCGGGAGTTCATCCATGAGCGGGTCCAAATCGCCCAGGATGTCCCTGGCGCCAAACGTGTTTACCACAAAGATTGCCGGCGTCAGTTCGTGAGACCGCATCTCCTCAAGGATGGTGCGCGCCCGGCCAATTGAGTCAGCCAGGCCCACCGGAAGGACGCCATGGGCCATCAAGCTCTCTGCCGTGCGGGCGCACACGGCAGTGTCGGGTTGCTTGGCAGCGGCTTCCACCTCCAGCAGCAGCGGCACGCCCTTCGTGTCAGGGCCTTGACCGGCCGGCTGCTGAAGGATGAACAGCGCGATCTTCCTGTCTTCGACGGCGATATGGTCGGCCAGCCATTCCTCAAGGAAAGAGGCTATGCGCTGCGAGACCGCCGTTGCACCGGATTCGCGCTGCGCATCGAATTCGATGACGGCACTGGTGAACGCGTCGTGCTGCAGCATATGGGCATGAAGGCCCGGATACGCGTGCTCGTGCATGAGCTGCTCTTCGGTGACAAAGTGGTGCTGGCAGTACTCCTTTAGCCGCTCGACTACCCGGTCAACAACAGCCTGTTCCTTGCCCTCATAAATGGCGCAGTCCAGTTCATACGCCAGATCGAACAGGCCCTTGTGCTGGGCGTCAACGGTGGGAATCTGCAGCGCGAAGGAGCTGTTCCAGTGATTCCGAGGTTTGTCCGGCATAGGTGAACCTCCTCAGGCATAGCCACCAGGGAACCACGTATCGGACGACGGAGTCTATCTCAGGAGCCTGTCGTCAGCCAGTCATAACCGGCGCCCCGATACCCCCGACAAACGAGGCGTTGCACGGCGCCAGAGCGACGATCTCGATGTTGGCGGTGTCTTTGGCCGGCTTCGTGGTCCGAACGCGAAATCGGCCTCGGAACCCCCAGTATCGTAGCCGCCGCAGTAACGCAACAGTGCATCCATCGCCAGCCTGACCGCCGCGGGTCCGTTCCGGCGGCCCCATCAACCCGCCGGCCCATCCGCGCGCCCGAGAGACTCATCCACCTCGTCCTCGGCTTGGGCGAGTGGTTGTTGGAGCTTTCCTGCCGCGTCTACCCCGAACTGCCTGAAATGCCGACGCCGACACGTGTCGCGTCGTCCGTTTGTAGCTGCCGAAGTACATACCGCACACTTTCCGCAAAGGAGACCCAATCATGGTCAAGTTGTCGGGTCCATCAGCCGCAAGGTGCTGATCGCGGGCATCGAGTTCTCCAGCCAATCCTATCCCCACGCCCGAGCCCACGGACACCTGGCGGCCCGTGCCGCACTCCGACGTTGTTGACGTGCTGACGGAACGTGCTGGCGCTCGCGGGCTCAAGATCACGTCGGAGCGGTTCGCCGTCCTGCCGGGCTACCTGTACCCGACGCCTGGCACAACCGTGGAACTGCCCGGCGCCAAGCTGTTCGGCAGCCTGGACTTCGCGCCCGTTCCCGGCATGCCCTTCCCGGACGGCTGCACTCCGAGTGCCGGCATTCGCAACTCGCACGACAAATCGTTCTCGCTCTCGATCCTGTCGGGCGCGAGGGTCTTGGTCTGCGCCAACGGCGTGTTGAGCGCGGAGTTCGTCGTCAGCCGCAAGCACACCAGCCGCATTGACCTTGTCGAGTCTGTGGACAGGGCGCTGGATGCCTTCATGGAGAGCGTGCGCGGCTTTCAGGCATTGCACGAACGCCTGGGCAGCTGGCGGCTGACGAAGACGAGGGCAAGCGCCCTGACCGTGGAGATGGCCAGAGCTGGCGCCTTCTCGTCGTCGGATATCCTGCTCGTTCTCGACGAGTACGAGAAGCCCAGCCATGAGGAGTTCGTCGGGCGCACGGCGTGGTCGTTGTACAACGCGGCGACCGCCAGGATGAAAACCCAGCGCCCGGGTCGGCAGGTGGACGGATTCCGTGCGTTGAACACCGTCCTGTTGGCGCAAGCCAACTGAACGTGAAATGCGATCGAACCGGCTGGGCCGCCTCTGACCAGGGCGGCCCGGCCATCATCGCGGCCGCGCGTTCTCTTTGCTATCCGCTGTTACGTAACGAGCAAGAGCATATGAAGGCCCCACTACCTCCCCTGTCAGCCACCGGAGTCCCCCGCCACGCGAGCTCGGCCAGATCCCGGACCTGCTCGCTATCATTGAACGGTTCAATGATGGGACGGCGACGGGGCCGCTGAAGTGGCTTATTCATCGGGGTGAGTGGTGCTGGCTCCCAGGACGGCAAATGCGGCCTCGTCTGTGGCCTTCTGCGGGGCGTGCGGTATAAACCGCTCATGTGCGGCTCGGCTTGCCCCGACCAAACAGTCCGAGACAAGCCGTGCGGGGAACGTGGGCCTGACCATGAAGTTTCTCTTCGTTGCCGCCGCAGCCATTGCTGCTGTCCTCGCCTGTGCCGGCGACGCCGCTCAACCCTGGAAATTCGAGGCGTCCATGCTCAAGCCGTTCTGGCGTTCCGCGACCATGGAAGGTGAGAGCGTCCTGTTCATCAAGGAAAGCGAAACCGCTTCTCCCAAGGCCGCGCTGTTGTTCGAGCCGACGAAGGTTCTGTCCGTGCGGAGCTCCTCGGCCGCGGTCACCTACGTGGAAGGCCAGGATTATATCTGGAAGCCCGGCACAAGGGAAATCGTCCTGCCGGCTGGCTCGAAGGTCGTTTTCAAGACGCCCCAAGACCTGCGCCGCCCCGCCAAGTCGCAGCCGTACGCGCTGACACATCGCGACGGCAAGGGCGAGATACTTTTCGGGGGTGGGCACGAGTACCATGACATGCAGACCGTGGTGACGTACACGCATCAGGCCGGCGCCTGGGCCGGCCCCGTGCCACCGGGCGCCCGCCAGCAATTGCCGCGCACGCTCAAGAAACTCACGGCGAAACAGCCGCTGACGATCGCGCTGCTCGGCGACAGTATTTCCACGGGCTGCAATGCTTCAGGCTGGACAAAGGTCGCGCCCTTCCAGCCGCCGTGGCAGGACCTGCTCGTCCTGAACCTCGAAGCCGCCTATGGCGGGAAGGTGACGCTAAGTAACTTTGCCGTCGGCGGCACCGACACGGCGTGGGGTGTGCAGAACATCGGCAAGGTGGTCGCGGCCAAGCCTGACCTCGTGATCCTGGCGTTCGGCATGAACGATTCTTGTGGTCGACCCGCTGACCAATACCAAGCCAACATGAAGGCCATGATCGCGGCCGTGCACGCGACCCAGCCGGATACCGAGGTGATCCTCGTGGCCACGATGCTCGGGAACAAGGACTGGACTGCCCTGCGGCAGGAGCTTTTCCCCCAGTACCGCGACGCGCTGGCGAAGCTCTGCGGGCCTGGCATCGTCCTGGCGGACATGACGTCAATCTGGATGGAACTGCTCAAGCACAAGCAGGACTGGGACATGACCGGCAACGGTGTCAACCACCCGAACGACTTCGGCCATCGAATCTACGCGCAGGTCATCTCGTTTCTGCTTGGCGTCGGCCAGGACTGAACCCGTCGCCGGGATCCGCCATAGTTCGCCGGGTGACATCCGCCAGGCTGCGCGTATGTTGACCATCTGTTGGCCGGCAGGCGCGTTAAGCAGGCCCACGACGGGATTCCGCCGTCAGGGACCGCGCTGCGCCAAACGAGAACGAGGAGGCCCAAGATGAAGACCGATTCCCCTGCCTCACGTGGATGTGGAGAGGATGAGCACGCGCTCCAGTACAAGGTTGGCTTCCTTGGAATTCCCGACTCGACGAAGGGCGAGATGCGCGTGCCCGTGCCCTGGAACGCTGAGAACCTCGGCCGGCTCAAGGCGCTCGGGTTCAACGCCATCCAGCTCAACGTCGCCTGGGGGCCTCGCCCCGCCGACGAGCCACTCAACATCGAGGACGTCGTGGAGTTACCTCCCGACCAGGAACGCAGGCTGCCCCAGTCGGTTCCGCTCCGCTGCGACCCGTCGCCCCAGCGCCGCCGGCAGCGTAAGGCCGACCTCCGCGAACGCCTCGACCTCTGCCGGCAGGCGGGGCTGCGGACCATCTTCCACTTCGGCGCGCCCTACAACGCCCACTGCCGCTACGGCGACGGGCCGCCAAACTGCATTTCCGACCCGAAGGTCGCCGAGCGGTACGTCCTGCTGCTGGACCGGTTCGCCGATGAGTTCACCGACGTAGACGACATCCTCGTCTACACCTACGACCAGGACGCCTGGCTGTGCAGCGAGTTCGGCCCTTGCCCGCGATGCCTGGGCGTTCCGCTTCACGAGCGGCTTACGCCGTTCCTGAACGAGCTCGCCAAGGCCTGGTGGCGGCACAGCCCGCAGGGGAGGCTTTGGTGGGAGCCGTGGGAGCTGTCGGCCGGGCAGGTGCTTCGCTGCGTCGAGCGCCTGCAACCAGAAGGACTCGGACTCGCGCTGCACAGCAACATCGCTGAGGTGATGGCCACGCATCCCGTGGACCGCTGGTTCAAGAACACCTGTGGCTTGGCCTTGCGGTGGGGAATCCCGGTCGTCGCCGAATGTTTCCTGGGCGCGAGCAGCGAGGAACTGGAGCCTTTCCTCAACCTCGCCCACCCACTCGTGACACTGCGGGCACTGAAGGCGCTCACCGCCGTCCCCGGCGTGGTTGGCATCAAGGAATACTACGGTCTGGCGCCTGATCGGGAGGACCCCAACTTGCGGATGGCGGGCCTCTTCTTCGCCAACCCGCGGATTACCGAAGACGAGGCGCTCCGTGACTTGGCCCGGCCCTACGGCAAGGCGGTCGGGAAGATGACGGCGTTCTGGAGGCTGGCCGGCGAGGCCATGGAACTCTTCCCCTGGGAGACATCTTGGTTCGTCCGCGAAGTGGGCCGCAGCAGGCCAGACCATAGTCTGGCGGCGGCTTTTCTCCGCGGCCAACAATGCCACACGCCCAGTTGGTTTTCCACGCGCCACGCCATCTTCATGAAGACCGACGACGCCCAGCCAGACCCCTGGATGCTTGAAGACGTCCAACTGCGCTGCGAACTGGCCGCCGAGCGGATGGGCGAAGCCCTGGAGGCCGCCACGGAAGCGCGCGGCGCTGTCCCCGCGGAGTTCTCTGAAAGGCTGGCAGCAAACATGGCTGACCTCGGCCGGTTCCGGCGGCGGGCGCTGGCCTACGCCTATCACCTGCGCGAGACCAATCTGGCGACGGTCATGCGCGTCGCCCGGAAGGCGGGCCAGAAGCTCCCAGACAGGGTGACGGCGGAACTCCTGGCGGCGATGCAGGCGGACCTCGACAACTACCGAGCGGATCAGCCGTCCCCCGCACCAACCTTGCTTGCCTGGCAAGACATGGAAGAGGCGATCGCGTTGCTCCGCCGCAGCCCGGATGAGTTCCTTGAGGACTACTTCACCGAGAAGGCCAGGCCGCCGTCCAAGGGGGTGTTCAGTGTAACGTCACGGTGAACGACGGGCCGTCGTTCCTGCGGCAGATGCGCGCACGGCCGGCGGCAAACCACTGACGCGGCACGCGAGAGTGCGGCGCATGCCAGAAACCGCCCGGTGATATTGCGCATGTCGATATCAGTTTTGTGTCCACGTGAGGGCGATGGCCTGATAGGACGCCAGAGTGATGTTCATCTTCGTGGTACCGGTGGCCGAACCAGCTTGGGATTCGCTGCGTTTGCCCCACGTGACGTCGGAGCGGTGCAGCGTCCAGTTGCCGGGCGGCAGGGCTACCGTTGCGCTGACCTAGGCCGTTGCCATACGTTGGCCTTCTGTCCAGATCGGCGCGCCCAAGTAGATGACCGTGGTGACGGTCTTGCCGTCGCGCGAAATGCTCGCGACGGCGTGTAAGCTGTCCTGTTTCGTTGCAGACGTCAGTTTGCTCTCGACCATGCGCCCACGCAGGTTGCGCCAGACCCAGTAGCCGTTGAAGTTGGCCGAGAACTCGCCTTCCGGCTGCAGAACGCCGAAGTGATAGGTGCCGCCCTCGAAGCGTTTCTTCATGCAGTATTGGAAGTTGGCAATGATGCGCGGCTCGGGCAGGAAGGTGAAGGCCCGCTCCATAAGATAGTTGAACTGGCTGTCGCCTGTGTTCCAGGCGTCGCTCTCGGTGAACATCACCGGCGGCGGACCTGCTGTGCGCATCTTGCCGGTTGCCTTGTCGCTCCAGTAGCGGGCTTCGGCCAGCACGGTGCTGGGCGGCTGGGCGTAGGTGTGCCAATTGAGCACGTCCGTGGTCTTTCCGCATCGGTCAATGTAGAACTGCATCTCGCTGGGTTTGACACCCAGCAGATTGAACGCCTTGTTGGGACCGATGACCCGGTAGTCCGGCGCGCCGGCCAACACGCCGCTGACGAGTCGCTGGTGAAACGCGGCATAGCCCGCGTCGAGGGGCGGCTCGTTACCGGCCTGGAAGAAGGAGATTTGCTCCGGCCACTTCTTCTTATCCGCGATCGCCTTGGCGATCTGCTCGGCATACTTGGC
>JAPLOD010000418.1 GCA_026692735.1 Planctomycetota bacterium | reverse complement strand
ACGTATTCGCCAACGTCATCTCCGGCCTGTGAGGAGGCATGGTCGGCTACCTCACCAACAGCCGCAGCCTGCTGCACTTCAAAGCGGCGGCACGCACTCGCGCGGCGGGAGTGTTCACGGCGTGTCTGTGCCTGGGCGCGGCGTTTCTGTTTACGCCGGCGGTGTCGTACTTCCCGCGGCCGGTGCTGGCGGGCCTGCTGGTGTTCCTGGGTCTCTCGATGCTCCGCGAATGGGTCTGGGACGCGTTCTTCAAGCTGCCGCTGCTGGAGTACACTTTGATCGGCGCGATCCTGCTGCTAATGGTGCTGCAGGGCCTGATCGCGGGCGTGGCCTTCGGGCTGCTGGTCGCCTCCGTGTTCTTCGTCTACAGCTACAGCCGCACGAGCTGCATCCGGCACAATTTCGCCAGCAGCACGCATTTCTCCAACAGGGAGCGCCCGCTGGAGCAGATTGCGCTGCTGAAGGAGCGCGGCACGAAGGCCCGCACGCTGGTGCTGCAGGGATATCTCTTCTTCGGCACGTCCAACGCCGTCGTGGAGACCTGCCGCGAGCTGATCGAGACGGAGAAGCTTGAGTTCCTCCTGCTGGACTTCCGCATGGTCCAGGGCCTGGATGCCTCGGCGGTGCTCAGCTTCAACAAGCTGGAGCAGATCTGCCGGAGCAACGGCGTGGCGTTGTGTCTGTGCGGCCTGCGCCCCGAACTGGAAGCGGTGCTGAGACAGACGCAGTTCCTGCCGCGGAAGGGCGTCAAGGTCTTCGCCGACACGGACCGCGGGCTGGAGTACATCGAGGACGGGCTGCTGGAAGTGATCGGCGGGATGATGCTGGCCACGCCGGCCAATCCGGCGGACGCGCAGGCCGCCATCGGCGCGTCGGCGATCCTGGCTGAGATGGACCTGCGGCGCATCCTTGCGGAGCAGTTCACCCCGGCGGCCCTGAACGTGCTGATCGGCTACTGCGAAACGCTGAAGCTGAAGGCCGGGACGCCGCTGTTCAAGCGTGGCGATCCGGGCGATGCGCTGTACTTCATCGAGCGCGGCCGGCTCTCGGTGCTGCTGCGCCTGGACGACGGGCAGACCAAGCGTCTGCGCACGTTCGGGGCGGGGACGGTGGTCGGGGAGATGGCGCTCTACTCCAAGCAGCCGCGCTCGGCCGACGTGGTGGCCGACGATAGCTGCCGCGTGCGCAAGCTCAGCGCCGAGAACCTGGCGCGCCTGGAACGCGAACACCCGGAAGTGGCGATTCAGTTCCACACCTACGTGGTGAAACTGCTCTCGTCGCGGCTGGCGGCCGCGAATGAGGAGATACGCGGGCTGCTGTGAGGATTTTGGATTTTCGATTCTGGATTGGCGGAGGAGCGTCGCATGACGAAGCCGAGGTTACCCGCTGCCAACCGGGACACCCCAAAACTTCAAGATCGGGGAGGAGTGAAGTAGACGCCTACGCGGTCATACTCTCGTGGAATACCCGCTCAATCACGTCTCGACTGCGCTCAAGCTGTCTCAACTCTCTCGCGTGGTACTTCTTTACCACGGTGGTCAACACGATATTGAGGCTTGCTGGACCGAGCAGCTCAACACCAATCAACTTCCCCTCTGCATCCAAGTCAACAATCACATCCTCGCCAACCTCGACCTGCTTGGACGAGCGGAATCCGTCAGTGTCTCTCAGGTAGACGTAGACTGCGGGCACGTTCGGGTCAACGTGGAAGGTAAGGGAACCGATCTTATGCTGGCCCATGCCTCAACCCTTTGTGACAGTCACAACGTAGTAGAAATCGGCGTGCTCCGCGTAGATGACGTTTACGGTGTAGCTCCCCATCACTTTCACGGCCTTCCTCCGCCCGCCCCTTTGCGGCTTGTGCTCTCCCTTGAACATTGCTTCTTCAACCATCTCCTCAACGATACGTCTTTCGACCATGCGCTCTTTGGCGTGGCGACTGAAGATAATCCGCTTGCCTTTGTCCATCGGGTTTCCGAAACCCTTGCACGCGCAACACGCCCCACATTGCGTACTATCGCCCCGACCTCGTAAGGCGTCAAGATGAATCTTGCCGAGTGCGCGGGTGGCCCGCCCCAAGCGGCGCAACGGGACGGTGTTGTCGTTTCCTGGCGTCTTTGCGCCTTTGCGTGGGCAACCTGGAAAGCTGGTCCTCGACGCTGGTTTTCCCCATCCCGCAGTGTATAGGAGAATGACGCAACGCCTTTGGAGGATACGCCATGCCGACGCGAGCCGACCGCAGGAAAGACCGCAGCTCATCACGCCGTGAGTTCTTGAAGGCTTCCTCGACTGCGGCCGCAGGCGCCGCGCTGGCCACGTCGCTGGATATCGCCCCCCGCGCCTACGCCGAGGGCACCGATACGATCAAGATCGCTCTCGTTGGCGCGGGCGGGCGCGGCACCGGCGCGGTGGTCAATGTGCTGAGCAATGCCGCGCACAGGAACGTCAAGCTGGTGGCCATCGCCGACGCCTTCCCCGAAAAGGTTGAGGGCGCCCGTGCGTTGCTTGCGAAGAAATTCGGCGACAAGGTAGACGTGCCCGATGACCGCAAGTTCGACGGCCTGGACTGCCACCTGAAAGTGCTGGACTCTGGCGCCGACCTGGTGCTGCTCTGTTCGCCGCCGGGCTTCCGTCCGCTTCATTTCGAAGCTGCGGTGAAAGCCGGCAAGCACATCTTCATGGAGAAGCCCGTGGCCGTGGACGCGCCGGGCTACCGCCGGGTCAAGGCGGCCAACGAGGAGGCGAAGAAGAAGAACCTGGCCGTTGCCGTCGGCCACCATCTGCGCCACACCGCGAGTTACTGCGAGGCGATGAAGCTGATCCACGAAGGAGCGCTCGGCGACCTCAAGCTCCTGCGCGCCTACTTCAACACGAACGGCATCTGGGTGCGGCCGCGCAAGCCCGACATGACGGAGATGCAGTACCAGGTCAACAACTGGTACCACTTCGTCTGGCTCAGCGGCGACCACATCGTGGAGCAGCACGTGCACGACATAGATGTCTGCAACTGGATGGCCCAGGGCCACCCGACCGAAGCCAACGGCATGGGCAGCCGGAACGTGCGCAAAGCGCCGGGCATCGGCGAGATCTTCGACAACCACTTTGTCGAGTTCACCTATCCCAACGGCGTCAAGATGTACAGCCAGTGCCGGCAGATCCCGGGCTGCTGGGGAGCCTTCTCGCAGCACGCGGACGGAACCAAGGGCCATGCCGACCTGCAGGGCGGGAATGGCGAGGCCGTGCTGCAGGTTGCCGGGCAGGAGCCCAAGCGCTGGCCGAAGCAGAAGGATGGCCACCAGACGGAGATAGACGACCTCTTCGCCGCGCTGCTGGCCAAACAGCCGTACAACGAAGCGGACTGGGCAGCCGACAGCACCATGACCGCCATCCTCGGCCGCATGGCGACCTATTCCGGCCAGACCGTCAGTTGGGACAACGCGGTCAAGTCGGAGTACTCTTACATGCCCGAGCGCCTGGCCTGGGACGCCGTGCCCAAGTCGAAGCCCGGCCCCGACGGCGTCTATCCCTGCGCAATTCCCGGCGTGACGAAGCCGTGGTAGCAGCCACGCGCTGCGCGTGCCGTCACCGAACCGAGGGACCCCATGACGCGCTTCGTCCTCCTCTTTGCCCTGCAACTGGCCTGCCTTATTTCCGTCCCACTCCACGCCGGCGAGGAGCAGCCCGCGCCGGTCACCGCCATCCTCGGCGCGATGGAGGTCGAGATCTCGATTCTGACGAAGGCGCTGACGGAACCGGCGGAGCAGAGCGTGCAGCAGCTCAAGTTCACGCGAGGGATGCTCGGAGGGCGCCGCGTCGTCATCGCCAGGACGGGCGTGGGCAAGGTCAACGCGGCGATCGTCGCCACGCTGCTGCTGGAGCACTTCAAGCCCAGCGAGGTGCTCTTCACGGGCATCGCCGGCAGCCTGAACCCGAACATGCATCCCGGGGACATCGTCATCGCGGAGAAGACCGCGCAGCACGATTTCGGCGACTTCACGGCCCAAGGCCTGCAAAGCAAGGGCACGCGTAGCCCGGTCACCTGGAAGCGCAATCCGCTCTTCTTTGAGGCCGACAAGCGCCTGCTCGCCCTGGCCCACGTTTCCGCCGGCCGGCTCAAGCTCCAGGCGCTCCCCACGTCGGAGGGGGAGCGCACGCCGAAGATCCTGCGGGGCGTTGTCGTGACCGGCGACGTGTTCGTGGCGGACGGGGGCAAGAAGGGCGAGCTGCACAAGACGTTCAGCGCGGACGCGGTCGAGATGGAAGGCGCGGCCGTGGCGCAGGTGTGCTACCAGCAGAATGTGCCGTGCCTGGTGATCCGCTGCATGAGCGACGTTGCCGACGCCAACGCTCTGAAGGATGCGCGCAGCTTCGGGCCGGCCGCCGCCGAGAACTCAGCCAGGCTCATCCAGGACCTCGTCGCGCAGTTGGGCGACGAGGCGGGCAAGAAACCGTGAGGGCCGCGGCGATCCGCGGTTCACGACGGCAGGCCGAAGCAACGGATCGGCGCGGACACGGAAACCTCGTCCCGACATCACGGCCGCCGGCCCGTCCGCGGCGTCACGCTGCCTGGTGTCGGCGCCATCCTTCTTGCCGGGAGCCGAACGACCTTGTGCCCGGACTTCTGTTGCAGCGCTCTGAGATCGTCACAGATAGCCGTGAGATCACACTTGAACCGCCGAGCATGCCGCATTCGGTGCCTTCGCACTTCCGCCACGATTGGGTCTTTCATTGTGGGGCCTCCAGCAGCTCGTCGGGAGAGCAAATCTCCGGCGGGTGGTAACCGGCGTTCTCAATAATCTGTCGGATCATCATCCGCGTAAACGGGTTATTGAGGTGCGCGAAGTTCCAGGTCACAATGACGTCAATACCGTTTGCAGCGGCCACGGCAATGTGCAAGGCATCCTCGGGATACTCCTTCGGTATGCCCTTGCCAAGGATAATCCTCTCCGCGAGGGACCGGGCCTCGTCGTCAATGTCGAGCACTGGAAACGGGGTCACCGCCCCCAAACGCTTGCGAGCCTGCTCCAAGTTCCCCTGGCCGGCTTCCTGCAGAACCAGGGCCGATACATACGTTTCGTAACGCGACGTAAGCTGCGGCCATAGCTCGCGAGTGGCTTCCTGATGCGCCGCGATGACCAGATCACGGCTTAGGTCCGCAGTCAGATAGCTGACGACGCTTGTTTCGACGTACAATCTCTTCTTCATGCTACCATACTACCACAAAACTTGGTCCGCTCGATAGGACAGTTGGCTCCTCTCGTTCGCTTACCGCAGCTTCCATTTCTTCGAAGTGTAGTTCTTCCGTCCAAAACGCACATAGCCGCTGGCCTGGAACTCTCCTCCGCCTTGCACGTCCAGGTCCAGGGACAGCGCCATGTCGGCGCGCCAGAAGGTGCTCTTGGCCAGCGCCATCCCCGACGGGCTGTCGCCCTCCGCCGGCACCGCTTTCCACAACAGGATGAACGCGCCGTTGCGCGGGTTGTAGACCAGTTGGACCAGCCCCGTCTTGCCCTTCGCGCCGTAGAAGCTGTAGACGCCCTTGTTCTCCGCCAGCGACGTGACCGGGATGTCCTCCACGTAGTTGCCCAGTGTGATGCGCCAGGCGCCGCTGTCAGCCTTCACGAGGCCCTGCTTGCCGCCGGGGCCGACGTTGCCGGTCACGACGAAGGCATGCACTCTTGCGGTCTTGCCGCTCTCGACCGCGCTGGCGCCGAAGACGCGGAGATAGCCGCTGCCGGGATAGCCGCTGGCGCCGAAATAATAGTAGACCTTGCCCGCGCCGCCGGCAGTGGCGGTGTAGACGGCTGTCACCGTGGAGGTCAGGCTGAGGCCGGCGTAGTTGAAGCTGAACGGCACCGTGACCTCACGGCCGGGCTTAGTCACCGTCTCATTCGTGGCCCCGAAGCTTTCGAAGACCGCGCGCAGGTCGTCGGGCA
>JAPLOD010000417.1 GCA_026692735.1 Planctomycetota bacterium | reverse complement strand
TGCCACGGGCCGACCGCGGCGCTTTGAGCCAGGCGATCCGTATCGCCGTCAGCACCGGCCAGCCCTCCTGGCTGCGCCGCGTTCAAGGCCTGCTGCGGGGCGCGGCCGACCGCATGTCCGATGTGACGGTGACGGCGATTGACTACGGCGGGGTGCGTCAGGTCCTCGTGGTGATCGAGGACACGACCGAACAGGCGCTGGCCGAGGCGGAGGTGTCCAAGGAACGGGCCAAGCTGAACGACGTGGTGAACGCCATGAACGCGTCCCTGTGCCTCATTGACCGGGACTGCAAAATCCTGTGGCACAATCGCACCTTCGGCCTCTGGTTCGGCGACGTCTTCGGCCAGCCGGGGCTGGCCGCGTTCCTCTCCCGCCTGCGCGCCGACGACAGTTGGATCGAGCAGGTGTTCGGGCGCGGGCAGGTGCTGCAGACGGCATGGTCGGTCTTCACCCCGCACGGGCAGCGCCGGCACTTCTGGAACATTATCGCGCGCATCAAAACGCCGGCGGGCGGCGAGGCCAACCAGGCGCTGGTGCTGACCCAGGACGTGACGGAGCAGGAAGCGCGCGTCGAACAGTTGTCGCTGCTGCGCGAGCTCTCGCAGGTGCTGCAGGGCACGCTGGACTACGAGCGGCTCAAACACATCATCCTGCTGTGCGTTACGACCGGGCACGCGCTGGGCTTCAACCGTGCGTTCCTCTTCATCCGCAACCGCGAGAGCAACAGCATGGACGCGGAGATGGCCGTCGGACCGGCCAGCCGCGAGGACGCGTTCCGCATCTGGGCGGAGCTGTCGGCGCAGGGCCGCACGCTGCACGACCTGCTGCGCGGGCTGGAACAGTTGCCCCCCAAGGAGTCCATGGCGCTGTACCCGCTGATTCGCAACCTGTCCTATTCGCTGGACGACCCTTCCGAGATCGTCGTGCGCACCGTCCTGGAGAAGAAAGTGCAGCTCGTGACCGATGCCGCCAAGGACCTGCGCGTGACGCCGCGCTTCCGCCAGACCTTCGGGTGCCAGGAGTTCGTGATGGTGCCGCTGATCGCGAAGGGGTCCGTGGTCGGCGTGATCCTGGCGGACAACCTGTATTCAGGGCGCGCGATCACCGACGACCATGTCAAACTGCTGACGCTGTTCGCGTCGCGGGCCGCGCTGGCGATCGAGAACGCCGAGACGTACCGGGAGCTGCAGAAGAGCCTGGACCGGCTGCGCCAGGCGCAGAAGGAAGTCGTGCACAGCGAGAAGCTGGCGATGATCGGCAAGATGGCGGCGCACGTGGCGCACGAGATTCGCAACCCGCTCTCCACCATCGGCGGCTTCGCGCGCGCCATTCTGCGCAAGCCCGATAACGTGGACCGCGTCACCAAGAACGCCAATATCATCGCGGAGGAGGCGACGCGCCTGGAGAACATGCTCAAGGGCGTGATGGACTTCTCGCGGCCCTCGGCCCCCGTGCCCCGGCTCACGGACTTCAATAACGTCGTCGAGAAAGCGTTCCGCACGCAGGCCGAGATACTCAGCTCCCGCAACATCCACTCGAGCCTCGACCTGGACCGCTCCATCCCCGAGATGCAGCTCGACGAGAACCAGATCCTGCAGATGCTGCACAACATGATCCGCAACGCGGCGGAAAGCATGCTGCAGGGCGGCGCGCTGACCCTCAAGACGGGGCGTGAAGGCGACATGGCCTACCTGGTCATCGCTGACAGCGGCTCGGGCATTCCACCGGAGATTCTGGAGCAGGTCTTCGACCCGTTCTTCACCACGAAGCCGGACGGCACGGGTCTGGGGCTGGCGGTGAGCAAGAAGATCGTGGACGACCACGGCGGGCGCATCGAAGTGCAGAGCCATGTGGGCAAGGGCACCACCTTTAGGATTCTGCTGCCCATCCACAGCCCGGCGCAGCAGGCTGAAGCTTCGGCGTCGGGGACGTACGAGCATGTGCCGGGGCCTGCGGGCGGGTAGCAGGCGCAGGGCGTAAGGAAAGACTTGCGGGCACGGCGTGATGGTCTATGCTGTGCACAGGCAAAGAGAACATGTGGCGGGGGGGCTGCTTGACGGCGGCTGCCTCTATTGCAGATTGAGGAAGCAGTCATGGCAAAGCTGCTGGTGGTGGATGACGACAAGAACCTGCGCCTGTTGTACGAACAGGAACTGGCTGAGGACGGGCACGAAGTGGCGCTGGCCAGCAGCGGGCGGGAGGCGCTGGACTATCTGAAAGACAACCGCCCGGACCTGATCATCCTGGATATCTCGATGCCGGGCATGGACGGCATTGAGGCCCTCGGCAAGATACTGGCCAAGGACAAGACCATGCCGGTGATCCTGAACACCGCCTATTCCACCTACAAGGACAACTTCATGACGTGGTCCGCGGACGCCTACGTGGTGAAGTCCGGCGACCTGACGGAACTCAAGGCCAAGATCAAGGACGTGCTGAAGACGCGCGGTTTGCCAGCCTAGGAGGCACGGGTCCGCAGCGGGGGGTGACGGTCCATTGCAGCCGTACGCAAGACACCTCGACACTCGCCGGCCGGAACCTGACACATCACCATGCCTGACCCGTTGCTTGCCCAGACACTCACGCTCATACTGGCCGGTGGACAGGGAGAGCGCCTGTACCCCCTGACGCGCGACCGCGCCAAGCCCGCGGTGCCCTTCGGCGGGATGTACCGGATCATTGATTTCACGCTCTCCAACTGCCTGAACTCCGACATCGGCAAGGTCTACGTCCTGACGCAGTACAAGTCGTTCTCGTTGGACCGGCACATCATCCTGGGGTGGAGCAGCTTGTTCAACAACCCCGAGATTGGCCGGTATATCCACATCCTGCCGCCGCAGCAGCGTACCGGCCAGACCTGGTATCTCGGCACCGTGGACGCCATCTACCAGAACGTGTACACGCTGGAGCGCGAGAAGCCCGAGCGGGTGCTGATCCTGGCCGGCGACCACATCTACAAACTGAACTACGCCGAGATGATCCGCTACCATGCCGAACGCGATGCGGAACTCACCATGCCTATCCCTTCAAGGACGAGACCAAGAAGGAGCTGGCCTACTGGCGCGATGTCGGCACGATTGACAGTTACTACGAAGCCAACATGGACCTGACCGAGGTCAACCCGCTGTTCAACCTCTACGACGAGGCCTGGCCGGTTCGCACGTACCACGAGCAGTTCCCGCCGGCCAAGTTCGTGTTCTGCGAGCCGCTAACCGAACAGCCTGCGCGCCGCGGCCAGGCGCTCGACAGCCTCGTCTCCCCGGGGGCGATCATCTCCGGCGGCACGGTGGACCGTTCCGTCCTTTCGCCGCAGGTCCGGGTGAACAGCTACAGCTACGTCAAGGACTCCATCCTGATGGAAGGAGTGAGCATCGGCCGGCATGCGAAGATCCGCAAGGCTATCATTGACAAAGGGGTCCGCATTCCCGAAGGAACCAGCATTGGCTACGACCCGGAAGCCGACCGGGCGCGCTTCACGGTCACGGCCAGCGGGGTGGTCGTCGTCCCTAAAGGCATGCCGCTGGCGTGAACGCCTGAGGCTGGGCGTGGTCAAAGCAGGGCCGTGGGTCTCCGTCGTTGAACAGCCGGAACATACTACGTGAAGGTGGCCGCCATGCAGAGGAAAGTCAGGTCGCGCAAAGATGCAGTGCCGGGCGCGGAACCGCCCGCCTCCCCCCCGACGCCGCCGGCCGCGCCGGCTGAGGCGCCCCGCTCTGACACTCTTGCAGCCAGCGCAGCCGCCGCGGCGGCGCCCGCGGCGCTCCTGCCCGGAGCGCCGGGCACGTCCACCACGGTCCCCAAGCGGCGCGTGCGCAGGAAACCGCCGGTGACGACGCCCAAGCCGGCGCGCGAGGCGATCCGCACGGTTGACGAACGCCTTAAGGACCTCGCCGACGTTCCCTCGCTCAGGCAACCGCCTCCCGA
>JAPLOD010000416.1 GCA_026692735.1 Planctomycetota bacterium | reverse complement strand
TGCGAGATGATCGGCACGCACAGCGCGCTGGTGATCCCCTGTTCCCCGATGGACCGCGCTCCCTCGAAGCGCGCGTCGCTGCGCGGCGCCGTCAGCACGGAACGGCGTGTGCGCAGCGCGTAGTCCACGATGGTCCGCGATACCGCCACTTTGCTGAACGCCGCCGGTTTGGCGCGCGACCTCGCGCTTGACGAATGCGCCCCGCAGCTCGCCGCCACTTCCCACGTGCCCTTCTTCTCGATGAGCACCGGCGTCACCCGGTCGGCTTCCAGCGCCTGTTGCAGGCCGGCACTGAGCGCGCGCCAGAGCTCCTCGGTGGAATTCGCCTCCGCCGCCGAACGCGCCAGCGCGTACAGCGCCCGCAGCGAACGGTTGGCGCGTTCGACCTGTGCGCCGCGCTGCTCCCTCGTCGCCGCAATCAGCCCGGGCACCCGCGTCGGCACCGGCGTGGCGTCTATGTCCTCAGGCGGCGGAGAAGGACGCGCCTCCGGCGGCTCGGCCGGTGGAGCCTCCTGCCCCAGGATCGCCAGCGGCGCGTTCAGCTCCAGCGTCTCGAAGCTGTCCACGCCCGACCGTTCCATCCCCGCCGTCCCCAGCGCGGCCACCACTCCCTCGGGCAGCCGCGCCGCCAGTATCGAGTCGTACCCCCGGCTTCCCTTGCGGTGCTGCGGCGGCGCATCCTGCAGCGAAAACCCGATGCGCGTCTCGCCGATCTGGATCTGGTCGCCTTCCTTGAGCGTCAGGGCGCTGACCGACGTGCCGTTGACCATCGTCCCGTTCTTGCTGCGCAGGTCGCGCAGCACGTACGCGCCCTCCTTCGACTGTATCTCCACGTGCACCCGCGATGCCTTCGCGTCGTTGATGGGCACCTCGATGTTCGCATCTCTCCCGATGCGGCACGCTTGCGGGCCCAGTTCGATGATCCTTCCGCGCGACGGTCCTGTCAGGATTGTGATATGCGGCACGCTGCGGCACTCCCGGTAAGCGACAGTATGATGAATCGGCCACTGATCGTACCACACGGGCCGATTTCTCGATAGTGTCGGTCTCTTTGTCAGCATGTCAAGTTGCCGCAATCCTCAACCTGGCCGCAGCATTGGGCGTCTCGCCCATGTGCCGGATACCGGATGCCAGATACCGGATACCGGATACCAGATGCCGGATGCCGGATACCGGATACCAGATGCCGGATACCAGACATTTACGACAGAGTTCATTGGGTTTCGGAAACGATACGGCGAAGCCATCGCTCGCCAGAAGAACGATATCCTCGTCACGAGTGGACTCGAACATAGATGCCAAGACAACCTCGACGAGCGTCTCGCCGACCAGATCATTGCCCAATAGGAGGTGCAAAATGGCACGTAGGAAAGCTGCGGGGCCGCCACGCGGGAGACCCAAGCCCCTGCCTCGGCCAAGACCAGCAAGAGCACGAAAGAAATAGCCAGCCTTCGCGCGTGGCGCACCCCATAGCGAACCGCCGTGACCCCACCCCCGGGTGGCACCGATAGCTCCGCTATCGGTGTCGCGCGCAGCGCGATTTCAACGGCGATGAAAAGACGTTCTTGGCACGCAGCTATCCAACGGCTGTGTAAGCACGGCATGAGCGGCGTGCCGTACAATCCCCACTCCGCAATCGGTTGCTCCGCTAACCCCCGACTTCAGTCGGGGGGATGCCGACACGCAGGTGCCCGTTCACCGTCGTTCACGACGGTTCCCCGCCCTCGCCGTTAAGCTAAAACTTGAGACCGGAACTGCGACGCGCGTGCGAACGCCAGGCGTTCAATGCTCAATGCTTTCCGCCCATATATACGCCGTATGAGAACATCGTGCAGTCGCGATGAATTCGTGCAAATAGTGAGGTGGTCACGAATAGAATTATCGAGATTTATAATTACGCTCCGCTCCTACCACTTGCATCAATGAGCGTCGCTGCAACTCCAGTAACTCCGTCGCCCTCAAAAATTTTCCTTCGTTTTCTCCGGCAGCTCCGGCCACGCGATGAACAGCCGCTCCAGTTCCCCGTGTGGCACCGATAGCTCTGCTATCGGTGTCGCGCTTTCGCGCGATTTCAACGGAGAGGAGAAGACACTCTTGGCACGCTACGCCCCCCTCTCGGCGCTATTGAACGGCCGCTGTCCCCGGTTGTATGCGCAGCACTTCCTCCACCGATGTCTCGCCGGCCGAGGCGCGACGCAGGCCGTCCGCGAGCAGCGGCGTCATGCCCTGGCGTATGGCCAGCGCCTGCAGTTCGTTCACCGGCGCACCGCGGCGCAGCGCCGCAGCGATCTCCGCCGTCACCTCCAGCGTCTCGACAATGGCGACGCGCCCGCGGTAGCCCGTCTGCGCGCAGTGGGGACAGCCGACGGGTTCGCAGGAATCGCGGTGCGGCAGTCCTTCCCACGCTGTCCCGCACTGCCGCGCCAACTCGCGCACCTGCGCGCGCTGGCCGGCGCCGAGGTTGACGTGGCGCTTGCACTTGGGGCACAGCACACGCACGAGCCGCTGCGAGACGATGAGCCTGGTCGCGTCGGTCACCAGGAACGGGTCGGCCCCGATGTTGACCATGCGCACCAGCGCGGCGGCGGCGGAGTCGGTGTGCAGTGTGGTGAGGACCAGTTGGCCGACGAGGACGGCCTGGATGACAACGAGCAGCGTTTCGCAGTCGCAGATCTCGGTGAGGCAGATGACGTTGGGGTCGGAGCGCAGGGCGGCGCGGAGCGCGCGGCTGTAGGTAAGGCCGGCGCTGGGGTTGATCTGGACCTGCGTGACGCCGCCCAGAATGTACTCGACGGGATTCTCGATGCTGATCGCCTTCACCTCGGGTTTGATGAGCTGGCGCAGGCAGGCATAGAGCGTCGTCGTCTTGCCGGTCCCCGTCGGGCCGGTGAGGAGGATCAGGCCCCACGGCGCGCGCAGGTGGCGGAGCAGCCGCTCTTTGTCGGCGGGGGCATAGCCGAGGGCGTCGAGGGAGAAGTCCGCCGCGACGTCGCCGACCAGGAGGCGCGCCGTCAGCGACTCGCCGATGACGGCGGGCAGGAAGCACACCCGGAGGTCCGCCGCTTTACCGAGCTCCGTGCAGAGAATGCGTCCGTCCTGGGGCAGGCGCTTCTCGTTGAGGTCGCAGGCGGCCATGCGCTTCCATTGTTCGATCAGCGCGGGCAGCAGGCGCGCGTCGCACGCGGCGACCTCGTGCAGCACGCCGTCCATGCGATAGCGGAGCGCGACGCGGCTGCGGCCTTCGCCCTCGTACAGCGGTTCCAGGTGCAGGCCGGAGGCGCGCAGGGCGAGGCCGAGGCGGATCATCAGCCGCACGGCCTGAGCGGCCGGCTCGTCCGTCTCGGGCAGAGCGTCGCGTGCGCCGGCGGAGCGCAGGCGCGCGCGCAGGGCCTGCAGCAGCGGGCCGATGTCGGCGCCGAGGCCGATGCGCGGCTCCTGGCCCTGGATGAAGCGTTCGAGGTCGGCGCGATAGAAGCGCCACTGGCGGCCGACCTTGAGGCCTTTGATGCGCCCCATCCGCAGCCAGCGGTAGAAGGTGGGCCGGGTGCTCTTGAGCAGCGCGAGGGCCTGGTCCACGTCGAGCAGTTCGCCGGCATCGGCCGGCGGAGCTTGCGCGGGGGCGTCGGTGTGCGGGGCGGGTGCGGAGCGGCGGATGCGGGCGGTCCGGGAAGCGGCTGGGCGTTTCATGGCGGTCTCCTCCACAGGGGCCTGACTGACGAATCATAGTAGATCATAGTAGAGTCAATATGTCAAGAGCATTCATGACTATAATAATCGTTAACGACTACAGAGGCGACTTCACGTGAAGCCCAATCCCTGATCGTCACTTGCCGGCCCCCAACCCGCCCCCTCCGGCAGCGGGCAACGCGCGAATCCTCGTTTTCCAGTAGTCCGGGTCGCGGTGCAGGTGCATCACCGCAAGGATGACATACTCGTCCGGCTTGATCTGGAACAGGACTCCATAGGGGAACGTTCTTGTGGCACAGCGCCGAACGTCCTCTTCGATGACATGGTACAGGAGAGGGTTGAGTTGGATACGGTGCGTGGCATCCTGGACCGCGGCAATGAATCGCCGACCGAGGTCCTCCTGCTGGGTCTCGTAGTACGCCGCAGCCGCGTTCATCTCGGCCTCGGCTTCAGGATGGAATCGAACCGGGTTCATGTGAGCGCCGAGTAGGCTCTGGCGAATACGTCCTCGGCGTCACGCAACTCCACCAGCCCTTCGTCAACCTCACGGCACCGCTTGCGCACTTCGTCACGCCAAGCGGGAGAGAGCACGCCGTCCGGCTCCACATCGAGGCTCTCGATAAGCTTCTCCGCTATGAATGCGCGCGCTTGTGGAGGGAGGCGCAGAGCTTCGGAGACGATCTGCTCTACCGTCGTGCTCATACTCGCACTATACCCTCAGGGCGCACAATCGTCAATCGTCCATCCCCATGCGGCCCCGTGCTCACTTCGCTGCTGGCGCCGCCGTGCCCTCGCGTTGCAGCCGCTCCCCCTGCGCCTCGAGCGTGCCTTCCGCCGGCAGGCACAGCACCGGCTTGCCCTCGCGCAGTTGCGCCACACCCACCGTCCCGCTGAACTTGACGGGGCCTTCCGCGAAGGAAAACGGTGTCGTGCTCAGGAACACATAATCCGTCCCGGCGCCGCTCTTGACCATCACGCCCTTCCCGTCGGCCAACGGCGTGAAGCTGGCCGCAGCTTCGGCCTTCATGCGCGGATACAGCACAGCCGTCAGCGTCTTCTCCTGCGGGCAGGTGACCAGCAACCCGGTCTGCATCGTCGCCATGGGTCCCCAGCGTCCTTCGGCGTTCATGCCGCTGCCGCTGGTGCGCGTCCGCTCCTCGGTCTTCGGTTCCACCTGCGCCGGCGACACGAAGTAGACCTCCATATCCACGTCCTCTTTGCCGCTGACGGTCGCCAGACGCCCCGCCGGCGTGACCTTCGCCGCCGTGCACCACAGCCGCCACGTGAACGGCGCCGCAGCGGCCAGCGTGTCGGCGATGACGAAGTAATTCGGCTTCGCCGGGTCCGCGTCCTTGACGAACAGCACCTGCCGCGTCTGCGCTTGCTTCACGCCGAGTACGTAATCGCAGCGCTCGGCCGGCACGAACGTCCGCACCTGCATGGTCCCGCGCGCGACGGGGCTGTCGAGCAGACTGTGGTCGTCCGGCGGCGCGCAGCCGTAGTAGCCGAAATCGTCCGCCAGGATGCGGCCTTTGCCCCACACGGTGATGCTGCCGGAATCGTCGTCGTAGTGCGCGTGATTGCGGCCCGCGATGAGATGCAGTTGGGTCTCGCGGTCGCAGGGGAACGTGTTGCGCAGGATCACCCCCGTTTCCGGGAACAACTCGCTTTTCCAGGCGGGCGCCTGCTCCGGAATGCTCGCGTCCTGCAGGATGCTCCGGTAGCCCGCCAGCGCGGGATACGCGCCGCCGATCCCGGGATACGAATACGACTTGTACTGCCGGTGCAGCCACTGCATCTGCGCCGCGAAGGCCGGGTCCTTCTCGCGCCACAGGTACGCCAGCGTGCCGAATTCGCCGGTCGGCTCGTTCAGGTACGTATTGCCGATGCACGGCAGATGGCGCGAGCCGCCCAGCCGCGAATCCGGCGGCGTGCTGATCTTCCCGAACCATTGCATCACGCTCTTCATCTTCGGCTCGTAGAGATACTCGTTGAAGCCGGCGTTGTGCGCCATCAGGAACGCGCCCAGTATCTGGTCGTAGGACACCATGGCGTAGTGCGGCGCTTCGAGCCACCCGCCGTTGCTGTCCGCCCAGTTGTCCAACTGGTTCTTCAGCTCCGCCATGGCGTCCTTGGCCCACGCTGCGGCGAGCGGATGCGACGGAATGCAGCACGCGACCGTGGCCAGATAGCCGCGAACCGACGTCGTCATGTTCGGATTCGCCGCGTACCCGCGCTCCGGCGACCAATAGTCCGGCCGCGACAGCGTGTAGCCGAGGAACGCCACCTGGCCCAGCAGCCGTTCCCGCGCTTCCGGCGCCGTTTCCGCGCTCGCCATGATCGCATCCGCCATCGCAATGCTGGCCGGTATGGCGGAGAGGTGGTGCGGCGCGCTGCCGAGCGGGATGCCGTCCTGCTTGACCAGAGCGTCCACGCACTCCTGCAGCGAACGCGCCGCGTTCTTGGCCAGATAACGCGCGAGCTCCGCGTTGCCGGTGGCGTAGTAGGCGTTGAGCGGCCCGTCCATGGTGAACTGGTTCAGCGGGTTGGGGTCCCGAAGATAGCCGGCGATGGCCCGCTCGTGCTTCGCGGCGTCGCCCTTGTCTCGTTTGGCGAGGTCGGCCTTCTTGACGAACAGCCGCGGGTGATTCTCGTGGTCGCCTTGCCAGCGCAGCACGTAGTCCTTGACCGCGTTGAGCGGGAAATGTCCGTGCTTGATGAGGTACTGGTACGGCAGTGGGGACTTGCAGGCGTCCTTCTCCTGCAGCACCGCCAGGCATTCGTCCTTCTGCAGCGCACAGATCATCCACTTGCGGCCGGCGTTCCTCAAAGCGAACGTCAACTGCAGGCCCTTGTCGGTCCGCGTCACCGGCACCTGGGGCCGGCCCTGCTTCTCCTGACCGATCTGCGGATCAACCCACGCGCCGGCCTGCCGCGCCGCAACCGCAAGCAGGTCCGGGTCCTGGCGGTTATAGACCCCGAAGCATGCGCCCTGCCGGTCGCGCTCCCACCAACGCAGCCACGGCTCAAGAAAAAAGACTTCGCCCGGTTCTATCTTCCACGTGGCATTCTTGCCGATCGCGTTCCGACCGTAGCGAAAGAGCAGCTCTTCGGCGGCGAAGCCCTCGCTGAGCGACAGCGCGAACGCCGCGGCCTTGCCCGGGTATGCGCAGTTCTCGTCCACCAGGACCACGGGCTCGTTGGCGTTGAGCCTCACACGCAGCTCCCAGCGCGACTGCTCGCCCCACCCCACGCGGCACACGGCTTCGGCGAAGACAGGCCCGCGCGCCGTCACCTCGACGGCGTAGCTCGTGACTTCCTGGTCGCTGGTCAGGGACGACGATCCCACCCATTTGCCGGAGTTCAGCCGGATCTGCTGGATGGGGCCGCCGCCTTTCAGAGTCTTGGAAAGCGCGATACCCGTGAGCTTGTTGCTGAGCTTGACGGCCGCGTCGGTCTCTTCGATCGCCAGATCGGTCGTCGGCTTGGCCTGGTCCGTCGTGAAGCGGAAACTGCGAGTCTCGAACGCGTTGAGATCGGCCGGGAACTCGATGGCGCGTTCCCCGGCGTTGGCGCCTGGCAGGACCTGGTACGGTGTTGGCCGTCCATCGGGCGCCACCAGCGCGTGCCCGGCTTGCGCGTGCTTCCACTGAGCGTCGTTGAGCCGGAAGCGCACGCACTCATTGCGCCAGGTGCGGTTCAGGTAGTCCCGCAGTTCAAAGCCGTCCGCTTCCCCTCCCGCGGCCGTGCCTAAAGCCAGCATCAGCGCCAGCACCGCGCCTTCGCAGACCGCCGCAAGCTTCGCCATGGCATCCCCCCGCTAGATGGCTCGCCCTCCAGTCTACCTCTCTCCCCTCATTCTTCTACGAACGATAGGACGGCCCAGCCAGAGCGAAGCGAACAAGAAGCTGCTCGGCGAACGTTGCGTGGCGCGGGCCGCGGTCGTATCCTCTTGCCGCAGCCCGGGCCCGCAGTACATAGTGGTCTCCCTGGAGTTCGGCGCGCCCGCCCGGCAACGACTTCTGAGCCTGGGGGAGCGGGGGCTGCGATTCGTAGTCGCTGGGTAAGCTTTCTCCCCCGCCGGCGCGGCGGTTCCGTAGCCCGTGGGCCGGTGGTCGGGAAGGTGAAGCATATGAGACAGCTCTATGCCGCCCAAGACCCCGTCAGCGCCCATACGCTCAAAGCGCTGCTCGACGAGAACGGCATCCCGGCCGTGGTGCAGGACGAGCGAATCTTCTCCCTGCAGGGCGCCATGCCAATCGTGTATCCGAGTGTCTGGGTGCAGGACGAGGACTTCGAGCGCGCCAAAGTTGTTGCCGCGCGCTTTGAGGAAGACGGCAGGCGCACGCCGCCTGCCGGCACGTGGACGTGCCCCATGTGCGGCCAGGAGTTGGCCGGGGAACTCCAGAGATGTCCGAAGTGCGACCAACAGGCCGATGAAGCCGTCGAAGAGACCGCGCCTGAGCCGGTCCGCCGCCGCGACATCAGTCCCATGCGCCTCCTGATTGGCCTGTTCGTCCTCGCCGCCATTGTCGCCGCGTACTATGCGCAGACGAGACATCTCGCCGGTCAAGAGGCCGAGCAGCTTGTGGATGCCGGCAATCGGCTATTTGACCGCAAGAACTACAGCGGGGCCATTGCGAAGTACGATCGAGCGATCGCGGAGGACCCGCATTGCGCGACCGCGTACCTCTACCGCGGCCACGCGCGTTGGCACAACGGCGACCTGGCCCGCGCGATGGCGGATTATACTCGAACAATCGAGCTTGATCTGCGGTGTGCCGACGCATACTACTCGCGGGGCAGCGCCCACTCTTACAGGAACGAGTTCGACGCCGCTATCGCGGACCTCAACCAGGCCCTCGCCCTCAGACCGCAATTCTCCGACGCGTTTGTCGGCCGGGCCAGCGCGTTGTGCGGCAAGGGCGAGCTGGATGCGGCCATGGCGGACGCCATGACGGCGCTGGCAATTGATCCGCGGTCGTCCATCGCGTACTGCATCAAGGGGTATGTGCTCTGCTGCAAGGGCAAGTATGACGAGGCTGTCGAGGACGAGACAAGAGCCATCGCGCTGTCCCCACAGTACGCTCACGCCTTTCTGACTCGCGCCTTTGCGCGTTGTTACAGGCGCGAATGGGACGAAGCGCTTGCGGACTACACGCAGGCCATCCGGTTCGATCCGCGCTCGGTATGGGCGTACTGCGACCGCTCGCGAACGTACTGCGAGAAACGTGACTATGCCGCGGCGCTGGCCGACGCGGAGCAGGCGCTCGCACTGGACCCCAAAAACGCACGGGCGTACGTGGCGCGCGGCGTGGTGCGCTACGAGCAGTTCGCCTTCGACCGCGCCATGGCGGATTTCAACAGCGCCGTCGAGTTGGCACCAACTGACGCCGAGACCTGGATGTGGCGCGGTTGGGCCATGCTGGCTAACGGGAAACCTGAAAGAGCCCTTGCCGATTTCACCCAGGCGACACGGGTCGAACCCAAGCTGGCCGCCACATGGCTTTCGCGCTGCTACTACTACTGGGAACTGGGCGATCTGGACAAGTCGCTTGCCGACGCCGAACAGGCGCTCAAGGCTGACGCCCGCTCGGCTGGCGCCCGCGAAATGCTCGGCTCCATCTGGAGGCAGCGGGGCGACTTGCCTCGTGGACTGCGGCTGCTCGACGAGGCCATCGCCGCAGATCCGAAATGGTGCGACCTTCATGTTAGTCGGGGCACGATGCACGCGGACCTCGGCCAGCTCGATCTCGCCGTCGCCGACTACACTGCAGCCATCAACTTGGCGCCGGCGATGAGCGTGGCGTATAGTGAGCGCGGCTGCTGCTATCGGCGGAAAGGAGAGTCCGAGAAAGCTTATGCCGATTTCAGCAAGGCCGTGGAGATCGAGGCCGGCTTCCCGCATGAACTCTACGCGCGTGGCGTCGCCCGGGCCGGGTTGGGCGAGTTTGACAAGGGCATTGCCGACTGCACGGCAGCCATCCAGGCGAGCCCCTGGTGCCGCTGGCGCTATCTCGGCCTCGCTCGCGTCTACTGCATGCGCGCCGAAAGCCGCTCCCCGGGGCCTGAAGGCGACGCCGCGCGCAACGCCGACATCACCTTGGCAATCCAGGAACTGGAGCGCGGCTTCGAGAAGGGCCTCGGCCAGTGCGTGCTGCTGAAGGATTACCCCGAGTTGAGGGTCTTGCGCGACGACCCGCGTTTCCAGAAACTCGTGGCCAGGCCACACGGCCGGTGACGCTGGCAGGCGCTTCTCTGCGGTGGGCGGCAGGCACCCGCCGTCTAACAGGCAACCGTTCATTCCGCCTGTGCCAGTGCCCCTCCCCGCCTCCCCGCCCAACCCCCGTTTCCTCTTGGCGTCCGGCCGCAACCAGATACCCTTGTACGTCATACGGAGGCGTTGCTGGGGGCGCGACCGATGCTGCTATACTACTGCGAAAACTGCAAGGCGCGCATCCCGCCTGCCGACGTGGAAGCCAAGACCGCCCTCGTCATTGACGAATCCAGAGCCCTGTGCGCCAAATGCGCCGCCGCGGCCAAGGCGGCCAGGCAGTCGGGCGGCGCCAGGCAACTGTCCCCCGCCGCCGGCGCCGCGGTCCCTCCCGCGCCCGAACCCCGCCAGTCGCGCACCGGCATTCGCCCCGTTACTCGTTCCACGCCGATTGAAGGAACTGCCGGAGCGGCCGCCGCCAGAACTGATGGGGGCAGTTCCCGCCAGTCGCGCACCGGCATTCGCCCCGTTACTCG
>JAPLOD010000415.1 GCA_026692735.1 Planctomycetota bacterium | reverse complement strand
ATCCGGCGGAGATGGCCAAGCTGGCGGTGGACGAATGCCTGCGCAACCTGGTGGCTGTGGGCGCGGACCCTGACAACACATTCATCCTCGACAACTTCTGCTGGGGCAATACGTCCAAGGCGGAGCAGCTTGGTTCGCTGGTCATGGCCTGCGAGGGCGCGGCAGAAGCGGCCCTGGCCTACGGCACGCCGTTCATCAGCGGCAAGGACTCGCTCAACAACGAATACGCCGTAGGGGACAAGACCATCGCCATCCCCGGCACGCTGCTGATCTCCGGCATCGGCATGGTGGACGAGGTGCGGTTCTGCGTGACGATGGACCTCAAAGCCGCGGACGACCTGCTGTACGTGGTCGGGATGACCCGCGACGAAATGGGCGGCAGCCATCTCAACCTGGTGACCGGCGCGTCCGCCCATGTGGGCGAGATCCCGACGCTCGATCTGAAGGAGGCGAAGCGGCTGCACGCGGCCCTGCACAAGGCCATCGTTCGCGAGACGGTGCGCGCGTGCCATGACCTGAGCGAGGGCGGGCTGGCGGTGGCCGCCGCAGAGATGGCCTTTGCGGGGGGGCTGGGAGCGCGGATCGAGCTTAAGGCTCTGCCCGCGCCCAAGGTGCTGCCGCCGCACGTGCTGCTCTTCAGCGAAAGCGCGCCGCGGTACCTCGTGGAGGTCCCGCTCGACAAGCGCGAGGACTTCGAGGCCGCCTTGGCCGGCTTGCCGCATGCTTGCGTGGGCGTCGTCACGCCTGACGCCAGGCTGCAGTGCTACGGGCATGAGGCCGACCTGTGGATTGACGAGCCGGTTGAGTCCCTGAAGCGCGCGTGGCAGGGCAGTCTTCAACAGCCGTAGAGCCAGAGGATATTCGTCACGCCGCGCGTCTCCGAATTCAGCAGACACCTCTCCGCGACGACGCCTTACGATGGAGTGACGCTGCATTCATGATCTGACCCGCGGAGACTCGGCGGCCATGAAACACCTCACCCTGATCCTGCCACTGCTCCTCGGCCTGGCGGCAACCGCGGACCCCTGTTTCCCCTACACTTGCCGGGGCATTCGCAGCCCGGTAGCATTCCGGCAACAAGAACAAGGTGCAACCGTCCGTCGCTGGCGACTGCGCGCAACCGGCCCCTATTGCGGGAGCACTCCTCCATGCGTTCAGCACTGACTCCGCTCATCAGCATCTCGTTGCTTTCCGTGTTCGTCGCACGTGCTTGGGCCGCCGAGGAGAAGGCCGGCGACAGGGCGCCGGTTCCGGAGAGGGCCGCAGTTGCGGAGGCCGAAAAGAAGATCCGCGAGATCTTCAAGGAGGACTACGCCAAGGCGAGTCGCGAGGACAAGGCGGCGCTCGCGAACAGGCTCATCCAGCAGGCCGGTGACTCCAAGGATGATCTCGCCGCAAGGTATGTGCTGCTGCGCGAGGCGAGCACCCTGGCCGCGCAAGCGGGCGATCCGGCCATCGCCCTCAACGCGCTTACCGAAATGGGCAAGGCGTACAGTGTGGATGCCATGGCGCTCAAACTGGATGCATTGGCGAAGGCGAGCAGCGCAGCGGCGACACCGGACGCACAGAAAACTCTGGCAGAGCACTATCTTGTGCTGATGGAGGAGGCTGCTGCCGCTGACAACTATGACGCGGCGATGCGTGCAGCCGTCCCGGCTGAGGCTGCCGCACGACGCGGACAAGATGCGACCCTCATCACCAGAGTCCAGACACGGGCAAAGGAAGTGCGGGATCTTCAGGGCGAGTCTGCCAAGGCGAAGGTGGCGAAGCAGACGCTAGCGCAGAAGCCCGACGATCCGGTCGCCAACCTGCTGGTCGGCAGATTCCTCTGCTTCTCGAAGGCGGACTGGGACAGCGGTCTGCCCCTGCTCGCCAAGTGTCCGCTGCCCACGTTGAAGACGCTTGCGGCAAAGGATCTCGCACAACCAACCGAAGCCGTTGCGCAGGTGGAGGTCGGGGACGGCTGGTGGGACATGTCGGAGAAGGAGACAGGGAAGGAGGCAAAAGCGGCTTTTCAGGCGCGAGCGCGGTTCTGGTACGGTAAGGCGCAAGCATCGCTTAGTGGGCTGACGAAAACCAAGGTCGAAAAGCGACTTGCCGCAGCACCGGCGGGCGTTGTCGCAGGCAGCGGCGCGAGTTCGATGGCTGACGCCGGGAAAACGCTGTCCATTCATCTTGGCGGCGGCGTCAAGATGGAACTGGTTCTCGTACCGGCTGGCGAGTTTACGATGGGCGATAATTCCGGCGGTGCCGAGGAAAAGCCGGCGCACAAGGTCAAGATCAGCAAGCCGTACTACATCGGCAAGTTTCACGTGACAGTCGCGCAGTTCCGGGCGTTCGCGGATGCGACGAAGTACGTCACGGAGGCGGAGAAGAGCAACAGAGGTTGGTCTGTCAAGGACGGCACGTGGCAAGAGATGAATGGGATTGCGTGGCGCACGCCGGGGTTCAAGCAGGAGGACAACCATCCCGTGTGTGTGATCACGTGGAACGATGCGCAGGAGTTCTGCCGCTGGGTTGGGAAGCTGACAGGACGCAAGGTGTGTCTGCCGACGGAGGCTCAATGGGAGTACGCGGCACGTGGGCCGAAGAGTCCGAAGTATCCGTGGGGCGACAAGTGGGACGGCACGAAAGCCAACCACGCGGACGTGACCTGGCGCAAGAGCCCTGCGGCGGTGCAAGACTGGGGGTCGAGTACTGATAACGATGGGTTTGCCTGGACCGCGCCCGTGGGGTCGTACAAGGACAACGCGAGCTGGTGTGGTGCGTATGATATGGCTGGCAACGTGTGGGAACGGGTGGAGGACTTCTTCAACGACAACTATTACCAGGAGTCTCCGGCGGTTGATCCCAAGGGGCCTGGCACAGGCGGAGCGCGTGTTCTGCGCGGCGGGAGCTGGAATCATGGCCCAGGCGGTTGCCGCGCGGCGAACCGTCACAAGCACGATCCTGGTAGCCGGGACGCAGGCGTCGGGTTCCGGGTAGCGCTGGACTTCTAAACCTTTATCCTTTTTGCTGTTGTCACCCTGTTCTATTATCCTTTACCGCGAGCGAAGCAAGCGGGGGAAACACTCATTCCGCGTTCTGTGTCGCGGTTCCTTCGAGAATTGTCGTTGAGACTTCGGGGAAAAAACTGGGAACAGCGAATGTCCAGGACGTTATTGACCTTTGCGAACGTCAGCGCCGCACTTGAAATCGTCTTCTCCCTGCTGGTCAAGCCTGCTCAGGGCGCACAGCGGCTCCTCGGAAGGATCGTCGTCCTTGGCGCAAGATGCGCACAGGCTGGGCTTGGGGATGAGGGGATTGCCAGGGAGCGGCGGACGGCGGGCCCAGTGCAGGGGCTGCACGCGGCGTAACCGTTCAGTCTTGGATTGGCGCGCCCCGGGGCGCCCCCTCACCCGGCGGCGCAGCGCCGGGCAGACAGGAATGTCTGCCCTACCGTTTTACGCGCGCGGACAGGGCGACCCGTTACCGCACAGCGTCGGTGGTTACCAACGTTCGGTGACGCGGCGGGCGATCATGCGGCCAAGGTCTTCAATGGCCTTCTGACGGCCGATTGCTTCGCTTTCGCCGCGGCGCAGGTTGTAGACGCCGGACTCTTCTTTCTTCTCGGCGTTGGTGACCAGTTGGTCTTTGAGCAGGTACTTGGCTTCCTTGACATCGTAGACCGACATGCGCGCGCGGACGGTCAGGCGGACTTCGGCCGGATCGCCGAAGCGGTCATTGCGCAGGATCTCGCGGTCGAGCTTGGTGACGCTGCCTTCCAGAATGAGATCGGCGTCTTCGCGGCCCGCGAGTTTCAGTTCGCCGGCCTGGATGAAGGCGTTGCGGACGGCCTCGGTGACCTCGACTTCCAGCTTGCGCGTGTATTCGCCGATGTACGTCTTGTTGGCGAAGACCGGTACCGCGATGCTTTTGATGCGCGGCGGGAGAGCGTTGCGCGTGGCATACGAGCAGCCGCCGGTGTCTACCACGAAGAGCACGAAGAGCACGAATATGATTGACGATTGACGATTGACGATTGACGATCTGCGTTCGTCTGTGTTCATCTGCGGTTCCATCCGTGGTTCCATTCGTGGTTCCATTCGTGTCAACGCCGGCGCAGTTGCTCCAATTCCCTTTTGGCCTTCTCGGCCCACGGCGAATCCGGGTAGCGTTCCTTGATGAGCTCGAAGTACACCTCGGCCGCGCGGAAGTGAGCGTTCTTAATGTAGAACTGCGCCTGTTCGTAGCGTTTGCGGGCCTGCCGTTCGCCCAGGATGCGCTCGTTCTCCTCCAGGGCGGCCATATCGAGATCGGCGTTGTCCGCCTCGGCTTCCTCCTTGGCCTGCTGGATACGCCGCCGGACATCGTCGGTTTCGGATTCGGTGTATTCCGGGCGCGGCTCGCGCTTGTTGATGCAGGAGGCGATGTGGCTTTCGACTTCGGCGCGGAGTTCGGAACGCGGGTATTTCTCGAGGAGTTCTTTGTACTTCTTGATGGCGGTATCGTAATCGGCCAGGGCTTCCGCGCACTCGCCAAGGCCCATCAGCGCGTCATCGGCCCAGCGCCCCTGCGGGTCCAGGTCATACTGCTTCTGGAAGATCGCGGTGGCTTTGCGGATGCGGCTGGCCAGGCGATACGTGCCTCCTTCGCCTTTGCCTTCGAGGAAGCCCCGGCCCAGAGCGATCTCGACTTCGCCAATCACATCCAAGAACGCGGGGTTGGCGTAGCGGCGCCGGAGTTCGGTGAGCTGTTCGCGGCACTTGGTGTAATCGCCGGCGGCGAGATAGTTCCGGGCCGAGAGCACCAGGCCTTCCTCGGCGAGGTCGGACTCGCTGTACACGTTCCCCAGCCGCTTGAACTGCTCCGCCGCCTGCCTGGAATCGCCGATCCCCTGCAGGCGCTTGGCCTTGGCGGATTGTTTCTCCGGAGTCGGCTCGACGGCCGCCGGTCCGCGCGGCCACTTGCCTTCGTTGACCCACGCGGTGAGATCGTCCTCACCACAAAGGGCCGCGGGGCCGCAGCACAGCAGCAACATGGCAAGTGCCCCCCGCACGCCAAGGATGGCGTGGCCCCCCCCCCGCACGCCAAGGATGGCGTGGCACCCCAAGATCAACAGAGACCGGCTCAGCATGGGCACCATCTTTACCTGACAGGCGTCTGAACGCAACGGAATTACCCCAGAAAGACAGTATCGGCAAAGAGTTCCTGTCGTATGAGGCGCCATCGGGATTTCCCTGGTTTCTACGAGTCAGCGTCGCATGGCCTGGACCATCCGCGCGGCGGATGAGAGCGTGCGGAGGTCGTGTTCCAGCGCGCCATGGACCAGAACGACAAGCGCTCGCGCCAACTGCCGCGCGGCTCCAGCGCTGGCGGCGACAGGACGAGCGGTTTTGTGCATGTGGATGAGCACCAGATGCGCTTCTGGCGACAGCCATTCGCCACGAGCCTTCGTTGGCTCGTCCACCGCTTCCTTGGCAGCGCACTCCGGGCAGCAAAGCCCTGCGGCCGTCAGCCAGACGGCGTGCGGGCGGGGCTGGCGCGGCTTGGGCAAGGCGCACCGGCATCCCGCGCACACATGCAGCTCGGGCATCAGCCCCTCGATCTGCAGGGCGCGCGTCGTGAAGGTCAAGAGCAGCGGCCCGCGCGCGGCCCCGGCGGCCAGGGCGTCGGCCGTGGTCGCCAGCCAAGCGTAGAGAGCAGCGGTCGGGCGCTGGACGCCGGCCACGGCGGCGTGCGTGCGGCGGGGGAATTCCTCGCGCAGCGAGCCGGCGGTGTGGCGCGTCAGCGCTTCAGTCAGTTCGCACAAGTAGCTGGCCGCCCGCAGCATGGCAACAGAGCGCCCGACGTCGGGCCGGGCGTGCTCGTCCCATTCCTTGAAGAGCCAGAGGCTGTCGCCGGAGCGCGGGTAGACGAGCATCTCACCGCGGGTCAGCAGGTCGAAGCCGCCTTCAAAACCTTTTTTGGGCCAGCGCCGGCCGCCCTTGATATGCACGCGGAACTGGCCGAGCCGCCGGCCCAGCATCACGGCGACAAGGCTGGTGTTGCCTTGTTCGAAGGTGCGCAATACCTGGGCGAGGTCCTTGAGGATGGCCATAACGTTTCATTCTTCACGCTTCGCTCTCTGTTATCAACTTGAAAGTGGCACATGGGACTCGAAACTAGCAGACGATGAGCGCCACACGCATAGAGGGCGTCAGCCTCGCCAACCAGATCCGCGCGGAGATCGCGCGTGACGTGAAGGCGCTGCGCGAACAGGGCAAGGTGGTGCGGCTGGCCTGCGTGGAGGTGGGGGAAAGGCCGGAGTCGGTCCTGTACATGAAAAGCCAGCGCCGGTTGTGCAACGCGCTGGGCATAGACTTCACCGTCATCGCCCTTCCGGACACGATCAGCGAACTGGCGCTGCTGCGCAGGATCCACGAGCTGAACGCCGATCCGGACGTGACGGCCATGATCCTCGAACTGCCGCTGCCGGCGCGGATCAACACGTTCGCCTGCCAGCGCGCGATTGACCCGAACAAGGACGCCGAAGGAGTTCATCCGGTGAACCTGGGGCTGCTGGTGTACGGGATTGCACACCATGCGCCCTGTACTGCCATGGCTGCGTACCAGTTGATCAAGTCCACGGGCATTGACCTGCGAGGCAAGGAATGCACCGTGGTGGGTCACAGCCAGATCGTGGGCAAGCCCATCTCGCTGATGTTGCTGCATGATTTCTGCACGGTAACCACCTGTCACGTCGCCACGCGGGATCTGGCGGAGCACACGCGCGCCGCGGACATACTGGTCGTGGCGGTGGGCAAACCGGGGCTCATCAAAGCCTCCATGGTGAAACGGGGCGCGCTGGTCGTGGACGTCGGCGTCAACCGGGTGCCGGTGCTCGACGCCGACGGCAGACCGGTCCTCAACGAGAAAGGCAACCCCGCGCACAAGACGGTGGGCGATGTGGACTTTGAGGAGGTCAAAGAGCTGGCTCAATGGATCACCCCCGTGCCCGGCGGCGTGGGACCGCTGACGGTGACGATGTTGTTGCGTAACGTGGCTGAGGCGGCGAGGCATTTCCACCCGGCGATCGCCTGAGAGGGCGGCAGGAAGGCGGCAGGACACAAGGTGCGGATTTCGTCTCAACTGTGGGGCAATTGTGTGGCGCAATCCGCCGGATTGCGGTACAAGGCATTTCGGACACTGGGGTAAGAGCCAACGGAAAAAACCCCTCCCCCTACCCCCTCCCGCAAGGGGAGGGGGAAAAGAACGGCGAGTTCTTTCCGTTGGCTCTAAGAGGGAGTGTTTCTCGGGAATCGAACTGCATGGCGACAGGTCTCGGTATTGATATTGGCACGGAGTTTGTAAAGGTTGTGCAGGCCCGGGTTTCCGGGGGCGCTGTCACCGTGACGGGTGCCGTGAAGATTCCTCGCAGGACGGTGACGCTGGACCTGCCGGAAGACGGCACCGGCAACCTGATCGTGCCGGAGGGTCTGGCCCACGAACTTAAGCGCGCCGGCCTGCGCCGCACGGGCACGGTGGGCATATCGGGGCGCGAGGTGATCCTGAAGTATCTGGCCACGCCGCCGATGCCGCCCGAGAAACTCAGGATCTACATTGACATGGAGATTGGCGGCAAGCTGACCGCCCGAGGTGGCGAGGCGACGCCTGTCACGTACGACTACCGGCTTCTGAATGTGCCCTCCGGCCTCAAAGGCGACCTGGTCATCATGGCCGGCGTCTGCAAGAACGACTATCTCTTCGGTGTCCACTCCGCGCTGAAATCCGCGGGGCTGGGGGCCGATAGCATCACGCCTTCCTGCTTTGGGCTGGTCAACGCATACCTGCGCACGCAGAAGGTGCCCGCGAACGAGACGGTCGTGCTGGTCGAGGTCGGCCACGAGCTGTTGGAAGTCGCGATCCTGGAGGAGAACCGGCTGTATTTCGCGCGCAGCGCGCCCGGCGGCGGCAAGAAGTTCACGGCCGCGCTGGACAAGGTGCTGAAACTCGGCCCGGCCAAGGCGGCGGAGTTCAAGCATGAGCGGGCGAAGCTGTACCCGGAAGGCACACCCGTCGCCAGCAAGCAGGAGCTGATCTTCCAGGCCGCGCTGAGGGAGGGTGCGGAGAACATTGCCGGCGCGGTGCGGTCCTCGATCATGTTCTGCCGGACGCAGGCCAAGCTGCCGAAACTCGACTACCACCGCGTCATCCTCTCCGGCGGCGGCGCGCGGCTGAACGGCCTGCGGGAGTACCTGGAGAAGAAACTGGGGCGGCCGGTGGTGGCGCTGGACCTCTCCAGCGGGCTGGACATGCGGAAGCTGGATGCCGAGAGCGCGCGGTGCTTCGAGGGCGAGGTGCCCGACATGGCCGTGGCACTGGGCCTGGCCATCATTGACGCGGACCCGGACAGCCTCCACTTCACGCTGCTGCCGCTGAAGATCGTCAAGCAACGGCGGTTCCTGCGCAAGACCGTCTTTGCCGCCAGCGCCGGCGTGGTGCTGATGGCGGGCCTGGTCAACCCGATCCGGAATTCAACGCAGGTGGTTTCGGCGGCCGAGGAGCGCGTGGCGTTCTTCGAGCAGAAGAAGGCGGAAGCCAAGGCGCAGAAAGCGGCCTTCCAGACGCAACTGCAGCAGAACCGCGTGCTGGCGCAACAGGCGGATTACTACGCCCGGATGACGCGCATGGGGCGCGTCTACCTTCAGTTGTACTCGCAGGTTCGTGCCGTGATGCCGGCAGACATCGTGCTGACCTACCTCGGCCCGGCCTCGGACCGGGAGGCGAACGTGGGCGCCGGGGCGGGCGTGGGTAACTGGAGCATTGACGAGCCGGTACGCGAGTTCATGATGGTGGGCCACTACGAGGTCGAAGCGTATCCCGGCATCAAGTTCCATGAAGCCTGGGGGAAAGTACGCGCGAAGCTGCTGGAGATCCCGGGGGTGCGCGCGGCGGAATTGGAGTTGCAGGCTGACGAGGAGAAGGCTAGCAGGCCAGGGTCGAAGCCCTTCCAGGCGAAGATTTTCCTGCAGGACGACAGCCGGCAGCCGGCCGTGACGCCCCTGGCCGTGCCCAAGGGCGGCAAAGGGCCGGCGACGCCCGAGAAGGCGGGCCCGCCCGCCAAGGGCGCGGGGCCGGCCACCCCCCCGGCGAAGGCGGGGCGGTAGGGGCGCGCCTGCGTGAGCCAATCGTACGGGGCGGCGACACAGGGCCGCCTCTGCGGCGGTTGCAACCGGGCCGGCGGCTGGTACGGTAGGATTGGCAAGGGGTTGAAAGGCGAGCGATGTTCTTCAAGCAGAACAAGGCGCTGATCCTCGGGACTGTCGCGGTGGCAGGTCTGTGGCTGATGTTGTACTTCGTCTTCGTGCGCAGCAACTGGACGGCGGCGGCGGACAAACTGGCTGACGCGGAGCAAGGACGCGAGGCCTGGGACAAGAATTTCAATGACGGCGCCAAGCTGCTGCCGAAGGACGAAGCGGAGAACGTGCTGAAGGAGAACAACAGGCTCCTCAACGCCAATCTGCAGACGCTGCAGAAGATGGAGCTGGGCACGCGCGATACGCTGCACGCCTACACGGAGGCGGCGGCGGGCCAGGGCGATCACAAGGGGTATCTGGACCAGAAGCGCATCACCATCGTCAACAAAGCCAACGAAGCGCTGCACGTCACCGTGCCGAAGGACTTGGGCATCCTGGGGGGCAAGGCCGGCGACGACCCGGTGGCTGTGAACCTGCTGCGCTTGGCCGTCGTGGATACCTTCATCAATGCGTGCTACAAGGCCAGCGTGCCGGGCATCACGAAGTTCCAGCATTTTGCGCCACGTCTGGTCCATTTCGATAATGAGGACCAGGGCGCGGCCGGCGAGGCGGAGAAGAAGGGCGGGGGAGAAGGCGCGCCGGAAAAGGCGGAGGCGCAGGCCAGCCGGCTGGTGCAGTTCCCGATGAAAGTCGCGCTTTCGGCGCCGGAGCGGTCGCTCGGGAAGCTGCTCTTCGAGCTGCAGCGGCCGACAGACCAGTCACACGGCTACCTCTGCCTGCGCGGGTTCCAGGTGGCGGTGAGGGATTCGGCGTCGGGGATGGTCGAAGTCGTTCTAGGCGTGTCAGGCCTGGTGAACGAGAAGTTTGTGCGTGACCAGGGCATCAAGTTCAAGGAGGAAGAGGGGCGCGGAGGACCACGGCGGGAAGTGGATCTCAACCGGCCGTGGTAGAGTGCAGCGCGACCTTCCGGCTCAGGAGCCAGGAAGCAAGAGCCGACCTATGATGCGTCTCATCAACGAACAGTTAGGCCGCCTTCTGCTGGTGGTCGCCGCGTGCGCCGCGGTCGCGGTCACGTGGTCGAACCGGCCGCAGCCACTGCCCGAGGTGGAGCCTACGCTGCTGCACCGTCAGGTGCGGGTCGAGTTGGACAAGAACGCGCTCGCTGCGGCCAGCACAGAGGTGTTCTACGCCCCGGATGACGGCATGCAGTGGGCGGGGCCGGACCGCTATGTGTTCACCAAGCCGAAGGTCGTGAGGGAGTACCAGGCGGTGGAGCTGTCGCTGCCGTCGGCCGGCGTGAAACGGCCGCCGCAGCTCCTGCCGGAGCCTGGTCCTTCACTGGAAGGCACCGACAAACTGCCGCGCTTCGGCGATGAATTCCCGCCTATCATTCCGCCAGCCGACGTGAGGCCCCCGCCCAGAGCAACGGTGCCCGGAGCTGCAGATCCCAGGCAGCCAGGTGCGACGACGGCCACAGCGCCGCGCGGACCTGGAGGCGCCGTCCAAAAGGCTCCCTAAATGTTGCAGTAATCGAGACTTGTGACTCGTCACATCCCTGGGAGGAAGGCCTAAGGCGAACGAAAGAAAAGTGAAACCCGAAGAATGAAACGTGAGATGCGCGACCGCCAATCGGAACGTGGAGGACAACCGCCGGAAGGAGCCTCGGCCAACACCGGACGAGGACACCCCGCCGACCGGTTCCTGCTGCTTACGCTCTCTTTGACCCTCTGTCTGCTCGGTTTCAGCGCCACAACACGGGCCGCTGACGAGGACCTCATTGAAATCCGCGGTAACGACGAGGTGTACCTCAAGGACAACATCACGGTACTGAGAGGCGTTGCCACCGAAACGGACATCCCTGGCCAACACCAGATCAAGGACAGCCGGACGGGTATTGCCCGCACGTTCTTCGACGCCGATGTCAAGATTTGGAAGCACAGGGCCGGCAGAGAAGAAGCGATTGCGCGCCTGGCCACAGAGAATACCGGCAAGCCTGGCATGATTCTCAGGGTCGCCAAGGAGGCCATGCGCCGCTTCGGAGGCCCGACGGAGAAGCTCATACCCATGCTCGAGAAGGAATCGGGCAGCAAGACGCCGGACCTTCTGGCAATGCTTTGTGAGTTGTACCTGCAGACTGACCAACCCACCCCGGCGCTGCAGACCGCCGAAACATTGGTCAACGTGGCGTCCGGCCAGGCCCGCAGTTACCTGTTGCGGGGCAAGGCGCTGATGGCGTTGGGCAAGCCGGACGATGCGGGGAAGGACCTGGAGAAGGCCTTCACGATGGCGCCGGAGAGCCAGGACGTGATCGTGGCGTATGCGGACTTCCTGCTGTCCCGCCAGCCGGACAAAGCCCGCCAGATGTTCGCCGACGCGGTGGCGAAGAACCCCAAGAACGTGGCCGCGCTGGTGGGCAAGGGGATGGTGCTGCTGCGGCAGGGGGAGTTCCCGGAGTCGGAGCAGAGCTTCAACGAAGCGCTGACGATTGATGGCGGGCAGAGAGACGCGAAGCTAGGCCTGGCCGCCGTGAAGATCATGACGGGCAAGTACGACGATGCGTACCGGCAGGCCGAGTCGGTGCTGAACATTGACAACCGGTCGGCGGAGGCCTACGAGCTGCAGGCGTTCGCCAAGCTGCTGGCGGGGGACAAGGACTCGCTGGCGGTCTTCAACACCAAGATGAAAGACTCGATGGAGATCAAGCCCAATCAGCCGCGCCTGCTGCTGGCCAGCGCGATGGCCCTGGAGCGGGAGGCGAAGTTCAACGAGGTGCTGGGGACTCCCGAGGGCGCGATGGCCGCGAAACAGAAGCGCGACGAGGCGGCCGCCAGATATGCGGAGGTGTTCAACTCGAAGGCGCCGGACGCCTACCTGCAGTACGTCATCGGCGAGCGCAAATTCCGGAACGGCGATTACGACGGCGCCGAGGAGGCGTTCCAGCGGGCCGTGAAGCTGGCGCCGCGCTACGCTCCAGCGCACGCCGCGGTGGGTTCGGTGGCGCTGAAGCTCAGCAAGTGGGACCTGGCGCGGGATGAGTACTCGCAGGCCATTACCCTCGACGGCGCGGTCGGCGAGTACCATGCCGGCAAGGGCCTGGCGCTGCTCAAGGCCAAGCGCTTCGAGGAGGCGGGGGAGGCGTTCAAGGAGGCCCGCAAGCTGGACCGGCAGAACGTGACGGCGCTGTGCGGCCTGGGCTACATTGCCAACGGCGCGACCAACAAGACCTCGGCCGTCGAGTTCTTCCAGCAGGCGCTGGCGGTGGAGGGGGCGTGCGAGTACGCCGCCGAGGCGCTGCGCCGGATCTACGCACAGGACAACATGTCGCTGGAGTACCTGACGTTCGCGGATGGCGAGGTCCCCTCGGGCTGGCGGCTGCGGCCGGGCGGGAGCGTCAAGGTCAGCGTGCAGAACAAGCAGGTGGTCTTCAGCGGGGCGCAGGGGGCAGCGGCGGGCGGCAAGGTGGAGTTCTACAAGGATGTGAAGGCGGACGAGTTCGTGCGGCTGGAAGCGGACCTGGAGATGACGCCGCAGAGCCCGGTGTCGTTCGGCCTGCGGCTGGCCGCGTCCACGCTGGCGGTCGCCGCGTTCGAGGTGGAGTTCGGGAAGGACGAGAGCAACGAGATCAAGGTGCGGTACAAGGACTTCGGCGGCCAGGCGCCCGCGTGGCAGAGCTTGAACAAGACGGAATGGCCGCAGGACGGCCGCGTGCGGCTGGGACTGGAGACGGACGATCTGAAGGGCGGCAAAATGAAGCTGTGGATCAACGGCAAACAGATCGCCGAGCTCAAGCTGGTGCTGCAGCGGCCCACCCGGATCACCGTGGGCGCGTTCGTCCAGGCCCCGCCCAAGGAGGTCGTGCAGGCGTGCGTGGACAACGTCGTGCTGGTCGTTCGCGGCACGGGGCCGGCCGACAAGGAGGAGGGCGGCGGAGTGCTCATCCTCAAGGACGGGGAGAAGCCGGACGGCGGGAAGAAAGCTCCGCCTCCCGGCGACAAGAAACCCGAAGGCGACAAGGACAAAGACAAGCCCAAGGATCCGGACAAGAACACAGAGAAGAAAGACGCGAAGGGATAGGGGTGGCGGATGGGCTCGCGACGGCGCGGTTTCACGCTGATGGAGATGCTGGTGGTCATCAGCATCATCACCATTCTCAGCGGCCTGGTGCTGGGTGCGATGGCGATAGTGCGCCAGAGATCCAAGGAACACGCCACCTTGCTCACGTTGCAGTTGCTGGACGCGGCGCTGCAGCGATACGAGCAGGACTACCAGGACTACCCGCCGTCTGAGGGCGACCAGGAAGGCATCCGCGGCTCGGAGAACCTCCTGCGGATGCTGCTCAGCGAGAAGAAAGAGGGGCCCTATATCCGTTCGAATGACGTCCGCATGTGCGACGCGAACCGCAACGGCGAACTGGAGATCGCGGACGCGTGGAACAAGCCGATCCGGTATCTCCACCACCGCGATTACCACGGGACGAGCCCCAACAAGCACACCTACCGCCTGATTTCCGGGGGTCCGAACGGCCTCTACGAGGAGGGAGCCAAGGGCAGCGATGACATTGTGAACTGGAACAAGGCCAGACCCGACCAGTAACGCTCGCTGAGCGACGAGTGGCCCGTGACAAATGAGAGCTTCCGGTTTCCAGTTTTACCCAGGTCCATGCCCCACGGCGTGCCACGCGGCATGACGCTGATGGAGTTGCTGGCAGTACTGGTGATCCTGAGCATGATGCTGGCGCTCGGCGCGGGCGCGTGGTGGCGCATGTCGCAGAGCTTCAAGGAACAGAGCGCCGCCGCGCAGCTCGATGTGGTGCTGCGGCAGGCGCGGAATTCGGCCATCACCGCCAATGCCCCCGCCTTCGTGGAGCTCGACACGGAGGGGCTGCGCATCGTGCCGTGGGCGTACCGGACCGTCGGGCTGTGGCACTTTGAAGAGCGGAGCAGTTACGGCAAGAGCACGGGCGCGTATCACGAGGCGATCCTGCGCGGCGCGGAGTTGTTCCCGGAGGGCAAGATCGGGAAGTGTGTGCGCCTGCGCGAGGGCGCGTGCGTGGACGTGGGCGCCGACCCCGATTTTGACTGCGATGACGGCGGGTTCCTCGAGGCCTATATCCGCCCGGCGGCGTACACGTTCACCGGCGACAACTACATTTTTTTCAAGAAGAACGCGTATTCGTTCAAGATCGGCCGCGGTGGCGTGTTGTCAGGCAACGTGGGGAGCATAACGGTAGAGGCCCGCACGTACCACATCGTACCGGGGCGTTGGACCAAGGTGGCGCTGGCCTGGGACCGCTATGCCACGCGGGTGCTGGTGGACGATTGCCTGATCGGTGTCGGGCCGGGCTCGCGGCCGCCGCTCTCCGATTACCCGCTGCTGATCGGGCACGACACCGCCAGCCTGGAAGGGTTGGTGGATGAGGTGCGAGTGATGACGGCCGTCGCGGGCAACGCGCTGTACCTGCCTCCCGGCTACACCATCACGCATAACGCGGCGCCGTGGCGCGCCGTGTACTTTGCGGGCGACGGGACGCTGGATATGCGCTACCATGCCGGTCCGATTGCTATCACGCTGACGCGCGCGGAGCGCGCGCGCACAGTCACCGTCTCGATGCTCGGGCAGACGACGCGCCTGGAAGTCGAGAACGTCGTAAGCAAGAAGGAGGCGGCGGCGACCGCCGCCAGGCCGGCGCCCGTCAACAAGAAACTCACCGTGTACGGGCCCGATGGGAATCCGGTCAGTCAGGCGGCTGAAAGCAAGGGCAAGGGCGAACGCAAAGACAAAGACGGGGCGCAGGACCCCGCTCCGCCCAAGAAGCCGGACGGTCCAAAGGACGGTGCCGCGCCATGACGATCACGTCGGCCGCCATACCGCACCGGACAGGTGCCGAGAGCACGGAGTGGCCGGGGCGCGCGAAAGGCGTCGCCATTCTGATGGTGATTGCCGTGCTGGCGGGGCTGATGGCCCTGGCGGCGCCCTTTGTGCTGTCCATGGTCCTGCACGGGCGGACGGCGCGGGGCGACCTGAACGCGCAGCAGGCGCAGTTGGGCGCCGAGGCGGCGACGGCCCACGCTCTGGCGCAACTGCAGAAGAACACGATCCAGTACGACCCCGGCGTGGACCAGCCGGAAGTCACCACCATCAGCCAGTTGAAGGTGACAATGGACCTCCCCGCGGCGAGCAAGGAGTTCGAGAAGCTCGGCGTCAACATACAGAATCCGCGCGGTCTGATGTGGTCGGCCAAAGTGGAGGACGAGCAGGGGAAGATCAACCTGAGGAGCACGCCGCCCGTGCTGCTCGGCAACCTGCTCGGCTCGGCCCTTCTGGTGGAGAACGCGCCACGAGGGGGCGGGGAACTGGTGGTGGACGATCCCAAGCAGTTTGCACCCGGGGGCGGGCTGGTGTGCCTGATCGGGGAACGCAATGCGCTCCCCTACACGGCCGTCCGCGGGAGCGTGATTGTGCTGCAGCAGGGCACAGACCAGGCGCACAACCAGGGGGCGGTGGTCTATGACGGGCGGGCCCTGCGGATCACCGACTACAAGCTCAAGGCAGGCGGGCAAATGTTCACGCCGCTCCGTTCCATCTACGAGATCAAAGCGGCGCTGGGCAGCAACCCGGGCGAGGCGTTGCGGCCGGACGAGTTCGCGCGGATTGAGCGCCACGTGACGGTGGAATCCGGGATGGCCGGCCCGCTGTGGGGGCACGCGGAACGCCCCGGGCAACAGGGGAGCGGGACGTTCGAGGGTTTCAGCGTCGAGAAGGGCGACGGCTTCACTCCCGGCGCTCTGATCCGGGTCGTGGAGAACGGGATACCGGGGAACTACGCGCGCGTGCGGCGTGTGGTGATCAAACGCGACGGCGGGGCGGTCGTGGAGCTGGACAACCCGATCGGCGTCTCCTCGAAGGGCAGCGAGCGGTTCATCCAGCCGGAGATGTACCATCCGATCAACATCAACACGGCGAGCGCCGAGGTGCTGGAAGCGTGCGTGATGGGCGTGTGCCTGGCGGCAAGCAAAGACGCCGTCCGGCGGCCGCAGGCGCAGTTGCTCGCGGATTTCCTGCGGGGCCAGAAGGACCCGTACGTGAACCATGAGGGCCTGCGAAGGGTGCTCGAGCAGGCGTACGCGAAAGGCATTCTGACGGCGGGGCAACGCGACGCGGTGTACATCAACGCTTCGGAGCCGGGCAGTCCCAAGCTGCGCACGGCCACGGTGCCGTTCTGCTACCATTCGTTCGGTTCCTACACGATCGAGGCCAGCGGCGTGGTGAACGGGGACGCGGGGCTGCAGTTGGCGCGCCACACCACGCGGCAATTGCTTACGCTGCCGACGCCGTGGCCGGGGCGCTTCAAGATCGAGTACCAGGCGGGCATGCAGGCGCTGCTGGACCAGGGCATGGGCACCCGCGTGGTCACGTTCCCCATCGCCATGGGCAAGACCAAGTACAAGCGCAACGCGCCCTCGGTGAAGATCGCCTCGCTGCATTCCGGGAACGTGCGGCTGGACGTGGGCGACTGCGGACCGCACGGCCTGCCGGGCGAGTGGATCGAGCACTGCGAAGACGAGAAGGACCCCGGCTACCGGCAGGACGGCTACGACATGTCCAAGCGCGGTCCGTTCATTCTGCCCGAGCCGGACGCCACCCAGCCGCGGCGCCTGGGTCCGGGCGGCCTGGCCTGCCAGCCCACCGCGGTGGAGATGTGGTACCGGCCCATGGGCGGCGGGCAGTGCGTGTTCTATGACGAGAGCCTTGAGGAAGACCGCAACCGCATTACGTTCTCGTACGACCCGGGCCGGGGGCTGGTATGGCAAGTGTTTGACGCCGGGCTGGAGTGCCAGGACAGCAACAAGAAGGACTGGAACCATCTGCGCCGCAAGCCGGTGGAGTACATCTACAAGACGCAGCTCGATGCCGGCGAATGGTACCATATCGCGGGCTCCTTCAAGACGGGCCGGCCCAACGGCCAGGAAATCCGCCTGGACGCGCAGCCGACGCCGCCCAACAACCAGGAGACAGAGTTCAGGCCGGGCGTGCGGCTGGCCTCCAACGTGACTCTGACCGAACTGGACTCGATCGAACTTGAGGACGCGGGCGAGGATGATTTCCCGAAGGCGGGCGCGGTCCAGATCGGCGAGGAGATCATCGAGTACAGACAGCGGGGGGGGAACAGCCTGACGCAGCTCAACCGGGGCGCGCGGCTGAGCGCCGCGGCCAAGCACGAGAGCGGCGAGCTGGTGGTGGCGTACGGGTTCTCGGTGAACCTGGCGCAGGACCTGTTCGTGGGCGGCGCCACGCTGGTGGAACGCATCGAGAAGCCGGCGCTGACGCGGACGCGGGTCACCTACCCGTCGCCTCCGAACAAGATCAACTTCATCCTGGGGACCGAAACGAATAAGCTGCCCGTGGATGACGCGACGAACTTCCCGAAGTCGGGGTTCATCACCGTGGGCGGGGAGCTGCTCTACTACGACAAGCGGACAGCGACCAGTTTCGGCCAGCTCATGCGCGGCCAGGGCGACGGGCATAGCACGTCAACGCCGCGCAACATCTCCGACGGCAGCGGCGTGGCCCTGGCCAGCATCCAGATCACCGACAGCACGCAGTACCCAGACGGCGGCATCGTGCAGATAGACGACGATTCGAACGAGCTGAAGGTCGAATGGTTCGCGTACGGCTCCAAGCAGGTCATCAACGGCAAGCACTACCTCGTGGCGGGCCTCGGCTGGCACCAGCACATTCTGAACCGCGATCCCCTGTACAGCGGGAACCCGCCGGTGCCCCTGGCGGGGCTGAGCTGCGGCATCGGGGCGTTCCGCAACTGGTTCGGGATAGGCACCGGCACCATAGGCCGCGAAAGCGCGCACGAGAAGAAGGCCAAGGTCATTCCCGTCGTGCGCATGGGCGGCCCGCACTGCGGGCACCAGTTTTCGCCGTACGGCGAGCAGGGGGTAAGCGAGGTCAGCATAATCGAGCGCGGCACGACGAGCGGGGACCTGATGTGGGTGAAGCAGGCGTACATCAACCAGTGGGGCAACACCAACAACCAGCCCTGTCCCCAACTGCGCTTTACGGGCTGGGGCTTCGATTTCTTCGTGGGCCTGAACGACTTCGTGTCGCGGCGCTACCCGGCCAACACGACGCGCGTTCTGAAATGGCCATCCGGGGAGCTGCCGGACACGGTGGGGGCGAAACGGTACATCGGCGCCGACCGGAACCGCGAAGGGCAGATGCACGGCCACGTGGACGAGATCAAGGTCAACACGTTCCAGACCACCGGCGCGCGCATCGCGATGACGATCCAGGGCACGGGGGTCGCTGCCGGCGACGAAGAGATCCTGCTGGAGGAGCATAATGCGTGGCCGTGGAACGGCGATGGCAGCGCCAATCTGAACTGGCCGACGACAGGCGGGCTGGTGCGGATCGAAGATGAGCTGATGTACTACAAAGCGTGTGCGCAGGCGCAGTTCCAGTTCTACTCCGACGTGTTCCCGCCGTTGAACGACAAGCCTCCCGAACGTAACAAGGCGGACCGGCGGTGGGTCAACCCCTGCAACGGCGTGCATGAACTGCATCCCAACATCCACCAGAAGACGGGCCTGCGCCTGACCAACGTCATCCGCGGCGCGCTGGGCACTGAACGCAAGGACCACCCGGTGGGCGCCCAGGCACTGCTGCTGGACGGCATGACGGTCAGCCTGCTCAAGAGCAATATGGGCCGTGACGCCGATACGTTCACCCTTGCCGACGGCAGGGGCTTCCCGCGCGAAGGCTATGCCTGGTTCGGCCAGGGCAGCGGCTCCGAGGTGGTCTCCTGGCTGGAAGGTCAGGGGAACACGTTCACCGGCTGCCGCGATTTCCACGGCCGTTACGGGACCACGGTCCAGGACCACGAGCAGGATGAGATCGTGCGCTGCCTGCCCTTCCGGTACTGGGACCGCGAGGCGAAAATGTACGACGGCGACGGGCTGGCATACCTCCAGGCGGGGTACGCCGCCGCCAATGCCATCTGGGACAGGGTCGAACTGCTGGCCGTCGGCACGGAAGAGCGTCCGCGGCCCAACGGCGTCCGGCCGCGGGTGCTGGTGCGCTTCGACGGGAACCCGAACTGGAGCGCGGAGCCGAGCAACCAGAGCGCGGGTCTTTACGAGTTCCGCGGCAAGGACGGCGTGCTCTCCCTGCGCGGAGGCTCCCGCGCCGGCGGCATCAGTGCCGACCAGATCGAGGTGCGCGTGTATTGGGAATACATGCCGCGGTCGTTCATCCCCAACTCGGACTGGAAGCGCACGTTCTCGATCGAGAAACTGCGCGCCACGTACCACACGCCGTTGCTCATGAGACGGCTGGATGAGATTGAGAAACGGTGAGGGCTGTCAGTTGTCATCAGCCGGACGTCATTTGTCATCTGTCGGCGGTGGGTTGTCGGTGGCCGACAGTCCGCTGTCGTGCGGCGGCGCGGAGCAGTCGTCAGGCGTGATCCGCCGCTCTCGGTCCCGCACCCGTCACTTCCCACGGGCCGTCCGCCAGGCACGCGGTCTCACGCTTGTCGAAGTGATGATCACGATGGTGATCTTCGTTGTGCTGGCCGGGTTCACCGTCATCGCCGTGCGGGAGGTCGTCACGCAGTGGACGCAGAGCGAGCGCCGGCGGGTCCTGTACGAGAAGGCCGCGGGCGTGCTGGACATCATGGCGGACGACCTGCGGCTGGCAGTGACGCGCGAGCCGCCCGGCGTGACGGAGGTGAAAGCGCGTTTCATCGGGGACTTCGAGCCGGGCACGAAACAGCAGCGTCTGATCTTCGTGCGTGCCTTTGAGAGCGGGCCGGAGCGGGCCGTCACTTTCTTTGCCGGCGACGGCGCCCGCAACGACTTGCTCTTCAAGCCCGGGGCGAAAGGCGAGGTGCAGCCGAACACGGCGCTCGCGGGCGGCGCCGACGCCGACGAGTACAACGGGATGAAGGTGGGCGATTACAAGCCGCTGGGCGGCATGGCGGCGGTGGGCTATTTCGCCAAGAACCAGACGCTGTACCGCGCGATCCACGCTCCGGTGCCCCAGGCGCTCAGCCCCCTGCTGGACCCGGGCAAGTCCCAGGTGCTGGCCACGGACGTGCTGTACCTCGGCTTCGATTACTGGAGCCAGGACACGCAGAGCTGGGAGGCGCCGACAAAGAGCACGAAGACCACCGGGGCGGAGAAGATCTGGGACTCGACGCGCGCCATTATGCAGCCGCCGCTCGACCATTTCAGCCTGCACCGCGGGGTTGATTCGGCCGACGACCTGGAGGACGACGTCTTCCCGGAGAAAGTCCGCATTACGCTGACGGTGGATTCGCCTATGCCGCGCTGCGTGTTCGGCCGGCTGCTCGCCACGATAGGCGAGGGCGAAGGCGGGTTCGTTGACGTGGAGAACACCAAGGGCTTCAACGACGGCGGCGAGCCCGATACGTTCGTCCTGATTGACGACGAATGGCTGCACTACAAGAAGAAGACCGTCACGGGATTCGAGATTGACCAGCGGGGAGCGCGGAGCACGATGCCGAAGGGGCACGCCGCCGGCGCGGTTGTCCGCACGGGCAAGACCTTCCGGCGCGTCGTGTACGTGCCCGGGTGGCGTGAAGACCTGACGCCGGACGACGAGTGGCGCGCGCGCAAAGAAGCACAGAAGAACAAGCCTCGACAGGTGCTGCGATGATCTCAGGCGTGGCCGGGATTGCCGCTGGGGGCAGGCTGTCCGGGACGCACCGGCGGCCCCGTGGCATGACGCTGGTCGAAGTGATGATGGCCTTCGCGATCCTGGTAACGGGACTGATCGGGATCTTCGCGGTCCTGAACGCCGGGTTCCGGAGCCACAAACGCGCGATCAACGAGACAGAGGCCGGCATCCTCGCCGCGTCGGTGATCGCCGAACTGCGCTCGGAGTTCTCCCGCGGGCACTTGCCGCGGTCGGACCCGAAGGGCACCTATAACCCATACGCGAGTTCTCCGCGGTACCAGTACCGCCAGCAGATCATCCCGCTGGAGGCGGCGCGCAGAGGGATTGACCAGAAGGCGGCGGATCGGGAGTACTTCGTGCGGGTCGAGGTGCGGTGGATCGAGGGCGGGGACAACAAGGGCGTCAGCCTGGACACGATCATCTACTGCAATCGCAAGGACTGAGGGTCTCTGGTATCATGGCTGGCATGCTTACCTCACCGGCCTCAAGCGCGCGCGCGCTGCCGCCTGAACTGCCGATCCAGCCGCTCCGGCGCCCCATCAACGTGGACGTGGCGGTGCCCGGCTCGAAGAGCATCACCAACCGGTACCTGGTGATGGGGGCGCTGGCCGACGGCGAAGTCGTCCTGTCAGGCGCCTTGCATTCGGACGACACGGTGTTGATGGTTTCCGGCCTGCAGGCGCTGGGCTTTCAGGTGGAGCCGGACTGGGAGGCGCGCGTCTGCCGGATCAGGGGGGAAGGCGGCCGCATCCCGGCGCACGACGCGGAGATCTATGCCGGCGCGGCGGGAACCGTGATGCGGTTCGTGTCCGCCCTGGTCAGCCTGGGGCATGGCCGCTTCAGGCTCGACGGGACGCCGCGGATGCGCGAGCGCCCCATCGAGGACCTGCTGCAGGGGCTGCGGCTGATGGGCGTGCAGGCGCGGAGCGAGTTCGGCAACGGCTGCCCGCCGGTGATCGTGGAGGCCAACGGGCTGCCTGGCGGGCATACGCGCGTGGACGGCTCGCACTCCAGCCAGTACATCAGCGCAATGCTGTTGGTGGCGCCGTACGCGCGGTCGCTGATGCAGATCGAAGTCAGCGGCACGCTCGTGTCCCGGCCATTCGTGGAGCTGACGCTGAAGTCCATGGCCGATTTCGGCGTGCTCACCACCACGGAGGGCGAGCGCACGTACGAGCCCACGCATGGCGCGCGCTACCGCGCCGGCAGCTATTACGTGGAGGGCGACGCCACGGCTGCGAGCTACTTCCTGGCCGCGGCCGCGATCCTCGGCGGGCGGTGCTGCATCACCAATATCATGGGCGACTCCGCGCAGGGGGATGCGGGCTTGGCGGACGTGCTGTGGAAGATGGGGTGCCGGGTGCGGAAACGCGTGCTCGGCGGCGACAGGGGCATCGAAGTGTCGCGGGATCCGAGTGTGCCGCTGCGGCCGATAGCCGCCGACCTGAACGACATGCCGGACGTGGTGCTGACCCTGGCGGCGGTGTGCATGTTCGCGCAGGGCACCTCGACCATCCTGAACGTCGGGAACCTGCGCCTCAAAGAGAGCGATCGCCTGGAAGCGGTGTCCACGGAACTGCGGCGGCTGGGCGCGAAGGTGGAAGTGGGCGACGATTACCTGGAGATAACCCCCGGCCCGCCCAAGCCCGCGACGATCGAGACCTATGACGACCACCGCATGGCGATGGCCATGTCGCTGGTGGGCCTCGGGCGCCCGGGCGTCATTATCAAGAACCCGGCGTGCGTCTCCAAGACCTACCCGAGTTTCTTCGCCGATCTGGCAGCGCTGCGCAGATACGCCGTCTGACAGGAACGGCGCTCCGGCCGCGCACCGGCGGTTGGAGCGCGCGCAGCCAGGAGCTGGCGGACGGTCTTGCCAAGAACCGGATGCATGATCCGCGGCGCAATCTCGGCCAGCGGGATGAGGACGAAAGGCCGCTCATGCAGGCGCGGGTGCGGGACCTCAAGGCCCGGCTCGGCGATGACGCGCCGGTCATAGAACAGCAGGTCGAGGTCCAGCGTGCGCGGCTCGTTGCGTGCGCCGCTGCGCGTGCGGCCGTGCCCGGCTTCGATTGTCTGCAGCAGGCTGAGCAGTTCCGCGGGCGCAAGCGACGTGCGGAGGAGGGCGGCGGCGTTGATGTACCGCGGCTGGCCCGGCGGCCCGCCCACCGCGTCGGTCTCGATGAAACTGGAGACGCGCTCGACGACGACGCCCGGCTGGGCGTTGAGCTGTTTGAGCGCCGAGCGCAGGCTGGCTTCCCGGGCGCCAAGGTTCGCGCCCAGGCCGATGGCGGCGCGGTGGCGCAGCGGCAGTGCTGCGCGGCCGGGGCGGAGGGGCTGCTTCATGGCGTGGGAGGTCTTGTACGCGGACGCGGCCTGGAGTGATAGGTGACGATCTCCGTCGCCCGCTCGCTCTGCAGCGCGTCCTTCAGCTTACGGACCGCATCCGGCAACAATGCCACGACGATCACGCCGCAGTGGGGGCAGGCGACCTGACGGGCGCTGAGGCGCTTGACCAGCCAGCCTTGCGGCCGGAAGGACAGACCGACATCGGCCCCGATGACGAGGCCCTTCTTGCCGCAGATGGGGCACTTCTGGCCGAGGACATGCATGGGCCAAGTCTCAGGCCATTGGCCGCCGGTTTCAAGTCCGAAGACGGTTACTCGTTCACTGAGATGGCGCCGACTTCCAGCAGGGCCGTATCGGACGCCGTGCCTCGCGAAGGCGTGCCCGTGACGGTGACGCGCCGGCCCACGAAGCTCTCAAGGCTGACGCCGGCGCGGGCGGTGAGGAAATGCAGCGTGCGGCCGTCCATGACCAGCGCGTACTCAACCCCGGCCACAGGGCTTGGCAGCCGCCGTTCCAGGAGACCTTCGACGGTGAGCATGCTGCCGCCGCTGTCAGTGCTGCGGACCTGGGTCTCGAAAAGAGGCTTCAGCCGATATGACGGGGGCGGCTCGCCGATCGGGTTGGGCAGCTCGGGCAGGCGCGGTTTCATCACGGCCTGGGGCGGCTTGGCGACGGGCGCCGGCGCTTGCGGCGCGGAGCTTTCCTTTGCCGGCAGCGCGGGGGCAGCGGCGGGCGCCGCC
>JAPLOD010000414.1 GCA_026692735.1 Planctomycetota bacterium | reverse complement strand
GACAGCGCTGCTCAGCTCCGTGGCCAAGAAAGGCGACCCTCTGCGCCTGCCCCGCGACAAGCCGCTGCCCGCCGGCAACCTGTGGCTGCAGAGCCTCGGCGATGCCGTCGCGTTCGACGAGGTCCGCATCTCCGGCCTCGTCCCCGCCGACTGGCTCCACCAGCACCTCAAGTGATTTTGGATTTTAGATTTTGGACTGTTTGGCATGTGCCCGCGCCGTCTGCTCACGGCCACGCCTGGATGGCTGCTCAATCGAAAAACCGGAATCTGGAATCCAACATCGCGCGCTACGGCGCCGTGAGCGCCGTCAGCACCGGCTTGCCGTGCAATATGCCCTTCACCGCCAGCACGCCTTCCGCTTCCACGCGGACGTTCGTTACAGGCCCCCGCAGGACGAGCACCTCCAGTTCCTGCCGCGGCGACAGCCGCACGTGCAGCACCGACATCAAGTGCGTGCCCATGGCACGCTTGCATTCAGCCAGCCGCCGGTGGACATCCGAGCTCTGCCCGTCGTAGACGAGCGTGACGGTGGCGACCTGGTCGCCTTTTCCGTCGCTCCAGGCCACCTGCACCAGGCGATCCCGTATCAGGTCCCGGATGGCGTCGGACCGGTTCTGTTGGTTCTTCTCGAGCAGGTGTTGATCGAACTTCTTGAGTAACGCTGCCGGGATGGAAATCCCGAAGCGGATCAACTCAGCCGCGGCCTCGGCCCGCGCGCCCTTGCGCCGCCCACGTGGCATGCCTGATCCCCCCAACAACTCCAGTTATCAGATTTTCGGTGTTTGAAGAAACAACTGCGCCCCGCGTCTTCACGCCGCAGGGCTCACTCGGCACCCCCCGCTCCGCTCGTGTACCGTCAACCCTTGGTCCGCAATCGCCAGCAAGGTATGGCGCATGGCGAAGCGTGTCAAGCCTGAGAAAAAATAAAAACGCGCTGCATGCCGGAGATCGCGCCTTCCGGCCGCAGCCCGTTCATCTGCCTGCACGCTACTGGTCGAAGACATCCAACTCGCCGGCGCTGCCCCCGCGCTTCGGCTTCGGCGTCTCCTTAGGCGGCTTCGGCGTGTCTCTCCGCGGCGGGGTGGACTCGTTCGTGAACTCTTCGTCGTCAGCCTTCTTCCCCATTTTCTCCAGGGCCTGAGTCAGCGATTGGGCCTCGCCGGTTGCCGTGTTCACGTCGCTGTCGAACTGGCGCAGCGTGGCCGCCGCATCCTTGAACGCACTGGTGGCGAGCTGGCTCAACGCGCCGGCGCTCAGCTTCTGCAGGCTGTCGCGCGCGGCGGCCAGCTTCTGCAGTTCCGCTTTGCCTTCCAGCTTCTTGTTCTTGCCGAGCTCCGCTATCTTGCCTGTGGCGGCCGCGGCGGCCTGCTGCGCTTGAGCATCGGTCTTCTGCACGGCCTGCAGGTTCTCCAGCACGGCCGCCATATCCCGCCGGCCTGGGTATTCCTTGCACGCCTTCTGCACCTGGGCGATGGCCGCGGGCACTTCGCTCGGCCCCTTCTTGATGAGTTCCAGCGCGCCGCCAAAGGCGATCCGGATCGCCTTGTCGGAATCATCCTGAAGCTTCTTGTACTCGTCTGTCTTTGCGGCCAGCGCCTTATCGTCCGGCAGAATAGCCTTGGCGGCGTCCAGGTACCGCTGCGCCGCGGTGAAATCCCCCTGCCTGGCGGCGCCGTCGGCCAGCGAAACCTGCCCGTCAAACTGCTGCTTCTTCAGCGCCACAGCGGCGGCTTCCGCGGCCTTCTTCTGCTCGCCTTCCTGCTTCTTGCGCTGAATCTCGGCCAGCGCCGCTTTGGCATCGGCGATCTTCTTCTTTACGGCCGTCTCCTTCTGGTCCGCCGGGCCGCCGGCCTTGAGGTTCATGCTTTTCGCTGTGCCGTACTGGGTCAGCGCCAGCTCGTACTGGCCAATCCTCTCCTCATAGGCCTCGCCCTTCCCGTCGCCAATCCGCTCGAAGCTCTCGCCCTTGCTGACGAGCTTGTTGTACTCCGCTTCCTTGTTTGCGACGTTCGCTCGCTGCACGATAAGGTCATCAAGCTGCTGCTTCAACTTCTGTGCGCGGTCATCCGCGGCGGGGTTGGCCAGCGCCTTCTGGACCTGGGCCAGCGCCTCGTCCAGGTTGCCCCCGCTGCGGGCTTCTTTGGCCCTCGTCAGCAGGTCCTCGTATTCCTTCGCCACGCGCTGCGCTTCCCGCCTGGCGCCGATCTTCTTCTCGATCGCCTGCAGCTCCGCATCCTTGGCCTTGTCGTCCGCGAAGATCTTCCTGGCATCGGCAAGCAGCTTCGCGGCATCGTCGAGATCGGTGCCGGCGTCGGCCAGCCGGCTCGCCGTGTCGCGCAGGTCAGTGAAGGTCTTGAGCTTCGTCCGCTCTGCCTCGGCCTTTTCATTCTCCGCCTTCTTGGCCAGGATAAGCTTCTCCAGCGTCTTCGCGGCGGCGTCTTCGCTGTCCACCTCGTAGGCCAACTTCAGGGAGCCGAGCGCTGCGTCCAGGTCGCCCTTGGTGAACTCCTGGTTCGCGTCCGCAAGGGCCTTGGCCAGTTTCTGCTCGCGCTGCCGTTTGGCCTCCGCGTTGATGCGCGCCTTCTCGGCCTCGTCCAGTTTGGGGCCGATCTTCTTCAGCCAGTCGTTTGACTCCTTCCGCGACGGAATCATGGTCCTGGCGACCACGGCCTTCTCGCTGGCCGCTTCATATTTCCCGGCAGCGAACGCCGCTTCCACTTCCTTGATGATGGCGTCGTAGCGCTCGTTCTTCTGCTGCTCGTCCCGCGCGACCTTTGCCTGGTCCTCGACCTTGCCCGCGTCCTTGAACAGCTCGTCCGTCTCCCCCGGGAAGCCCGCTATGACGTCTGCCCCGATTCCCGCTTCAGGCAAAAGGGATCTTATTCCTGTTATGCGATCGGCATACATATCCGTCAAGTACCGCCTTCGCATTCCTCGCAACACGTTATCGTTTCCACTTTGGAGCGGTATGTGAAAGTGCTTACATATCTTAGGGTTAGAGGCCCAAAGTGAA
>JAPLOD010000413.1 GCA_026692735.1 Planctomycetota bacterium | reverse complement strand
GGAGCGGATTCCCGCCAGCAGAGGATGGGTGAAACGCGCGGTCAACTGCGGAGTGGAAGCGTCACGGCAGACGTGGCCGAAGTTGCTCCGGATAGACAAGGCGCCGTAGGCCGCGCAAGCGAGACCCAGGCAGCACTGAAGTGCCACGCGCTGGTGCAATGACAGCGCGCCCGCGCGTTCGGCCCCATCTGCGCGGCACGACAGGATCGCGACTGCAACCGCCAACAGGAAGCCGGCGCCGTAAAGCGCGTTGCGGAGACCGTTGGCGGAGCCGAGACCCTCAATGATGGCGAACAGCAAAACCACGGTCAGGAGCGCTCGACGGACGAAGATCCCGTCCGCAGCGTCCGTCCGCAACTCATCGGGTGCCGTTGCGGGCAACAGCACGGCCGCGGCCAGGAACGCCAGTGCAGCCATCATAACGCAGAACGGCACATGGTCCCCAAGGGCGTAAGGGGCGAAGCGCGATGGGTACACGGTGCACGCATAGGCGGAGCCCCCCGAGACTCCGCACGCTGCGGCCAGCCAGAACCAACGCCGTTGGCTCCTGGCGCGAGATACGAGAGCCAGCACACAGCCCGTTCCTCCCAACGCCGCCAGGAAGGGCGGAACAAGCGGGCGGCCCTCGGACCAGAAACTGCGCAGCCTGGCCGGAAGCGAAGCGGAGTAAGCCGGGAGTGTGGCTTGAAAAGCGCACGCGTACCGCCAATCGGCGTATAGCCCCGACGCAAGACCAGTGGCAAGGCAGCCAAGCCCAAGCGCCCCCCAGCTCGCGGCGAAAACCAGCGTGCGCGCAGCCGTCGGGGAGCGCAGGCGTCCTCTCAGAGCCAACCATGCCAGCAGCGCGAGCGGCACTGACGCAATCAGGACATTGGGGCCGTAGGCTATGCAACTGAGACAGGCAAGCACTCCGCCGACAAAAGCCAGAGTCCGTCCCGCCCACGGCCGAGTCTGCAAACAGGAGCCCAGCCACGCACAGACCCCCAGAAGCAGCAAGTCGCGCCCGAGGAGGTTGTAGCCTGGCGTCCAGATATTCCCGCACCCAAAGGCCCCCGAGACGCACGCCAGCGCCACCAGGATTGGCGGCGCGCGGCGCTTGAGCAGGAGGTAGACGGCAAAGAGGCTGCCCAAGTCCAGCGCCAGACCGAGCACCCGTGCCTGCAGGACCGTCATGCCAGGCCAGAGACGGAAGACAGGCGCCAACAGTATATCGAACATCCGGTACGGGTTCATGGTCTCGTCCCGGAATGGCAGGTCACCCAACGTATAGCGGTACGGTGTACTGAGGTAGAAGCCCTCATCGGTCAGGTCAACGCCAAGGTGGATGCGATGCCAGCCCAGGCCCGCCAGGCCGATGAAGACCAGAATGCCAAGCGATTCCGACAGCACTCGCTGGCGGCTGAACCACCCCCCGGAAGGCGACTGCAGACGGTGTCGTTCAGGCATCCTGCGCTCCTCGCTTCCACCAGCGGACCGGCCAGCAGGCTCTCCGGGTTGCATCAGCACCTCATCACCTTGCCGCGCAGTTCCGGCGGGAGATTCGCGCACGCGTTGCGCGTGTCCACCACCAGGGGCGCGCAACGGGCGACCAGTGTGCCGTTTGTGTTCAGGGTGATCTTCCTGCAGCCGGATTTGCGCGCATACAGAATAGCGTCGAAGAGCCGGTCACCCAGCAGCATTGCCTCGCCCATGAAGGCCGGCCACAATTCAGCATACGGGTTCTCCCGGCCGACCTCTTCCACGATCTTATCGAAGAGCGTCCGCTTCATTGACCGCTTCGGACGTCCCATGTACGTTCTGCCGCAGAAAACGCATTGCTGGTTGCAGGCCGCCGTCGTCTCGATCACCAGTTGCTGCGGAAATGCCGTGTGTTGATACGCGGCTGGAGGGGCGCCTTCAGACACAGATTCTCTCTTTCCTGCCTAAGAGTGATACGGCTCTTCGGCCACGACCAACGCGCCAGAAGAAGGCAGCATTCGGCAAACCGCCGTGAGCTTCCACTGACGTACCCCGGTCCCGACCCTGGATGCTTCCTCGCCAGCGCTTCAGGATGATTTCCACCGCCGGCACCTGCACCCAGCCGAGGGATAAGTCCTGAAAGGCCGGACCGCTAACGCTATCTTCGCCGCTGCCGCGTTGCTGTACAAGTGCCGGTCCGCCCGCCCCTACAGGCAGGGCGTGTTCCATTGGGTAGGAGGTGGCTGCGTGACACCGGTGTGACACGGAGCATGGGTTTCAGGTGTTCCGCCGTGTCCCCGCGGTGTGCCGCTGTGTGCCGACGAAACAACGGAACCCGTTACGGATTCCGTGTTTCGTGCCTGAGATGTTCCGGAATGTTCTTCGGCGGGTAATGCGCGCGACTGGGGTCGAACCAGCACGCCCTTGCGGGCACCAGCCCCTCAAGCTGGCGCGTCTGCCAATTCCGCCACGCGCGCATCGGCACTGGCTGACTTGACGGGCAAAGCCGCACATCAAGCAACCACTGATAACACTAGCCGATGACCGGACGATTTGCAAATGCCAGCCGGGGCTCTTTGGTGCCAGGGCTTTTCAATTCTCGCCCTTGTTCATAGGGCAGATGAACGCCAAAGCGGCGAAGGGGTCCGCTATGAAGCGTCGCAGGGCGTCGGGCAGGTATTTGTGCCGGGTACGCTGTCGAATCAGCCCAAGCGTCAGATTACGCAAAGCGGCGAGGTTCTGCGGGGCATGACCGGAGCGCACCCTGCAAGCGTCTTCGCCCATGCTCACGTCGCGAACGTAATGCAGCCG
>JAPLOD010000412.1 GCA_026692735.1 Planctomycetota bacterium | reverse complement strand
AGATCGAAGCCCTGGAAGCCGGGGTGGACCTTGTGGTGGGCACGCCGGGCCGCGTCATGGACCACATGCGTTCTCATCGCCTGGACCTTTCCGGAGTCAGGATTGCCGTCCTGGACGAAGCCGACCGCATGCTGGACCTGGGGTTCCGCAAGGACATGGAGTACATCCTGCGGCACTGCCCGACCCAGCGGCAGACGCTGGTCCTGTCGGCGACTATCCCTGACGACATCAAGAAACTGGCGCAGCGCTACATGCACCAGCCGGCGGAGATCTGGACCGCCGTCGAACACCTGACCGTGGACGCCGTGGAGCAGTTTTACCTCGTCTGCGACAAGCACGACAAGCTGTCTGCGCTGCTGAAACTGCTGGAGGTGGAGCAGCCCGCGCTGGCCATCATCTTCTGCCGCACCAAAATGGGCGCCAAGCGCCTCGCCGAACGCCTCAAGCGCCTGCACCTCAGCGCGCGCGAGATTCACGGCGACCTGCGCCAGAAAGAGCGCGAGAAGATCATGGGCGGCTTCCGCGCCGGCAAGGTCCGCCTGCTGATCGCCACCGATGTTGCCAGCCGCGGGCTGGACGTGGACAACATCACCCACATCATCAACTACGATATCCCCTACAGGTGCGAGGACTACGTGCACCGCATCGGGCGCACGGGCCGCATGGAGAAAGCCGGCAAGGCCTTTACGCTGGTCACGCCCGAGGACGGTCCCTACCTGACCGAGATCGAGCTGCTCATCAACAGGGAGATCAAGCGCGTGCGCTACGATGACCTGACCGGCAAACAGCCCATGGCCAGCAGCCAAGAGCGGCCTTGACGCGCAGCCTCCGTCGGAGTATGGGTTGGGTGTTCTGACCACACCTTTTGAGGAGAACCTCCATGGGCAAGTGTCTGAAGGCTGTGCTGCTGACGTTGTGCGTTGTGGCGCTCTCCGGCTGGGGCAAGGAGGCGCTCAAGCCCGCCAGGCTGCTCGTTGAGCTGCCGGACTACTGCAATACCCCCGACGGCATGTGCCTGCTGCCGGACAACAGCTTCCTCGTCTCGATGCCCAATTTCAACGACGAGAAGTCCCCGCCGCTGATGATGCGGATCACGCCCGACAACAAGGCGGAGAAGTTCTACGAGTTCCCCAACCCGTACCCCGGCTTCCCCGAGAAACTGGCGCGCATCCGCCCCATGGGCGTCTCTCGCGATCCCGCAACCGGCAACCTCTTCCTGGCCGACATGCAGTACATGCTGGACAAGGACCAGAAGTCCCGCATGTGGAAGCTGGTGGTGAAGAACGGCAAGGTGGAGAAGATGGTGCTGGTCGCGTCGGGCCTCAACGTGGCCAACGGCACCGCCGTGCACAACGGCTACGTCTACATCACCGAATCGGTCCTGGAGGAAGGCTTCAACCCGTCGCTGAAGAGCGCGCTGATGCGCTTCAAGCTCGACGAAGAGAACGTGACGCTCAAGACCCCGCTGAAGGACGACCCGCACGTCATCGCCACCTTCGACAGCTACAGGCAGAACTGGGGCTTTGGCGCGGACGGGCTGGCCTTTGACGGCAAGGGCAACCTGTTCGTCGGCCTCTTCAGCGACGGCGTGATGTACAGGGTCAAGTTCGACAAGCAGGGCAAGGTGGAGTCGAACAAGATCTGCGCCAGTGCGCCGGGCAGACTGACCAACTGCGACGGCATGGCCTGCGACCCGCGCACCAGCAAGCTGTATGTGGCCGACTCCGGCAACAATGCCATCCAGGTCATTGACGGCGACAAGGTCGAGACGCTGGCGGCGAACGAGGACACCTTGGACAAGAAGACGGGCGAACTGGATCAGCCCTGCGAAGCCATGCTGCGCGGCAACACGATTGTTGTCTCCAATATGGACTGGCCGTTCCCCGGCTTCAAGAACAGCAAGCACCAGCAGCCGGCGACGATCTCCGTGATTCAGCTCGACAAGAAGTAGGCAGCCACTGGACTCCAGTGACCGGAACGGGGCGGCAACGCCCCGTTCTTGCTATCGGCGCATGCCGCGGATTCCGGGAAGCTCTTTCCACGCCCTGCTGGGGGATGAACGAGGGTTCATGCCTGCTCTTCGTTACGCTCCGTCGTTACCGATGGCCTGCGCGGGGCAGGAGTCCATGGCCTCCTGGCAGCGGGTCTTCTCTTCGTCGGTGGTGGGCTGCTTCTGGACGACGGCGTGGTCCTCCTCCGCCTTGAAGTGCTCCGGCGCCGAATCAATGCACAGTTGGCACATGCTGCATTGCGTATCCGTGTAGAAAGCTCCGGCGACGTTCTCCTTGTGTCTGTTCGCCTTATCGGCCATGTTCACGTTCTCCTTTGAAACCCAGCGGTCACGCCCGGGCACTGCCCCGAGCTCACAAGCGTTGCGGCTATTCTCGCATCACCCCACGCGCGGCGTCAAGCGACGGACGACGCGATCTCGCGCAGGGTGCGGGACGCTCAAGGCGCGTCGATAGTTAGACGAAAACGAAATGGGGGATACTCGCGTGTTTCAAAGGAGCGCCCCCATGCCCGCCCTGACCACCCGCGCCGCCGCTCGTGAAAGACTCCTGAAAATGGCGC
>JAPLOD010000411.1 GCA_026692735.1 Planctomycetota bacterium | reverse complement strand
CGTCCTGCAGGCCGTTCTTCTTGATGTAGACCCAGAGCTTCTTAGTGACCTCGGTGCGCGGCATGGCCTTGTCGCCGATGACCGGCGCCAGCACCGCGTCGGGCTGCATGGGCTTCATGAACGCCGCGCTGGGCTTGCGGGCGGATTTCTTCGCCTTCGCCATGGAACAACCCCTCCTTGAAGTGGAACGTAACGACCGTCACGGGAACCGGGGCTGCTATAGCTGGCACGGGCGCGAGCGTCAAGGAGGAAGATGGGGCATCTCGCAGGCGTTGGCGCCTCCGCCGCCGTCCCATCATTGAACCGTCCAATGATAGCGAGCAGGTCGGGGATCCTGGGCGCGTTCGCGTGGCGCGGGACTCCGAAGGCTGTTAGGGGAGGTAGTTGAGCCATCATATGCGCCTATTCGTTACGTAACAGCGGATAGCAGGAGAAAGGCGCGTCGCGATGATGCCGGCTACGATATGGGGGGCGAGGTCAGTTTCGTGTTTGCACTGCAAAACCGGCCCAAGACACCACCGGCACCGAGATCGTGGTTCCAGCGCCGTGAAAGGGCTTGTTTGTCGGGGGTATCGAGCCGCCCGGCGAGACGGCCACACCTACTTTGCCTTCGCCGCCTTGCCGCTCTTGTACGTGTAGCTCGCCTTGGCCTGGGCGTAGTACGAAACGCCGCCTATCATGATGGCCGTCTGAATCTGGCGCGCCCCTGCCGGGCTTCTTGCTAGCGGACTCGCAGCAGTTCGCCGTCTCCAGCGGCGAGCGTCAGTTCCACGGCCACTCGTCCGCGCCGCCGCAGCCCAAAGACTTTCGCCCACTCCTCACGCTTGTCGAACTGCTCCGCGTTGACGACTTCCAGCTTCGTCCACTCGCCCTTCTGCTTGTCGAACTTATCAACGCTGGTGACAGGCCGCCCGAACCGCAGCACAACCGGCTGGTCCTTGTCCACCTTGCGGTTGACGACCATGACGCAATCGCCGCCGTCGGCGTCCTTGAACGTCCCGATGACCGTCTCGGGCGTGGCGGTCTGGACCCAGAAGTGGTGCGGGAGCATCCGTGTGTTCTTGGGCACGGGATCGGTGCAATAGTGGTAGACGTCGAGGGAGCGGAGGCCCATCAGGACGGGCCCGAGCCGTCTGAGTTCCGCGTTGATGACCGCGACGTCCTTGCCGGACGGCGTCAGTTCGGCGCCGTTGAAGATGAGCCTGTCAACGAACCACTGGATGCCTTTGACGCCATACGCCAGCGGGCAATACACGCTGTAGCGCAGCCGCGGCAGGTTGTCGGGCGGATGGACCTTGCCCTGGCCCACCTCGCTGTCCGGCCCCGTGTTCGCTTCCACCCAGCAGAGCAGCGGGATCCCCGCGCTCTGCGCCACGTCGCGGTACTCCTCCAGCATGGGAAAGTAGTCGCCTTTCCACCACCACCAGTATTCGTCGTAGCTGAGGGCCTGCGGACGGACGGTCTCGACGAAGGTTCGCGGACAGGCCTTCCAGCCCAAGTTGACGTACGCGGGATGATTGGAGTCGGCTTTGCGGAACGCCGCCGCGCTGTCGGCGAGCGCAGGGAAGCGCTCGTTGAGCGGCTCATCCTGCAGGCAGTAGCCCCACACGGCCGTGTCGTCGCGCAGCTTGCCGGCCAGTTCGGGCGTGGCATCAAAGAGGATGGCCTTGAGGCCATGTTTGCGGCACAGGTCAAGCCTGTCGGGTTTGCTCATCACGGTGTTGAAGCCCGCCTGCACAACCGCCTGGGCGGCCGCATCATCCTTCGGCCCACCCCAGTACGAAATCATGAACTCGGGCAGCTTCCAGTCTGCCGCGGCGTGAACCGTCCCTGTCAGCAGCACGAATGCCGCGACGATTGCGCGCACCATAAGCGGCGTCTCCTTCTCTCAGGCGGCCAGTCTTTGCAGGTGTGATTCTACACCTTCGTCTGGTGCAGGGAAGCGACTCTCCCGCTTGTCTTGTTCCGGCTCGAAGCCGGAATACGCCACTACTGCTCGGCGACAACCTTGAGGGAATGTTTGACCGGCACGACGGCCTTACGAACGCCCTCGACCATCGCGTCGTGCTTGACCAGCAGCTTCGTCTGGATCGTCTTCATCGCGGCGGCGCTCTCGGCGTCGTCGAGGACCGGTTTGAGCCCCGCGAGGCTGCGCAGCACCTGCTTGGTGAGGTTCGTCTCAAAGTTCTGTTTCTGCGCCACCACCTTCTCCACTTCGGCGAACGGCCCGGAGACCGGAACATCCGGTTGCAGCGCAGGCAGGACACGCGCTCGCGCTCGTCTGTCGCCCTGGGCTTCTTCACTGACATGGCGCCAGTATAGCCGGTCGGCCGTCGGTCGCCTACCTCAGCCGGGCCCGACGCGTTCCATGACGACCTGATCGCCAGCGGAGGGCATCCAATCTGCTGTTTGCCCGCTTCGCTGGCAGCCGGTATAGTCTCGCCCGTAGCCACTCCCCATTGAGGCCCCGGGCATGACGGACGACCCGACTATGCCACTGCTGAAGCCGCCGAGCGAGGACCCCGGCGAGACGCTGCGGCCCCTTCGTCCGGCCACGATCGGCGGCGAGACAGGAGCCATCGCTGCCGACGCGGACGACGGCGCACCCAGCGAAGCTGCCGAACACGCTGTGCTCAAGGTCAGTTCGCGCCGCATCAAAGTACGCTCGGTGGGCGGCCGCCGGTCACAATAAGCAGGTTCAAAAGCTGGACCCAGCGTGAGTTCTGGCGTATACGAGGGAAGAGTCTGCGCCCGGCTAGAATCGAGGGGGATCACAAACTCCTGCGCCACCACACGACATGCAAAGGGATCTCATATGCTGCATGGCCGAATCGCTGCCGCCCTGTTCATGGGCTGAACGGGTTTCAGGCGGCGGCGTTGAAATGAGCCACGGATTCAAAGGCGAAGCGGTGGCTGGCATTGATGTGGCGTGAACAGTTGTGGGCAAGAGCCTTGGCCC
>JAPLOD010000410.1 GCA_026692735.1 Planctomycetota bacterium | reverse complement strand
GCGGCCGGCGCCCGCCGCAACGACAGCACCAGGCGCGAACGGTGTCGGGGAGGGGGCTCGCGGAGTGGCCGGCTGAAGCCGGAACTTCGCGGGACACAGTGGAGCCGCGTGCCATGCGACGCTTTGGGCAGCCGCGCAGTGACAACAGACCCCAGCGCCTGTTGCTCGGCGTCCATCCGGTACCGACGATGGTCACGCTGGGGAACCTGCTGTGCGGCTTCGCGTCCATCGTCCTGGCCATGCGCTCCTACATCCCGCCGCGCGGGTTCTACCAGTTTGGCGAATACGACTGCCTGTACTGGTCCGGCATCCTGATCTTTGGGGCCATGGTGTTTGACGTCATGGACGGCAAGGTAGCGCGCTGGACCAAGTCCACCAGCAAGTTCGGCATGGAGATGGACTCGCTGTCCGACGTGGTCTCGTTCGGCGTCGCGCCCGCCGTGCTGATCAAGGCCATGATTGACCTCGAGCTTTTCAAGACGGGAACCTTCCCGCTGCAGGACCGCTACGTCTGGCCCATGCTGGCCACGTACGTGTGCTGCGCGGCTCTGCGGCTGGCCCGCTACAACGTGGAAGCGCAGACCGGCCACCGTGATTACTTCTTCGGGATGCCGTCGCCGGGGGCGGCGGGGTGCGCAGCCAGCCTGGCGATCCTTATCATCCCCGGCAGCCATCACCTCGCTATCACCCAACTGCATGACCAGTTGGGCCGGCTGGACGATTGGCGCCGGCAGATCCACCAGTCCGTGCTGCTCGCGCTGCCGTTTGTGCTGCTGCTGCTGGGCGTGCTGATGGTGACACGCATCCACTACCCGCATCTCGGCGACCGGCTGCTGCGGGGCCGCAAGTCATTCATGCACATCATGGTCCTCGGGCTCGGCCTGGTCCTGATCGTGATGCATCACGAGATCATGCTGGCGGCGGTGTTCAACGGATATCTTCTCTACGGGATCGGCAATGAACTGCGGTTCCAGGTGTTCCCGAGCCAGCGTCCCGCGGGGTGGGCTGCAACCGCCGAAGCCGCGGCGCCCGCGTCGTTGGGCGACGTCGCTCATCCCGCGGCCGCTTCGCCGCCCGACGGAGACAAGAGGACCTCGGCGGCGCCGCCGGCGCCGGAGGGAGCGGAACGCGCGGGCAACGTCAGCGGGTAGCTGAGACGCTCCGTAGCGCCATAACCTGGTATGAGCAAAGGCACCGCTGCGCCCTGGTTCGGAAACGGCCTCAGGTTCTCCTGTGTGGCGGGCTGCCTGCGTTGCTGCACAGGCGCGCCAGGCGACGTCCTTATCTCGCCGGAGGAACTCAGGCGGATTGCCGCCCATCTCGGGTTGCCGGCCGAGGAGTTCGAGGCCGGATGCGTGCGGCATTACTCGTCCGGCAAGATATCATTGACCGAACGGAGCAACGGCGACTGCGTCCTGCTGAATAACCAGGGCTGCAGCGTGTATGCGGTCCGCCCCAGACAGTGCCGGGACTACCCTTTCTGGCCGGAGATAGTGCGCAGCCCCCGCACGTGGCAGCGGGAGGCACGGCGTTGCCCGGGCATCAATGCGGGCGAACTGCATGCCGCGTCACGGATCATGGAACTGCTGCAGGGGCCGGAAGGCCGGTGATTTTCACCCGAAAGGGCATTGACGGACCCATAGGCGGATGTAAGGTGTCTCCTAAAGGGCTGGACTGTCGCGAGAGCGCACTGGTGCGGATCCCGCGGCGGCAAGGCCAGGATTGACGGAACGATTCCCGGGCCTGAGCCAAGAGGCCGGGGCTGGGAGGATTTCGATGATCCGCAGGGCGTGAGTGTCAACGGAGGGGGCTGTAGCTGCCGGTCAGGTGCGTACACCTTGCACCTCATCTTGCCGGTCCCGAACGCTGTGCTTCCGAAGTTCGGGATGTGGTCCTGAGCGGCCATCTGGATGGGTTTGACCGGGAGCTGTAAGCAAGCACGCGCTGCGCAGTGCATTAGCAAAAGCTGATAGGGCCAGCAGGACGAGCTAAACGGTTGTGTGGTTGCGAGGTGATGTGTGGTATCCCTGTTTCAGCCGCAATGGGCGTCGTCGCTCTGGCCAGTCAGGCCGTGGGCCTGGTGCATTGAAACTCACCGAAGTCCGGATCTGGCGTAACTGCCAGGCAGTTGCGCCGCCGTAAGCCGTCTCTCCGTTTCCCAGCCCCTCTTGAGCGTGTCGGCTGCGTGGCCGCTCCCGCGGCCAACCCGACGGCACGCTGAAGCGTGAATGTCCCGGCGTTGCTGTGCCATGAAGGGGGTACTGGCCCATGCAAGACGCTATCCCATATCTTATCGGAGCGGGCGGAGGCGCGGTCCTGGGAGTGTTGCTGATCTTCCTGACCACCCGCCGGAAGAACCTGCACTACGAAGCCGAGGCGCGGCGCGAAGCGGAAGCGCTGATGGAGCGGATCCTGGGCGAAGCGCGCGCCGAGGCCGCCAGGTCCAAGGCCGAGGGCGCCGAAGAGCAGCTCAAGAAACGGCGCGAGTTCGATAAAGAGCTCAAGGTCCTGCTCGAGGAAAGCCGCGGCACGGAGAAACGCCTTGAGAAGCGTGAGGAGCTGATTGACCGCAAGCTGCAGGCCCTGGAACGCCGCGAACAGGACATCGTCCGCAAGGAACAGGAGTCCATCAAGCTCGAGCAGAAGCGGCAAGAGCAACTGCGCGAGGCGGAGAAGAAGAACCAGGATATGACGCGCCTGGTGGACGAGGAACGCCAGAAACTGCAGGCCATTTCCAGCATGACCCTGGAACAGGCCAAGGCGCAACTGCTGCTGCGGGTGGAGCGCGATATCGCCAGCGAAGTGGCGGAACTCACCACCCGCGCCGTCAACCGGGCCAAAGAGAACGCCGAAGTCGAGGCGCGCAAGGTGGTCCTCAACACGATCCAGCGCGTCGCGTCCGACTGCGTGGCCGAGAACACCGTCGCGACCATTGACCTGCCTTCCGACGACATGAAAGGGCGCATCATCGGCAAAGAGGGCCGCAACATCCGCGCCTTCGAGAAGGCCACCGGCATTGACGTCATCGTGGACGATACGCCGGGCGTGGTAGTCCTGTCGGGCTTCGAGCCGGTGCGCCGCGAGGTCGCGCGGGTGGCCATGGAACGTCTCGTGCAGGATGGCCGGATTCATCCCACGCGGATCGAGGAAGCCGTGACCAAGGCCGAGAAAGAGGTCACGGAGATCATTGGGAAAACCGGCAAGGACGTGGCCATTCAGTTCGGGTGCCATGACCTCCATGAGCGCCTGCGCACCATGCTCGGCCGGCTGCGCTACCGCAGCTCCTACGGGCAGAACGTGCTGGCGCACTCGCAGGAGGTCGCACACATCTGCGCGCTGCTGGCCGCCGAGTTGAAGCTCGACGCCGCGCTGGCCAAGCGCTGCGGGCTGCTGCACGACTGCGGCAAGGCCCTGGACCAGGAGGTCGAGGGCACGCATCCGCAGATCGGC
>JAPLOD010000409.1 GCA_026692735.1 Planctomycetota bacterium | reverse complement strand
ACCGTCAAGGCCAAGGTGGCGTTCGTCTACGATTACGAAAGCATCTGGGCGCTGCGCTTCCAGCCGGGCTTCAATGAGAACAACTACCACGACGCCATGCGCCGCTACTACAAGGCGCTCTTCCGCGCCGGCGTGAACGTGGACATGATCAGGCCGGGCCAGGACCTGGCCGGCTACCGCGTGGTCTTCGCACCTGACCTGTACATCCTGCCGGATGCGCTCGCCAGGCAGCTCAACGCTTTCGTGCAGGCCGGCGGCGTGCTCCTGGCCGACTGCCGCACGGGCGTGAAGGACGCGAACAACCTGTGCATCGAACGCACACTGCCCGGGCTGCTGTCGGAATCGCTCGGCATCACGATAGAGGAATACGAAGCGATCCCCAAGGACGACAGCTACACGGTCACGGGGCGTGAGGGTCTCGAGGGCCGCTTCACGGCCGTGTCTTACGCCGATTGGGCCACGGCGCGGCAGGCGGAAGTGCTCGCGGGCTACGAAGACTGGCACATGAACAAGTTCGCCGCCGCGACGCGCAACCGCTGCGGCAAGGGCCGGGGATACTACGTCGGCACGGTGATCAAAGAGGACGCCTTCTACGATGCTCTGATTGCGGACGTACTGAAGAGCGCGAGGATCAAGCCGGTGGTCGCGCCGCCGCCGGGGGTGGAAGCGTCCGTCCGCGAGGGCAAGGGCAGGCGGCTCCTGTTCCTCATCAACCACACGGAGCAGCCGCAGACCGTCGCCGTGCCGGCAGGCTCGCGCGAACTGATCACGGGCAAGACGACAGGCGCGGAGATCGAACTGGGCATCTTCGGCGTGGCGGTGGTGAAACTGCGGTGACGGGTGAGCGAGGTGGATAAGTTGCGTCGAATGCACAACGCGGTAGGATGACAGCGTGAGAATCCGACGGCTGGTGTGGCCTGATGAACGCGTGGCTCACATCGAACGGCACGGCGTGCGCCCGGAGGAAGTCGAGGAGGCCTGCTTCGGCCACCCCTTGGTTCTGCGCGCGAAGTCTCACGGACCAAGCCCGGTGTACTACGTGCTGGGCCAGTCGAATGCCGGACGCTACCTGTTCTGCGTGGTGATCCGGTTCCCGAATGAGACGGGCCTGCCGGTGACGGCCCGCTCCATGACGCCACGCGAGCGGCAACGGTTTATACGATGGAGAGACCGATGAAAAGGCGCAGGATTCCGCACACTGACTCCGTCAGGGAACTGGCCGCGTTCTGGGATACGCACGAGCTCACTGCCTTCAATCGCGAACTGGAAGAGGTCCACGGCAAGGTTTTCGAGCGCGCAGCCGGCGCGGCGGTAATTGTTGATCTCAAGCCCGCGGAAGCTGCAGCCGTCAAGCAGCTCGCGAAGGCCAGCAAGATCGGATGCAAGCCTCTATTGCGCAAATGGATTGTTGAGCGCCTGCACCAGGAGACCGTCGGCAGGACGCGATAGCGCGGATTGGCCACCCGCCAGACGGTACCAGCATACGCGCGTGCGCTATGCGCCGCCGGCCGCGGCCCGACGCTTACATCCGCACTTCGCGGCCGAGGCGGGCGCTTTCGAGCAGCGCCTCCATCATCTCCTGCACGATCAGGCCGTGGCGCAGCGGAGCGGAACACGGGGTGCCGTCGAGAATGCACGCGATGAAGTGGTTGGCAATGTTCGTGAACGCGCCCGGACCTTTGGGGATCTCGACTTTCTCGTCCACGGGCGCGCCGCCGCGCGTGCGATAGACGGTCAGCGGGTGCAGCTTGGCGCCGGCCTTGGTGCCGAAGAGTTCCAGGTTGAAATCGGGCGCCTGGTGCGACGCCCAGAAGCTTTCGATCTGCAGGCCGACGCCGTTCCGGAAGCGGATGAAGCCGCCGGCGTAGTCGTCGGCGGCGTGATGGCGCCAGAACGACTTGGGCGGCTGGCGGAAATCCCAGTAGCCTTTGCCCAGCGGGCCGAACTTGGCGCCGGCCACGCCCAGGACGCTGCGCGGCACAGGCCGGCCCAGCAGCCACCAGACTGTGTCCAGCGCGTGCACGCCCATGTCCCGAAACGCGCCGCCGCCTTTCTGGATAAAGCCCAGGCTCCAGTCGGGGATGCCGCTGCGGCGGATGCTCCGCGCACGAGCGTAGTACAGTTCGCCGAACTCGCGCCGCCTGGCGAGTTCGCCCAGCCAAAGCGCGCCGTCGCTGAAACGAGTCGAGAGGGACATCATGTTGACGACGCGGGCCTTCTCGGCAGCGGCGACCAGCCTGGTGGCGGCGGCGGCGCTATCGGCGAGCGGCTTGGTGATGAGGACATGCTTGCCGGCTTCCACCGCCGCGAGAGCAACCGGCACGTGCAACTGGTTCGGCGTGCAGACGCAGACGGCGTCAATAGCAGGATCGGCGCACAGCTTCCTGTAATCGGTGTAGAACGCGACCTCGGTCTTCAGTTCCTCGGCGAACGACTTCATGCGGTCTTCGGCGAGATCGCACAGCGCCGTGATCTTGGCGCGCGGGTGAGCGTGGATGGGGCGGCCGTTGTCCCTGCCGATGCCCATCCCGACGATGGCCACGCGCACGGTCCTGGGTTCCGCGGTCTTCTTGGGCCGAGCCATTGGTGTCACTCCTGAGTTGGCGAAAAAAAACCGGAAGCCTTGCGGCTTCCGGTTCTCTCTTAACGGTGGCTCGCGCGAACCTGTGGGGGGGAGAAAGTCCGTACAACCACCGTCTTCGAGATTCTCAGGTTTCAGGGCCCCCATTCCCAGACACTACTCGTTGCGGTTAATCAACGGTCATATACCAAGATGTTGGGGAACAGTCAAGCAGAAAACTTGAGGAAATCTACCAAATTGCTAACTAAATAACAGCATGGGAGTTATGAGGATATCGGCGCTTTCCGGGATGGAAAAAACGCGGGCGCTGCGAGGCAGAGAGCGCCGGGAAAAAAGGCTTCGTCGCGGCGTGATACCCTACTTCCTGCTGATCACATATGTGTCGAGATGCTTCAGCGCCGCTACGGCGACGGTGGCGACACCTTCCAGCCCCGCTTCATTGAGTTCGCCGTCGGTCAGCGGCGCGGCGGCTGCCTTGAGCGCCACGGACGGATCCATCAACGGGATGCCCCTGGCCCCAAACGTATTGTTGACGGCGTTCGCAAAGCCCTCGATTCTTGGCTTGTCCCCCTGCGAGACCGCTGCCACCACCGGCGGCAGGACTACCAGCGGCACGCAGCCCGCCGCCATCGTCCGTTCAATGACAATCCGCAAGGAATCGGCCGGCACCCCGCCGCCCTTGATGTCCCTGTAGCTCGGCGCCAGCAGCACGAATTGCGGCGAGTTCTTCTCGATCATGCATTTGAGCAGCGCCCGCATGTCGTCGAGTCCTCCCGCCGCTGACTTGTCCGGCGCCTCCGCCGCAGTGAACGTATAGCCGGCCAGTTTGGCCTTGGTTGCGGCGGCATTCAGCGCCTTGGCCAGAGCGGCGCCGTCGGCGGGGCGCGGCCCCACGACCAGCACAGACTTCGCTCTCCTCCTGTGGCTGCTGGTGAGCAAGGCCTTCAGGGTCTCCTGGTTCTGCGGCGAAAAGCCGAAGCCGTCCTTGGCCACCGTCCGCTCGATTTCCTTGATGCGCTTCTGCGCCATCTGCACGGCGGGCATGAGCGTGGCCAGCTTGGCGACGCCATTCGTTATGAGGATATCGTCAATGTACACCTTCTGGTAGGTCTTGCTCATCCGCGGGATAAACAGCAGTTCCACATCCGAGACGGGGTTGTCGGTGGGCTTTATGTGAATGAACGCGCCCAACGTGAAGCTGATGGGCAGCCACTTCTTCGCCGCGGCAACGTTCTCCAGAGTCATGGACTTTTCTTTCCCCGGAAGGGTGATCTGCAGGTTGCCGGCCTCTTCCGCCCAGATGAGGAAGTGGAACTGGATCGCGGCGGGCTTGTTGCCGCCGGGTATCTTCACCTTTGTCCGGCTCAGCTCTATCTTCGCCCAAGCGCCTTTCCTCTCGGTGTTCGTGAAACTCACCTCGCTCAGCAGGTATGCCTTGCCGCTGCCGACGCCGGTGCCGCCGGCCGCACCCGCCGGATTGGCCGGCGCGCCTCCGGCATTGCCCGCCGGGCCACCCGCCTTGGCGGGCACGCCGCCGGGGTTGGCCGCCCCTCCGGCCGCAGCGCCTGCCGCGCCAACCACATTGGCGGGCGCGTCGTCAAGTTTGCCGAGCGTCAAGGCGCCGGCCCCATTCTCGAAGTCCTCGAACCACAGCACGGTGGGCAGTTCGGGGAACGGGAACCACGGCTTCTCGGGCGGCGGAGGTGGTGGCGGCGGCGGCTCGCCGGCCCTGAGCGCCGGCATTGACCCATACAGCAGCGCGGCGCAGATGAGCAGTGACAACTTTGCGGACATGGCCGCGCTTCCTATTCGTCCACCGGCGCGGCCGTTTCGCCCTTCGTGGCGGAAGGCGGCGCCGCGCGCTCGAACACATGCTGTTCCAGAAGGTCGAAGAGCTGGCGCGTGCGCTTAGCCGCCATTGCCGGCGTCTTCAAATCCATGATCGGGCAATACGCCAGCCTGGCCGCTTCCACCATCTCACGGCGCAGGTCGTCGTTGGCCCCGGCGGGCGGCACGGCAAGCACCGGGACAGCGCCCAGACGCCTGCAGACTCTCGCCAGGTCCTCCCAGTCGAAGCGCTCATTCAGCGGCACAAGTTTGCGGCCCTCGCTCGCTTCGCCCACGAGAATCACCACTTCAAGCTTGTTGGCCACGATGAACGCCGGCAGGGCCACCAGCAGGCTGTCCGGCGCGGCGGCCGGCCCCTGCACGTCTTTCGTGCCGGCAACGTGCGTCCACTTGTCCAGCGGCTTGCCGTCAATGTCCCTGACCGGCGCGCCAGGACCGACCACCGCGAAGGAACGCGCGCTGGCACTCGGCTTGCGCGCGGCCTGCAGCGTAGCGGCGATCTCGGGGTTGAACGCCATCATGTCCTCATCGAGCGTTCTCTTTGGCGCGGTCGCGGCGGCGCCCGTCGGCGTAGGCGCGGGCGTGGACCCCGGCTGCGCTGCCGGCTGGCCGCCGGGCTGGGTATCCGCCTGAGGTCGCGGCTGCGCTGCCGGCTGCGCTGGGGGCGGAGCATTGCCTGCGGCCGCGCCCTGGTCGGCCTCCGCGGTAACAACAAGGCCGTCAAAGTACGCATCGGCGGCGACGGCCACGACACGCAACGCCACCGTCACGCCTTCCGCGTCGGCCGGAACCCGATACGTGACCATCGCGCTTTGCCAGCCAGGGTTGTTGGGTTGGATGTAGGCCACCAGGCCATTCCAGCCGCCCCCCTTCAGGGCGGCGACCATGATCTGCGGAAAACCGGTCTTAGCCGGAATGGGCGTAAAGGAGCCGGGGCACTTGATGGAGACCGACGCGTACACGGTGCGTCCGCGGCACTTGGCGACGTCCAGCTTCACCGTGAGCGTGGGCGCGCCGTTGCCCTTGTGGTTGATCCGCAGGACCTGGCCCTTCATCGGATCGCCCGCGATGGATATATCGCCGGGTTCCTGCAGCGACCAGCCTTCCGGCAGCTTGGCCAGGTCGAGTTTCTCAAAATCCTCGGAGAGGAGCGTTTCGAGGGCGTTGGCCGCGCACGCCAGCAACCCGACCGCCGCCACGCAGAGGATTCGCCCGGAACCGCCGGGCCGGCGCAGCCCTCCCGCGTTCTGCAATCTCCCTGCTCGCATGAGGTCTCCCTGGACATCCGCCGTTGCTTTCGACTGCCCCGCCGTGTCCCGCCGTGCGGTCCTAAGGGCTTGCGAGAGAAGCAGCTCCTCCCAGGTTCAACATACTAGGCATTTCCCCTTGATCTCAAAGCGAATTCCCGGTTACGCTGGTGGCAATCCAGGGCTTTTCAATTCTCGCCCTTGTTCATAGGGCAGATGAACGCCAAAGCGGCGAAGGGGTCCGCTATGAAGCGTCGCAGGGCGTCTGGCAGGTATTTGTGCCGGGTACGCTGTCGAATCAGCCCAAGCGTCAGATTA
>JAPLOD010000408.1 GCA_026692735.1 Planctomycetota bacterium | reverse complement strand
ACCTGGCCGACGAACAGGATTACCCGGCGGCTACCCAGACACTGCTGCATGCCCTCCAGTCGCTGCCGCCGGAAGCGCCCTGGGCGGCGCAGGGCGCCGCGAAGCTGCGCGCGCTCGTGGACAGCCTCGCCAACCGGCGCGTGGACGAGAAGGCGAAGGTGCTGGCCGAGTTCGAGAAAGGGTGGCGGCAGAACTCCGCGGCCAACGCGCCCCCTTCGCCGCGTCTGACGGCGCTGCTCGCGCACCGCGACCCGCTGTTCCGGCAGGAGATTACGGCGCTGCAGGCGCGTCTGGAAGAAGAAGGGCGGGCCAGACAGGCGCAGCGGCAGCAGCAGGAATCCGCCTTGCGCACGGCGTGGCTCGACTTCTTCGCGCGCTTCACGTCCTCCGTGGCCGAAGGCGACCTCGACGCCGCCGAGAAACTGTGCAAGCCGGGAGCGTGGGACCCCGTTCTGAAAGGCGGCGTTGCCGATCCGCAGGCCGTGTTGAACGGCTGCGCGGCGGACATCGCGGCGATCCGGAAGCTCCAGGACCTGGCCCTCAACGTAGCGCGCGAGTCGAAGCGCAGCGTCTCGTTCTCCATGCGGCGCGGTCGCGTGGAGGGCACGCTCGACGGCGTGGAGGGCCGCACGCTGCAGATCGCGCTGGGCGGCGGCGCCAGAGTCGGCGTGAAGATCGAGCAGATGACCGCCGGCGGCTTCACCACCATCCTGGACCAGAAGGTCCTGGCCGCGGCCAACCTCCAGCAGGCGATTTGGGCGCTGAGCGCCTGCGAGAACCCCGCGGACGCCGCGAGCTTCCTGCCCAAAGCCTATGCGAATGCAAGGCTGCCGCTGCCGCTCCACTGGCAGGAACGCCTCAGGCTCGAGAAGTTCAGGAAGCTGAACGAAGAGGCCGTCAAGCTGCTGCGAGAGCTCGACGCCGCCTCGCTCAACGGCGACCCCGAGAAAGTCAAAGCGGCGCTGGAAGCGGTACGGCCGGTGCTCACGGCGCTGGAGGAGTTCGGTCCGCTCGACGAAGCGCGCCGGGGTTCGCTGAACCAGGCCGCAAAGCTCGTGGGCAAGGCCGTGAGCGCCCGCGTCGTTCTGCAGACCGGAGCTCTGCCCACCGCCGACTACACGGGTCTGACGACCGACCAGATTTCGCAGTACCGCGAGAGCATGCAGCGCACGGATGTGGGCGTGCAGTACGGCCTCAAGGTCGGCGCGGCCGGCGGCGTGCAGCGCGTGCTCCTCAAGTTCGACGGGCTGGAGGCGGCGCTGGGCAAGGCCCGCGTGAAACGGGCGACGCTCGACCTCTATCAGATTGACTCGCCGCAGGCCGTCAACGCCGTTGTCGGCCTCTTCCGGCTCAAACGCCCCTGGGTGCCTGACTCTGGCACGTGGATGAGCTACGACAACGCCAAGAACGGCAACTGGTCCCTGCCGGGCGCGTCGGCCGATGCGGATGCGGAGAGCAAGGAAGACGCCAAGGTGACGCTCGACAACAGGAAGAACGTGTGGCGTTCATGGGATGTGACCGCCTACGTGCAGGACGTCCTTGCCGGCAAAGCGCAGAACTACGGCTTCCTGCTGCGCGTCGTCAACGGTGAGCCGGATTACCACGTGCGCTTCTACCCCGAAACCGACCTCGAGGCCCTGAAGGACAAGGCCCTGCGTCCGCGCCTGGTGCTCGAGGTCGAACAAGACTAACCTGGATAATTCACCGCGGAGACGCGGAGTGGATTGTAAGATCCAGAATGAAAAACGACGCCCTCCAATGTTAGATTCATAATCCCGAATTCAGAATCATATTCTGCTTTTCCCTGCGTCTCTGCGTCTCTGCGGTGAATCAGACGATCCCCTGATGGTAGCTCTGCAGCGATCGCACGCCCGCTCGCCCCGTGCGCCGCTCCGCAATCCCCTGCACGGCCGCCCATGCCGCGGCGGTGGTGGTGAGATAGGGGACCTTGTACTTGATGGCTGCTTTGCGCAGGTACGAATCGTCGTATTGGCTGAGCTTGCCGATGGGTGTGTTGATGACGAGCTGGATGCCGCCGTTCATGATGTCGTCGCCGATGTGCGGGCGGCCCTCCTTCATCTTCAGCACCGGCGTGGAAGAGATGCCGTTGCGCTGCAGGAACGCGGTTGTGCCCGCCGTGGCCTTGATCTTGAACCCCAGCTCCTGGAACTTCTTCGCCACCTTCAGGATTGTCGGCTTGTCCTTGTCGGTCACCGAGATCAGCACCGTGCCTTCCAGCGGCAGCGGCGCCTGGGCCGCTTCCTGGGCCTTGAAGTAGGCCAGGCCGAACGACGGAGCCATGCCCAGTACCTCTCCCGTGGACCTCATCTCCGGCCCAAGTATCGGGTCCACTTCCGGGAACATGTTGAACGGCAGCACGACTTCCTTCACTCCTACGTGCGGGATCTTCCGCGGCTGCAGCTTGAGGTCTTTGAGCTTGGCGCCGAGCATCAGTTGCGTCGCGATGCGCGCCATCGGCACGTTGCAGACCTTGGACACCAGCGGCACCGTGCGCGACGCCCGCGGGTTGGCCTCCAGCACGTAGACCTTGTCCTGGCAGATGGCGTACTGGATGTTCATCACGCCCACCACCTTCAGCTCGCGCCCGATGCGCAGCGTGTATTCCTCGATCGTCTTGATGTGTTTCTTGGGCAGCGTCACAGGCGGAATGGCGCACGCCGAATCGCCGGAATGGATGCCGGCCAGCTCGATGTGCTCCATGATCGCCGGGACAAAGGCATCCTCGCCGTCGGCCAGCGCATCCGCTTCGGTCTCGATCGCGTTGTCCAGGAACTTGTCTATCAGGATCGGGCGCTCCGGCGTGATGTCCACCGCCGCGGTGACGTAGTGCCGCAGCATCTCCTCATCGTGGACCACTTCCATGCCGCGCCCGCCGAGCACGAAGGAAGGGCGCACCATCAGCGGATAGCCGATGCGTGCCGCCACCTCCTTGGCTTCCGCCAGGTTGCTGGCCATGCCCGATTCCGGCATCGGCAGCCCCATCTTGTCCATCATCTTGCGGAAGCGGTCGCGGTCCTCCGCCAGGTCAATCGTATCCGGCGTCGTGCCCAGGATGCGCACGCCCGCCTGGGCAAGCTCGTTGGCGATGTTCAGCGGCGTCTGGCCGCCGAACTGGACGATCACGCCCTCGGGCTTCTCCTTCTCGTAGATGCTCAGCACGTCTTCGACCGTGAGCGGCTCGAAATAGAGCTTGTCGGAGGTGTCGTAGTCCGTGGACACCGTCTCGGGGTTGCAGTTGACCATGATGGTCTCATAGCCGGCGTCGTGCAGAGCGAACGCGGCGTGCACGCAGCAGTAGTCGAACTCGATGCCCTGGCCGATGCGGTTCGGCCCGCCGCCCAGCACCATGACTTTCTTCCGCGTGCTGGTGGGCACTTTGTTGGGGCCGTTGTACGTTGAGTAGTAGTACGCCGCCTTCTCCACGCCGCTGACGGGCACCGCGTCCCACGCTTCGACGACGCCGAGCCTGGTGCGCTGTTCCCGGATTTTCGTTTCGGGCACGCCCAGGATCTGGCTCAGGTACTTGTCGGCGAAGCCGTCCTTCTTGGCCTGGACCAGAAGCTGGTCCGGCAGGGCGCGGCCCTTGTGCTGGAGGATCTTCTCTTCCAGTTCCACCAGCTCCTTCATCTGCTGGATGAACCACGGCTTGATGTAGGTCTTGCGGTACAGCTCGTCCACCGTGGCGCCTTTGCGCAGTGCTTCGTACATGATGTACTGCCGCTCGCTGGACGGCTCATTGAGCAGCGTCATCAGCTCCGGCAGCGAGCGCTTGTTGAAGTCCTTGGCGAAGCCCAGCCCGTGGCGACCGTTCTCCAGCGAACGAATGGATTTCTGGAACGCTTCCTTGTACGTCTTGCCGATGCTCATCACCTCGCCCACCGCGCGCATCTGCGTCCCGAGCCGGTCCACGGCGCCAATGAACTTCTCGAACGCCCAGCGCGAGAACTTCACCACCACGTAGTCGCCGGACGGCGTGTATCGCTCCAGCGTCCCGTCGCGCCAGTAGGGAATCTCGTCGAGCGTCAAGCCGCCGGCCAGCTTGGCGGAGACCAGCGCGATCGGGAATCCCGTGGCCTTGGAGGCCAGCGCGGACGAGCGCGAGGTGCGCGGGTTGATCTCGATCACCACGACCCGGCCGGTCTTGGGGTCGTGCGCGAACTGGATGTTCGTGCCGCCTATCACCTGGATGGTCTCGACGATCTTGTAGGAGTACTCCTGCAGCGTGGCCTGCAGTTTCGGATCAATGGTCAGCATCGGCGCCACGCAGTACGAGTCGCCGGTGTGGACGCCCATCGCGTCCACGTTCTCGATGAAGCAGACCGTGATCATCTGATTCTTGGCGTCGCGCACGACTTCCAATTCCAGCTCCTCCCAGCCCCACACGGACTCCTCGACGAGCACCTGGTGGACCATGCTCGCCGCCAGGCCGCGCGCCGCGACCACGCGCAGCTCCTCGACGTTGTAGACGTGCCCCCCGCCGGTGCCGCCGAGCGTGTACGCGGGACGGATGACCACCGGGTACCCCAGCTCCGCCGCGACCTTCTCGGCCTCCTCGACGGAATACGCGATGGCGCTCGTGGGCATGTCCAGGCCGATCTTCTTCATCGTCTCCTTGAAGATGAGGCGGTCCTCGCCCTTCTCGATGGCGTCCGCCTCGACCCCGATGATCCGCACGCCGTACTTTTCCAGAACGCCTGCCTTGGCCAGTTGCGACGACAGGTTCAGGCCGGTCTGGCCGCCGAGGTTCGGCAGCAGCGCGTCGGGCCGCTCCTTCTCGATGATCTCGGTCATGGTGTGCAGGTTGAGCGGCTCGATGTAGGTCGCGTCCGCCATCCCGGGGTCCGTCATGATCGTCGCCGGATTGGAGTTCACCAGCACGATCTGGTATCCCAGCGCGCGGAGCGCCTTGCACGCCTGTGTGCCGGAGTAATCGAATTCGCAGGCCTGTCCGATAACAATCGGCCCCGACCCGATGATCATCACCTTCTTGATGTCGTTTCGCCGTGGCATGTGCAGTCCTCTCTTGTCGTGTGGTCTTGGCGTTCCTCGCGGCACGCAAGGACGCGGCGCCTGTCGTGTGCTGTGGTCGGACTCTCGCTCGCCGTGTCCGGCCCGGGTCAAACGTACTCGATCGTCGCCGGCGGCTTGGGCGTCAGATCGTAGACGCAGCGGTTCACGTTCGGGATCTGGGTGATGCGCTTGCAGATCCGATCGAGTTTCGCCCAGGGCAGCCGCGTGACCGTCGCCTTCCTGGCGTCCACGCTGTTCACGCAGCGCAGGACCACCACCGCGCCGAACTCCCGCTTCCCGTTGCGGATGCCGGTCGCCTGGTCGCCCAGCAGCGTCGCGAAGTATTGGAACACCTTCGCCCCGGCCAGCTCCTCTTCCACGATGGCCGTCGCCTTGCGCACCAGCGCCAGCTTCTCCGCCGTGACCTCGCCGACGATCCGCGCCGCGAGCGCCGGGCCGGGGAACGGCATCCGGTTGGCGATGAACGCGGGCAGGCCCAGTGTCTTCGCGACGGCGCGCACGCCGTCCTTGCGCAGCGTCCGCAAAGGCTCGAGCACCGCGTAGCCGAACGCTTCTTCCGGCTTGATGCCGATCTGCGCCAGGATGTTGTGCTGCCGCTTGATGCCTGCGACGGTCTCCTCGATGTCGGTCAGGATCGTGCCGTGCAGCAGGAACTTCGCCCCCGTTTCCCTGACCAGGCGGGAGAACACCTTCGCGTAGAAGGTCTGTGTGATGGCCTCCCGTTTCTGCTCGGGGTCGGTGAGGCCCTTGAGCGCGCTGAGGAACTCCGCTCGCGCGTCAACAAGTTTCGCCGGGATCCCCAGCTTGGCGAAGGTCTTCACCACGCGCTGCGGCTCGCCCTCGCGCATCAGGGAGTTGTCCACAAAGAATGTCTTCAGCCGGTCGCCCAGGGCGCGATGGCCGAGCATGGTCACGACCGAACTGTCCACGCCGCCGCTGAGCGCGTTGATGGCGCACCCTTTCCCTACCGTGTTCCGGATTTCCTCTACCTGTGCTTCGATGAACTTGGTGTGATCCATGCGGATGATCTCCTCAGATGGTTGTTCACGCGCTGTCAGCCGAGCGAAGCCTGACTGGAGCGTCCGAGTGCGGACTTCCACACTCGCACTGGGCCTGACCGGCCGTGCGTTTCGCGCACCCCGAATTTTGAATCAGCGCCCCTTATACTCAGAATCAATATGCGCGCAAACTTATTTGCTTTTTTGCGGCATTAGCTTGACTAATGGTGAAAATACCGTGGTGTCGCCGCATCCGGATGGGATCCTGCATCCTGCGGCCGGGACCGTGAGCGGTTCTGCCCTTTACGCTTCATGGTTCACGTTTTACGTTTCACGGTATGAACCAGGGCACGCGGATTCTGGGGATCGAGACATCATGTGATGAAACCTCGGCGGCCGTTGTCGAAGACGGCCGGCGTATCCTCTCGAACGTCGTCGCCAGCCAGTTCGACTTGCACCGGCCCTTCGGCGGCGTGGTCCCGGAAGTCGCCGCGCGCGCCCACGCCGAACGTATCACGGCCGTGATTGACGAGGCCCTCGCCCTCGCGAAGTGTACTCCCCGCGACATCAGCGCCATCTGCGTGGCGAACCGCCCCGGCCTGGTCGGCGCGCTGCTCGTGGGCATTGCCGCGGCCAAAGCGCTGTGCATCGCCTGGGACAAGCCGCTGCTGGGAATGGACCACATCCACGGCCACGTCTACGCCGCGCGCCTGGCCGGTTTCAGCGCCTGCCCGCACATCGCCCTGATCGTGTCCGGCGGCCACACGTGCCTGTACCGTGTCACCGGGCCGCTGGAGATGAGCGTTCTGGGCCAGACCGCCGACGACGCTGCCGGCGAAGCATTCGACAAAGTGGCGAAGATGCTGAACCTGGGCTTTCCCGGCGGCCCGGCGCTTGCCAAAGCCGCGGAAGGCGTGCCCCTTGAGAAGCGCGGGCTGTTTCGTGACGTGGTCAAGACGATGCAGGAAGCGGACACCGTGAAGGGGAGGGAGGCCGAGACGCAGGAAAGCCGCGGGGCGAACCCGCTGGATTTCAGTTTCTCCGGACTGAAGACCGCCGTGTATTACCACCTGCGCGGCACAACGAAGGGACGTGGGCCGCTGCGGGAGATCTCGCCCGAAGAGCGCGCCCAGGTCGCGGCAAGCTTCCAGGAAACGGCGTGCGACATCATGGCCAGCAAGAGCATCGCGGCCTGCCGCCGGGAGGAAATCCGCGCCCTGGCGATAGGGGGCGGCGTGGCGTGCAACCGGCGCTTGCGCGAGCTGCTCAAAGAGCGCGCCTCGGCCGCGAACCCGCCGCTCGAGTTGTTTTTCCCTCCGCCGATCCTGTGCGCCGACAACGCCGCCATGATCGCGGGCCTGGCCTACCACAGGCTTCTCCGCGGCGAACACGACGATTGGGACATGGAAGCCGACCCCACGCCCCGCCGCGCGTGACGCAACTCTGGATGCCGGGCTTGGCTATCAGCTATTTGGCCATTGACGCACCGTGGCGCCAAGAGCCAAGAGCCAAGAGCCAAGAGCCAAGAGCCAATAGCCACGCTGTGCGGGTTGCTTTATCGCCCACCACGCGGCACTTGCCACGCGCCGTTTCGCGTGGTTGAACGATGATTACAGTGAATGAACGTCCGTTCATTACGTCTTATTTGTGGAAGTCGCGGAGGGAATTGCTACACTAAAGAGCGTTGGTTTCCGACAATAGTTCGGGAGACCTTGAGGAGAGGATACCATCATGCGTAAGTTTCTCGCGATCTGCGTTGCTCTGTGCGTCCTGGCTGCTGGCCGGCTGGCCGCATCGGAGGGCGTGGACGACCTGGCGAAGTTGATCAAGTCCGGCGTGACCGAGGACGTCCTGCTGGCCTATGTTCAGGCTTCGCCGGTCGCGTACCAACTGACGGTGGACGAGATACTCTACCTGAACGACATCGGCGCGTCTCAGAAGGTCATCGCGGCCGTCATGCAGCGTGGCGAAGACCTGCGCCTGGCCGCGGCCAAAGGCGAACCCCCGCCCGTCCGCAAGGTCGAGCCGCCTCCTCCTGCCATTGCTGACTTGCCCCCTGTCGCCAAAGAGGAACCGCCGGCGGTCAAGCCGCCCGCTCCGCCTCCGGAAGAGGCCAGGCCTGCCGAGCCCCCTGCCGAGGCCGCTGATCTGGCGCCGCAGGCCCCGGTGATTGGCAGGCCGGAACCCGAGGTCAGACCCCTCGAGGTTGCGCCTGCCCCGCTTGCTCCGTTGCCGGCGCAGGTTGCGCGGGATGAGAATATTGAGAACGAAGTCGCTCCCGCGCGTGAGGTGGTCCGTGAAGTGGTGGTGGAACGGCCTTACACGGGCGTCGTTGCGCCGCCGGCCGACGGGGTGACGGTGTCGTATTTCTACGAATCGCTGTCGCCCTACGGTAGGTGGATCCAGGTTGGCCACGCCTGGGTGTGGCAGCCGACCGTTATGGTGGTGGACCGGGGCTGGAGGCCCTACTTCCACCGCGGGCACTGGGTCCACACGGACTTCGGCTGGACGTGGCATTCGGACTACAGTTGGGGTTGGGCCGCGTTCCATTACGGCCGGTGGAGTTGCGATCCGGCGTACGGCTGGGTCTGGACTCCGGACACCGTCTGGGGGCCGGCGTGGGTCAACTGGCGCATGAGTGACACACACTACGCCTGGGCGCCGTTGCCGCCGGCCGCGCGCTACGAAGCGGGCGTCGGTTTCTTTTACCATGACAAGCATGTGAGCGTCGGCTTTGATTTCGGGCTCGGCGAACGGGATTACCACTTCGTGCCGGCGCAGCGCTTCTGCGAGCGCTCGCTGACGCCCTACGCCCTGCCGCGGGACCAGGTGGCCCACGCCTACAACAACACCACGATCATCCAGAACAACTACGTCTACAACGACAACCGCATCATCAACCAGGGCCCCGCTGTGGACCGGGTGCGGGCAGCAACGGGTCAGCCCGTTAACCAGGTGAGGCTTGTGGATGCCGAGGCCAAGCCGGGCCAGCAGCTTCACGGCGAAGCCCTGACCGGCGACAGGATGGCGCTCTTCCGGCCGAAGGTCTCCGCGGCAACGCCCGAGACCCCGCCCGCCGTCCTTGCCCGGCGCGAAGCCACGGCCAAGAGGCAGCAGGAGGCACGCCTGGCAGCGGAGGGTCGCAAAGACGCGCGCGAGGATAAGCGGGAGACCGTCCAGGCACAGCACGAGGCCCAGAAGGCTGCCCCGGCGCGAGATGCCGCGGAGCTGCGGAAGCAGCAGGTGGCCTCGGCGAACGAAGCGCGGAAGCAGAAAGAAGCCGCCGAGGCAGCGGATCGCGAGAAGGACCGCCTCGAAAAGGCCGCGGATCGGGAAGGGGACCAGAAGCAGCGCGAGGCCACGCGCGCCGCCGCTCAAGCCGAGAAGCAGAAAGCGGCCGACGCGCGAAAGCGGCAGCAGGACGCCGAAGACCAGGCTGAGGCCCGCGACAAGGCGGCGAAGTCGGCCGCCAAGGACCAGGAGCGGCTGGCGCGCCAGGCCGAAGACGCTGCGCGCGAGGCCCAGCGCAAGCGGGACAACGAGGCCGCACGACAGCAGGAGGCCGCGGGGGCCGCGACGCAGGCGGCCAAGCGCGACCAGGAGCGGCGCGATGCCCAGGCCCGCGAGGACGCTCAGGACGCCCAGCGCAAGGCCGAAACCGCGGCCAAGGCTGCCGCGCGAGAACAGACGCGCCGTGACGCGCAGGCCAAGGAGGACGCTGTGGAGGCTCAGCGCAAGGCGGAGGCCGCGGCCAAGGCGACGGCGCGGGGGCAGGCGCGCGTTGACGCTCAGGCCCAGGACGCCGCTCAGGACGCGCAGCGCAAGGCCGAGACCGCGGCCAAGGCTACGGCACGGGAGCAGGCGCGCCGTGACGCTCAGGCCCAGGATGCTGCTCAGGACGCGCAGCGCAAGGCCGACGCGGACGCCCGGCGTCCGCAGCGCACGCAGCCGCAGCCGACCGCCCCAGCCGTCTCACCGCAGCCCGCCGTCCCTGGCGTGTCGCCGCAGCCCACTGTGCCGGCCACGCAGCCGGAGCTGAGCCCCGCGGCCCAGCGGCAGGCGGAGCGGGAGGCCCGGCGGACGCAGGACACCGACAGCACGACGCGGCCGAAAACGAGCGGCGGTCGGCGCAGCAGCCGAGGCGGGGACACTGATCAATGACAGGTAGTCGCCTGGTGCCGTGCAGGTGGCGACGGTGCAGGCGGATGTGCCGCGCAGGAAACGCGCGGTGCGGACAAGGGGACTACTGGGCTGGCGGCGCGGGCACGTCCTTCAGCGCCGCCTCGAGCTTCTCAAGCAGTTCCACGTAGGTCTTGCGCTTCTCCGTCTCCATGTCCTTGTCCTTCTCCAGCAGCGCGCGGCCCTGAGCCACTTCCGCGTGCGCCTCTTTGCGCAGGCTGCTCAGCGAGCGGCGGGCGTTGTCGAGGGCGAGCAGCAGACTGTCGGCGCGCTTGCGGGCGGCCTCCAGGTTCGCGTTGTCACGCGGCTTCTCGGCGTCCGTGCGGGCTTTGGGCTTCGGCTGCGGCTCGGCGGGCGTCCCGATGTCGCGCAGCACGGACGCCGCCCGCAACAGCACCTCGGGCCGCTCGTCGTTGCCGAGTTGCAGCAGCGCCTCGGTTGCAGGCTTGCCGCACGCCACCAGCTCTTTCTCGGCCTGTTCCCGTTGCGCCCGGTCCTCGTTCCGCAGTTGCTTGACCAGTGCCGCGATCTTTTCGCCGCGTTCGTCCAGGTCGTAGTTCAGATCCAGCACATACAGCACGGCCGCGCGGTTGCCGTTGTAGATGGCGATGCCGAGCGCGCGGATGTCGTCGCACGCGGCGACGGGCACCGCGAACTTCCAGCCGCTGGCCTCGCTCTTCCATTCCTTCGCCGCCACGAGGAACTCGAACTTGTTCCAGCCGGCCTTGAGATCCACCGGCCGTGATTCCTGCCACTGCGCCGCTGCACCCGAAGCCAGTATCAGACCGGCCCGCGGCGGAGCGTCATCGGGAGAGTACACGGACAGACGCACCTTGCCCTCGCGCGCGATGCCGAAACACGTTGCGTGCCTGAAGACCGCTTTGTCCTTGGCGCCGGCCGTGCAGGTGAGCTTCAGCAGCATACCGCCGCCTCCGGCAGCCTGTTCCGCCGTGCCGGCGTTGCCCCAGGACTCCACAGCCCATGAGCCGCGTTCCATGCCGGGCGCGGCTTTCTGCGGCGGCGGCGGGATATCCGCAGCTTGCAGCGCCGAAAGCAAGAGGAGAAAGACGGAAACAGACAGAGCGGGGCGGGGGAGTCTCCCTCGTGACGGCATCTCGCCTGCTGCCAGCAACCTCATCGCGAACGTCCTTCCCTGCTCAGACCCGCGCGCCGTCTTCCGGCGGGCCGCGTGTGGCAGCCGCCTTTGCCGCCGCCTCGACCTCAACGGCCACCTCTTCCTCGATGGCGTCGGCCTGTGCCGGAGAGATGGCTTCGGCTTCTTCGAGCACCACGCGGAACTGCACCAGCGGGTCCTTCGCCTGCCACTGCTCGGCTTCCTCGGGCCCACGGCCGTCCGGCCCGCGCGGCGTCACCGCCGCGATGAACACCGGGCCTTTGCCGCTGCGCGCGTGCTCGCAGGCCGCGGCCACCGTGGCGCGCACCTCCAGCACGTGCGTTCCGTCGCAGCTCGTGCTCTCCAGGCCATAGCCGCCGGCTCGCACATGGAGAGGCGCCGGCTTCGGCGCGCCCTTGGCTGAAGAACGCGCCGCCGGCAGATCGTTGGCGCAGACGAAGACCACCGGCACATGCCACAGCACGGCCAGATGCAGCGCTTCATGGAACGTGCCCGTGCTCGCCGCGGCGGCATCCAGGAAACACAGGGCCACCTGTCCTTTCCTGTTGCACTTGCACGCCAGGCCCGCTCCCACAGCCATGGGAAGATCGCCCCGCACGACGCCTGCCGGCTGGTCCTGGCCCGCCGCCGCGAACGCCGCTTCCAGTGTCCCGCCGCGCGCCAAAGACGCGGCCTGCGCGCAACTGGCGCTGAAGACGCAGTCGTCGCGGCGCAGAGCCGCGCAGGCGCCGGCCAGCACGGCTTCGTGGCCCCACGGCGCGCGTGGTACGAGCGTCGCGCCCGGCTGTGGCGGGGAACCTTCGCCGCCGCTGCCCGCTGCGCTGGCCTTTTCGCCAAAGCGCCGAATGCGGTACAGCGTGCGCAGCAGCGTTGCGGCTTCCTGCTGCGAGATGTCCAGCGCTTGCTTGAACAGGCTGCCCGTGCGCGGTCTGGCGCGCTGTTTCCCGCGGGGCGCGGGGGCCTTGGGCTTGGCGGTCTTCGTCTTCGGGGTCTTTGGTGTTGTGCTCGCTGCCATGTCCGCTCCGCCGCCCGCCTCCCACCCGCTTCAGGACGGCAGGCCGCCTTGCCGCTTCTCGTGTTCCAGGAACGCGTTCGGCAGCTCTTCCGCCAGGTCGCCGGCAAGCATGGACCACACCCCGAGACGTTTGGCGGCGAGGTCGCCGGCCAGGCCGTGCAGATAAACCCCAAGGACCGAGGCGTCAAAGGGGCTCACCCCCTGGCCTATCAGCGCCGCGATGACGCCTGTCAGAACGTCACCCGCGCCGCCGGTGGCCATCCCCGGGTTTCCGGTTGGATTGACGAAGATGCGGGCTCCGTCGGTGACAATGGTTCCGTGCCCCTTGAGGACGACGATCACCTCGTGGCGTTCGGCGAAGAGCATGGC
>JAPLOD010000407.1 GCA_026692735.1 Planctomycetota bacterium | reverse complement strand
TGGATCAACCACCCCAACCGTTACATCGGGAACGTACACTCCAGGTCTTGCCATGCGCCCCTCCCATTCCCCCTGGGAGGGTATCGTCACCATAGCTTGCCAAACTTACGCAATTCCCGACTTCGTTACTACAGTCTCCCTGTGTTCATCATTTCACTCTGCGTCCTCTGAGCCTCTGCGGTGAATAGTCCAGGTTAGAGGTATGATATGAGCCAGTCGTGGATCCGCTGCTCGGTCTGCGGCGGGACACAATGGCCACCGCGGTGGTTGAGCAGGCCGAGGCGGCAAGGCTGGCCGTAGAGGCGATAGACGGACATGGCAGCCTGGACGAACGGCCAACTGCTGTCGCCGTCGGCCGACTCACCGCCCACCAGCAGGAAGGCCCGCGGCGCCGCCAAAGCCAGCAGTTCGTGGTGCTCTCGACGAAAGGTCTTTGCGGCAGCTTCCTTGCCGAGGTACCAGGGAGCGTCCCAGTTGGAGAACGCGATGCCGATCCCGCCTTCGCTGGAGACGGCAGCCTTGATCCGCTCATCGAAGGCCGCCAGGTAGAGGACTTCCTTGCCGCCCAGAGAGTGACCCACGGCCCCCAGGCGCTTGGGGTCCACCTCCTCCAGACCCGCCAACACGTCCACCGCACGCATCGCGTCCCATAGCATCTTCGCCATGCCCTTGCAGCCGGGATGACGCTTCTGGAACCGAATCACCTTCTCGTCGTAGCTGCCCTCCCCCACCCAGAGGAAACAGGTGGGGCAGAAGGCGACGCAGCCTCGCCGGGCCAGTTGCAGGCCGAAGAACAAGCCGGGCTCGCCCTCCAGCCCCGCCGGCTGCCGGATCGTGCAGTTCACCGTTGAGTGCAAGGCGACGACCCCGGGCCGCCGGCCGGTCAGCTTGTCCGGCTTCAGCAGGTAGCCTTCGACCGCCAGGCCCGGCTCCGTGTCGTATCTGACCCGCTGCCGCACACATCCTTCGGGGCGATCCTCCTCGATGACCTCCAGCCGCGGCACCCCGAAAAGCGCTGAAGCGCCTTTCGGGGCCACCCGCGGCTGGACCTTCAGCTCCCCGAGGAACTCCAGCCAGGCGCGGCGAATCCCGCGGCGTTTTTCCTGCCAGGCTTCCCGCGTCGTGATCGGCTGGCCGGCGTCGTCCACCAGAAGGGGACTGAGCTCCACCGTCTGCTTGGGCTTCTTGTCCGGTTCGCGCTGGACCTCGGCGAGCCACGGGACCTCCGCGGGCGCGGCGGATTCCTCGCCTTGCCCCAGCCGCGACAGGGGAACCGCACTGGCCCCGATCATCTCGAGAAACCTCCGCCGCGAGCTTCCAGCCGAGTTCTCACTCATAGCCCCCGCTCCAGATCGTCACAAGCCCCGCATAATGAATCAAGAATTATGAACCAAGAATCTGCGATTCATAATTCATAATTCTCAATTCAACCGCTGATAGCCGATCTCCCTGGCAGCAATCCTGGCTTTGGTGTAGCGTTCTCACCGCCACGTAGGGGCGCTCCCATGTGGGCGCCCCCGGCCGCAACAGGGGCGGCCACATGGGGCCGCCCCTACCGTCGTGGCGAAATGGAGGGCGCGCGATGCAGATGGGGACACCGTGCCTGGCGACTCCGTTGTGGCTCCGGGGCTACTCGGTCATCCCGACTCCACGCATAGTCCAGCTTGAACCCGACGATGTCGTGTTCGGCAACCAGTGGACCGTGGATGACAGCAGTGTCGGCGCCGAACACATCGCCGTACGCTCATTGCTGCGGGATGTTGCGGCGTTTCACTCGCTCGAGTTGCGGCGCGGCACGGGACCAAAGGTCGTCCGGCTTGGGGTCGCTCCGGGAGCCGTGGCGACGCGGGCTGAGCCCGAGACCGACGCGCAGGCGTACCGATTGTCAATCGCTGAGGACGCGATCCAGATCACGGGGAACGCCGAACGCGGCCTCTTCTACGGCGTACAAACGCTCGTGCAGCTGCTCAAGCGGGACAACGCGGGCCGGCTGCTGTTGCCGAAAGGCACGATCGAGGACTGGCCCAGACTGCAGCTCCGCTTCCTGCACTGGGACACGAAGCACCACCAGGACCGAATGGAGACCCTGAAGCGCTACCTGGACTGGGCGGCGCGGTTCAAGGTGAACATAATCGGCTTTGAACTGGAGGACAAGTTCGAGTACCCCTCCCACCCGGCGATCGGCGCGCCGGGGGCCTTCACCACCCAGCAACTGCAGGAGATCGTGGGCTATGGTCTCGAGCGCTTCATCCAGGTGGTGCCGCAGATCCAATCGCCTGCGCACATGGCGTATGTCCTGAAACACCCGGAATTCGCCGACCTGCGCGCCGACGGCAACAACTACCAGAGCAAGCTGTACGACCAACGGACCTGCGAGCTCGTCTTCTCGATGTACGACGACGCAATCAAGGCCACTCACGGAGTGGGCTATCTGTTCGTCTCGACGGACGAGGTGTACTACGCGGGCATTGAAGGCACGCGCCGGCCATACACGCCGGAGAACCGCAGCCTGGCCTGGGTGGAGTTCGTCCGCCGTGCCCACGAGCACCTGGCCAAGCAGGGGCGCCGCATGCTGATCTGGGCCGAGTACCCCCTGCTGCCTCAGCACGTCTCCATGATCCCTTCCGATGTCATTGACGGCATCATCGGCAACGCGGAGTACATCCCCATCGAGAACAAGCTCGGCATGCGGCAGTTGGCCTATGTCCCCATGCAGGGCGAAGAAGTCCTCTTCCCGAACCACCTGGCTTTGGAGGACGAGAAGGGGCTGTCCAAGGGGCGGCTGGAGGAGGCATTCGAATCAATCGCTTCGGGGAAGCACTGGAGCGCGAATCCCATTGGCGCATTTGGCGCGGCCTGGGACGACGCGGGCCTGCACAACGAGACGTTCTGGCTTGGGTGGTCCGCCGTGGCGCAGTACGGGTGGAATCCCGGCGGAGCGCCGGTGGAGCAGCATGTTGCCGAGTTCATGAACGTGTACTACGGTCCACGCACCGAGGGCATGGTCGAGATATACCGTTCAATGCAACGGCAGGCGCGTTCGTGGGAGAAGACCTGGGATCGCGTGATCTCCAGGATGCGCGGCCCCGGGTACGGCAGTTCGCACGGCAAAGGCCACGGCACCGCGCGACATGACATGACGCTCTCCGCGCCGCCGCTTCCCGCGTTGCCCAACCTCAAGTGTGAGCCGGTGATGGGCACGAAGTATGCAGGATTCGTTGCGGAAGCGCGCACGCGGATGGCGGAAAACGACCGGCTCATGATGGCGCTGCAGGCGAACCTCGCCCGCGTGGACCGCAACCGCTACAACCTCGAAGTCTTCCTGGCGCTGGCGCGTTTCATGGGGCACCACTGGAGGCTGCTCGCGGGCCTTGCCGATGCCGAGAGAATGTGCGAGGCCGCGCAGACCGCGGCGCAGAAGCAGGAACCCGCCCAAGCGGTCAATCATCTGGTGACCGCCGGCAATACCGTCGGCGAGCTGCGGAGCGAAGGCGAGCGGATCTTTGCCGAGCTTACGACCGTTTACGAGAAGAGCCGGTATTCCAAGGGGCAATCGGCGGGCGGGCGGAGCTTCGTCCATGTCTTCGACGATACGAAGGATCACTGGGCTGACCGCACGGCCGACCTGAGCTTCATGATGGTTCCTGAGCGAAGCATCGGACTCGACAAATGGCGGGAATCGCTGCTTGAGGTGCTCGTGCAGTACGCGAAACAGAATAACCTGTGCCGGCCGAACGTCTGATGCGTGCGCGGGCGACTGCGCGCTTGCTGACGCGCGCGGCTCGGAATTGGCAGGACCCGCTCTCTCAGTGAGAGCAAGCGGTCCCTGGTTTTCAGCAACTCTACTTCCCGGTAAGCTCTTTCTTCTCGTGGCCGGAGACGGTGTAGAACTTCCCATCCTCTATGAGCAGGCACATTGCCGGGCCCTGCCGGTAGGTCCTGGACATTCCCACATCAATCATGACCAACGCTCGATCCGCCGTGGCGCTGATGCCCTGGCCCGAGCGCGACACCGTGTGCCCAATGACGATGTGCCTGACTCCGTGCTTGCGGAGGATGGGGGCCAGCATCCCCTTGAGCGCGTCCTCGTCTGCATCGGCGAGGCCGCGATACCAGAGGGGGCCGTCCAGCTCCCCGGCGGCGCCGGAGGCCGACGGGGCGCCCAGCGAGCGGCTGACCCTGGCGTTGATCTCCGCCAGGGGCAGCGCCCCGTAGGCGGCGGAGAGGCCGCCATGGACGAACAGGACATCGTTGATCCGGATGATGGCAGGGCTGCCGCGGAGCCATTTCCCGTACTTCCCCCGGGGACCCATCGTCTCCGCGAACGCGTCCATGCCGCCGTATGCCTCGGCTTCGCCCTCGTGGAGATACCTGTAGTCGCCGGCGAGGATCATGGCCTCGTGGTTGCCGACCAGGGCATGTACACACCCGCCGGCTGCGCTCGCCTGTCCCTCCAGATCCATGAGGAGGTCGAGCGCCTTCTTGGAGTCCGGCCCGCGATCCAGGATGTCGCCGGTCTGGACGAGGTGGGTCTTCCCGCCGATCCACTTATTGGCCTCGTCAATCACTCCGGCGGCCGTGAGGCACTTGACGAACTGCTCGTAGTCGCCGTGCACGTCGCCCACGGCGACGACGCGCGCCACGTCCTTCCACTCATACGCCTGCTCCTGGGCCCGCGCGGCGCCTGCGGCGGCCAGCAGCAGGACCAGAAGAGGCAGGCAGCGACGGGGTGGCCTGTTGTCCATGCGTTCCCCAGGGAAAGCGACCTGAAACCACTCTAAGGGATTCCGTGGTTTCGGCAAGATGCCCATGCCACGAACGAGACGTTCGTGGTACCACGGGCGTCCCGCCCGTGGCCGCGGGGGAGAAGGCTTACAATACCGCTACGCACCAGCGCCGACGACGCGCCAATTCTGGTTTGGCGCAATCCGTGCCGAGAGTCTACGATGCCGGCGCTCATGAATCGGCGAGATTTTCTGAAAGCCTCGGGAGCATCCGTTGCGGCGGTTTCCGCCGCGAGCATCCTACCAGGAGGAAGCGCCATGGCAGACGAGAAGCCGGTGCGTCTGAAGAATGCCGTCGTGTCACTGCGCGTCAGCCCGCTGATCTGGCAGGAAAAGCCTCGTTACGAAGAACTGCTCGCGCTGCTCAAAGAGTACCGCGGGACCATAGGCGAGGTCGCGTTCTTCACCGGCTTCACACATCCGCCGCTGCCGCTGCAGACGCTCCAGCAGCGGGCGGCGGCGCTGAAAGAGCTCATCCCCGGATGCAAAGCGCTCGGTTTGCGCACCGGCATCAACCATCTGGCCACGTTGGGGCATCTGGATGAGAACCTGGAGCATTCCCTGCGCGAGCCCTGGCAGCACCTGGTGGACGTTGACGGCGCCGTCTCCGCAAGCTGCTACTGCTCCAGCGACCCGGCCGTGCGCGGGTACTTGAAAGACGTCTACGTCTCGCTGGCACAGGCGCGGCCGGATTTCATCTGGGTTGACGACGACGTGCGTCTGGAGAGCCATGCCGGCGCGATCCGCTTTGCCTGTTTCTGCGAGCGCTGCCTGGCGCAGTTCTCCACCGAAAGCGGCGCCACGTGGACCCGCGACGCCCTCAAGACCGCATTGGGTTCCGGCCCGCGCGAGCAATGCCTGACGCTGCGGCGCAAGTGGCTGACGCACAACCGCCGCTACATCACCGACCTGCTGGCGTGGATCCGTGCGGCAGTGGACACAGTGGATCCGGCCCTGCCGCTGGGCCTGATGACCGGCGAGATTTCCTACAGCGGCTACGGATTCGACGACTGGGCGAAGGCCCTTTCCGGCACACAACGCAGTCCGGTGAAGTGGCGGCCGGGCGGCGGCTTTTACACAGACGACACCCCGCCGGCGCTGCTCGACAAAGCGCACTCGACCGGCCGCCAGGTGGCGCTGCTGCCGGCCAGTGTGACGGATGTGCAGTCCGAGCACGAGAACTTTCCGTACCAGCGACTGAAGAAGAGCGTGACGATCTTCACCGCTGAGATCGCCGCCTACATCGGCGCCGGCTGCACCGGCACGGCGCTCAACTGCATGGGCATCAGCAGCGATCCGCTCGCCGAATACCTGCCCTACTTCGCCGCGGTGAAGTCGCAGCGCGGCTTCTATGACAAGCTGGTCGAAAGCTTCGGGCGCTCGCCCTGCGAGGGCCTTTGGCCCGCGTTCACGCCCGACAGCTTCGCAGCGCAGGCGCCCGAGCGCCCCTGGTTTGATGCGCCGTCCTGGGGCGGGAACATGCGCGAGTTCAACGAGCTTTCCGAGATCGGCTTACCGATGGCTCACGCGCAAGCGGGCGCGGCGGTCACTCTCTTCAGCGGGGACAGTTGCCTGGCGTTCTCGCGCGAGCAGTTGCTGCAGATGCTGGCCGGCGGCGTGGTCCTTAACGGGCCCGCGCTGGTGCGCCTGCATGAGCTTGGGCTGGGCGAGCACACCGGCTTTGCGGTGAGGGAGACCAAAGACCGCGACACGATCGAGGTCCTGACCGGCGATGCCATCAACGGCGGTTACGCCGGGTGGCACCGGGACTGCCGGCCCTCGTTCTGGCCGCAGCCCAGCTATCTGCTCAAGCCGCTGAGCGCCACCAGCCGCGTGCTGGCGGAGATCGTGGACTTCGGCCCGACCAACTTCGGCGCCTGCAGCGGCGTGTTCGAGAACAGCCTGGGCGGGCGCGTGGCGGTGCTGGGCTACTATCCCTGGCGCAGTCTGCACTCGCTGGCCAAGAGTTCGCAGATGAAAGCGCTGCTGCGCTGGCTTTCAAGGGATACGCTGCCGGCGTACGTCAGCTCATTCCACAAGGCCGCGGTGTGGTGCCGGCGCGATGCTGCCGGCGGCCCGGCGCTGCTGGTCCTCAATGCGTCCATTGACACCGCGGAGGACCTGCAGATTTGCGTGCGCGGCGGCGGGGAGTCGCTGCGCCTGCTGCGCGCGGACGGCCACCGCGAACATCTCCCGCGCAAGAGTGAAGACGGTCCGTATTCCATGTACCGGATCGAGCGCCTCGGGCCCTGGCAGGCGGCGCTGGTGGGCTCGTAGCAGCCCACGGAACTCCGAAACTCGAAATCCGAAAGCCGAAGGAAACGAAAAACACCAAACTGACGGTGGCACCAGCCAGAAGGGTTTCGTGCGCGTCCCCGTTATCCGTGCGCGTCCCCGTTATCCCCCGTCCCCGTTATCCCCCAACAAGAACACGCCGCGGGCGGACTGGCGCTTTTGGCCTTGCCGTCCAAGGCCCGCCTTGAATTGACCGCGTAGGCGAACCGTGGTAGCCTTCCGTCCATGCCCGATGAAAACGCGATACTTGCCGCCTTGCAGAAGCTTGGCGCCGCGGTAACGGCCAAGATGAAAGCCGTTACCCACGGCGAGCCGGAAGACCAGCTTCGAGCGCCGTTTGAAGCCTT
>JAPLOD010000406.1 GCA_026692735.1 Planctomycetota bacterium | reverse complement strand
GCATCACCGAAGGCATTCCGACGCTCGACGTGCTGGAATCGCGGGCGGCGCTGAGCCAGGCGGGCATCCGCCTGATAGGCCCGAACTGCCCCGGCTTGATCAGCCCCGGCCAATGCAAAGTCGGGATCATGCCCGGGCCGATCCACAAGCCCGGCCGCGTGGGGGTGATCTCGCGCAGCGGCACGCTCACCTACGAGATCGTCGCCGCGCTCACGGACGCCGGCTTCGGCCAGTCCACCTGCATCGGGGTGGGGGGCGACCCCATCATCGGCAGCCGCTTCGCCGATCTTCTGCCGCTGTTCGAGGCCGATCCCGACACGGACGCCATCGTCATGATCGGCGAGATCGGCGGCCAGGACGAAGTCGTCGCCGCGCAGTACTGGCGCGAGCGCATGCACAAGAAAATGGTTGCTTTTGTAGCCGGCTTGACGGCCCCGCCGGGCCGGCGGATGGGACACGCAGGCGCTCTGGTGGGCGCCGCGGACGAAACGGCGGCGGCCAAGATCGAAAGGCTGCGTTCCAGCGGCATTCCTGTGGCGCGGTTCATCCGCGACGTGCCGGCGCTGCTGAGATAGGAGAGAGACATGGGAGTCGCGACGCTTCAAGAGGCCCGGACCGCGAGCACAGCCGAGAGGCCCAGGACGGGCCAGACGGCCAGGTTGGTACTGGACGGCAAGACCTACGAACTGCCCATCGTGGTGGGCACGGAGAACGAGAAGGCCATTGATACTTCCCAGCTTCGCGCCGAAACCGGCTATATCACGCTGGACAACGGCTTCGGCAATACCGGCGCGTGCCAGAGCCGCATTACGTTCATTGACGGCGAGAAGGGCATCCTCCGCTACCGCGGCATCCCCATCGAGGAACTGGCGGAGAAGTCCACGTTCACCGAGACGGCGCACCTGATCATGTACGGGGAACTGCCCACCAAGACGCAACTGGAGCGTTTCTCCAAGCGCCTCAACTGTTCCTCGCTCATCCACGAAGACATGCTCCATTTCTTCACCGGCTTCCCGAAGGATGCGCATCCCATGGCCATCCTGACGACCGTCGTCGCCTCGCTCTCGGCGTTCTACCCCGTGCCGGAGCAACTGGACGAGCCGGCCGAGGAACAGGTCATCGCCAACCTGATGTCGCAGATTCGCACCATCGCGGCGTTCTCCTACAAGAAGTCCATCGGCGAGCCGATCGTGTATCCCTCCAACAAGCTCAGGTTCGTGGAGAACTTCCTGACCATGATGTTCTCCTCCCCCGTGAAGGATTACCACCTGGACCCGGACATCGTCCGCGCCGTGGACGTCTTCTTCCTGCTGCACGCCGACCATGAGCAGAACTGCAGCACCTCCACAGTCCGCCTGGCCGGGTCGAGCCTCGGCAATATCTACGCCGTGGTTTCCGCCGGCATCTGCGCTCTGTGGGGCAAGCTGCACGGCGGCGCCAACCAGGAAGTCGTCAACATGCTGCAGTACATCCGCAGGAACGGCTGCAGCCCCGAGGAGTTTGTGGCGCGCGCCAAGGACAAGAAGGAGCGGCTCATGGGCTTTGGCCACCGCGTCTACAGGACCTTCGATCCGCGCGCCAGGATCATCAAGCAGATCTGCCATAAACTCCTCAACAAGCGCGGTGTCAGCGATCCGTGTTTCGACATCGCCCTGAAGCTCGAAGAGATCGCCCTCAAGGACGATTACTTCCTGAGCCGGCACCTGTACCCCAACGTGGACTTCTACTCCGGCCTGATCCTTAAGGCCGCGGGCTTCCCGACCAACATGTTCACCGTGCTCTTCGCCATCGGACGCATGCCAGGCTGGCTCGCGCAGTGGCGGGAGATGCACCACGACCCGGGGTTCAAGATTGCTCGCCCGCGCCAGATCTATCAGGGCCCGACGCTACGCCATTACGTGCCGGTGAGCGAGCGCGTCTAGAGCAGGTCACACGCCGGGTGCCACGGCATCATTGCCGTGGCCGTCGCGCCGCAGCCAGCCTCGCGGTCACCTCTCCGCCTTCACTCGCAGCACGGTGAACGAGTTGGCCGGGAACGCGTACGTGAAGCTCCGCCCCGCGTTGCCGACCGCGCGCGTCGTCGGCGCGATTTTGGTGGGCGCGTCGAGCGTGTTCTCGTCCATGCGCTGGCCGGTCAACTCGATGGCCTTGGCCTGCGATGACACGTCTTTGGCGCCCTGCAGATCAACCTGCAGCTTCTGTTCGCCGTCGCTCACGTTCACCACTTTGAGGATGACCTCGCCGGAGGACTTCTCATGGCTGGCCGTGCCGTACACGGGAACCACCTGCTGCGGCGCGTCGGTCGCCTCGGTCACCAGCTTGTCGTCCATGAAGCAGCGGACATTCGCGCCCTTGACCTCGATGCGGATGTCGTACCAGCGGCCGGTCTCCACTTTCACCGGCGCCGGCTGCCCGAGCGGCCCCTTGCCGCCGTTGCTGCAGCGTTCAAGAGCCGTGTGGCTGTTGCCCCAGCCGCCGATATTCCACCAGATCCAGTTCGCATCGTCCTCAACGCGGAACATGATGAGGAAGCCTTCCGCGCCGGCGATCTTGCGCGCCTTCAGCGTGTACGTGTAGTCGGTCCACTTCGCGTCGCCCGCGACCGCGCGGCAGTCCTCGGTCTGGACCGTCTGCCGCAGCGCGCCGTCCTCGGCCTTCCACTGGCCGTGGCGGAGCTTCCATCCCTTGGTGTCGGTGAAGTTGGGGCGCTCGAAAAGCGTCTTGCCGTCCGGCGCCGTCACCTTGATGTCCTTGTATTCCGCCTGCGTTACCCACGTGCCCACGCCGATGGCGCCGTGCAGGTTCTTCTCAGGCTCGGCCGCTGTCGCTTGCGGCTCGATGGTCACGGGCAGCACAACGTCGCCGCGGTTCTCGCTGCACATCTTCTGCACGTAGTACGAGGGGATGCCGAAGACGCGCGAGCTGTCGAAGTTGATGAGGTTGATGGGCCAGCGCTTGTTGTTGGCGTTGCAGAAGAGCGGCGCGTAGGAGCCCATGAGGACCACGTCGCTGTTCCGCTCCATCCCCGTCATGAACGCCGCTTCGCCCAGCGCGCCGCGCAGGTTTCCCAGGCCCGCGCCCTGCGTCACGGCGTACTCGCCGATATAGACCTTGTAGCCGTCGCGCTTGTACTTGTCGTACTTGGTGGCGTTCTGCATGAAGAACTCAGGTGAACTATAGTAGTGCTCGTCCACGATCTCGATGGGCCTGTTCCCCGGCACCCCGCCCCACACGTTGGCGATGAGATGGAAATCGGGGTACTTCGCTTTGACCGCGTCGTGGAAGAGCGCGTACCGCTCGAAATACGCCGGCCCGCCGTTCTCGTTGCCGATCTCCATGTACTTCATGTTGAACGGCTTCGCGTGACCGGCCTTCGCGCGCACGGAACCCCACGTGCTGTCCTCCGGACCGTTGGCGTACTCGATGGCGTCCAGCGCGTCCTGCACGAACTCCGACATCTTGTCCAGCGGCACGTTCTCTTTGTGCGACATCCCGCAGTTGATGACGAACAGCGGCTCCGCGCCCAGGTCCTCGCACATGACGAGGTATTCGTGGAAGCCGAGGCCGTTCGTCGCGAAGAAGTTCCAGATGTTCCACTGTACCCAGCGGTCGCCGATGTTGCCGATGGTGCGCTTCCAGCGGCTTGCGAATTCCATCTTGTCGCCTTCGACCCAGCAGCCGCCGGGGAAGCGCACGAACGACGGCTTCAGGCCGTTGAGCATCTCCGCGAGGTCCGGGCGCAAGCCGTGGTCCTTCCACGTCTCCTTCGGGAACAGCGACACCACGTCCAGCCACAGCGTGCCCGCCTGCCTGGTACTGATGACCAGCCGCGCCTTGGGGTCAGTGCCTTTGGACTTCAATGTGAGCGTGTGCTTCTTCCACTCGGCGGTGATCCCGTCCACCTTCTCCTCGGCGTAGACGCTGCCGGCGGCGCTTTCGAGCGTCACTGTCAGCGGTCCTGTCAAGCCTTCGCTGCCGCGCGCGTAGAACGACAGATCGTAGCGAGCGCCGTCCTTAACCCAGATGCCCCACCAGCCGCCGTTGGCCACGCCCACGCGGCCGTCGCCAGCTTCGCTCACTCGCAGCCGCAGGCACCTGCGGTTCTTCTCGCTGAGCGGCTGCGCGGTATCAATGCCCATCTCAGCCTTGGACGTCCCCGTGCAGACCAGCGTCCAGTGGTCGGGCTTGTCTTTCTCCTCGAAGTTGCGATTGCGGATGAGTTCCGCGTATAGGCCGCCGTCGCCGGAGCAGTTGATCTCTTCGTAGAAAATACCCCACAGCAGGGGGCTGATCTTCGGTCCCGGCTTATCCACCTGGACTGTGAGACGGCCCGGTTCCGCGGCCTGCCCCAGCGTCACCAGGACCAAAAGTGCCGGCATCACGCTCCAGTTACACACGCTCGTCATAATTCTTCCTCCCCGGTATACAAAGACTCCAGAAGGATACGCAGGGGTGCTGCCCAGACAAGCACCGTCTTTGAACTGCGGCGGCTGAGCCGCTTTCCATTGCGCCGCGCAGACGGTATAAACAGCGCGGGGAGAGACACCGCGCATGGATATCCTCATCTCGTTCGATACGGAAGATTACGCCACGCCCGAAGCGGTGGACGCAACGCTCTGGTGGACGCACGAATTGTCCGCGCGGAGCATCCGCGGTTGCTTCCAGCTTGTTGGCGAGGTCGTCCGCAGGCTCAGACGCGACGGACGCGACGACGTCCTCGCCGCGCTCGCCGCCCACGAGATTGACTTCCATACCGACTACCATTCCGTCCATCCGACGCACAGTGAGGCCGTCGAGAAGCTGACGCTGGCCGAAGGGGTGGCATGGGTGCTCAAGACCGAGGCCCCCTGCTTCAAGACGCTCTACGAAACCTTCGGCCGCGTGCCCGTCAGCTATTGCAAGCCGGGCGATTCGTGGTCGCCGGCGACGCTGCTGGCGCTCGCCGCGGCAGGACTGAAGGTCTTCTGCGATGCGCCGTTCCCGCTGGCCACGGGCCGTCCGCTGTGGTTCGCCGGGATGCTCTGCTGCCGCTACGACATCGCCTTTGACAGCTTCTTCGGCGAAGACGACTCCAGCGAGCAGCGCTTCAAGGAGCAGTTCGAGAAGCGCGCGGCGGAGATCGCCCGCGAGGGCGTCATGTGCGTGTACACGCATCCGGCGATGCTGCACACGAGCAGGTTCTGGGATGAGCCCTTCTTCAAAGGCAGGCCACTCTCGGCTGAGCAATGTCCGCCCGCGCCGCTGCGTTCGCCGGCGCAGATCACCAGGCTGAAGGATCGCTGCCGCAGGCTCCTCGACTGGCTGAAAGCCCGGCCCGGCGCCCGCTGGGTTGACTATGCGACCGTGTACGCCGAGCACTGCAGGGAGCGCCGCGACCTCCAGGCGCTGCTCGACGAGTGTCGCCTGAAGCCCGGCGACGAAGGGCGCCTGCCTCTTCGCGAGCCGGACGGCACGACGTACCTCGGCGCCGACGTGTTCAGGAGCCTGCGGTATCAATGGCAGGTGTTTCCGGAAGGCTTCGCGGGCCAGGCCCTTCTCGACCAGGCTCGGCTGCTGGCGTGGACATCGGCGCAGGCCCGACGCTGATAGGCCAGTGATCGCAAACGCCTCGAAGTGTCGCGGCCTTGAGCCCAGGGTTGCCGCGGAACGCGGCTACCTGGGTCTGCTGTGTCCTTGCCTGCGACGACCTGGCAAAGCTGCTGAAGTGCGGTAATCTGCATGCTTCCCCAAGAGAAGGAGACAACAGCCGTGATGACCAAAGCCGTTCACACCGCCCGCGCCGTGATCTGCGTGCTGACGCTTACGCTCTGTTCTTCGGCAGCGTGGGCTGAGGTGAGACTGCCGGCGGTATTCGGCGACAACATGGTGTTGCAGCAGGGCGTTGAACTCCCTGTGTGGGGCACGGCAGGCGTTGACGAGGAGGTCACGGTCAGTTGCAGCGGGAAGCAGATGAAAGCGAAAGCCGACGCCGGCGGCAAGTGGATGGTCAAGCTGCCGGCTATGCAGCCCGGCGGGCCGCTTGAGATCACCATCGTGGGCCAGAACATGATAACGCTCAAGAACGTCCTGGTCGGCGAAGTGTGGGTCTGCTCCGGCCAGTCGAACATGGCCATGGTGGTGAAGGGGTGCGTCAACGCCGACGAAGAGATCGCCAAGGCCGCGTTCCCCAAGATGCGCCTCTTCACAGTGCCCGGCAAACCGGCGGACGAGCCGCAGAACGATTGCGGCGGCAAGTGGGTCGAGTGCAGTCCGCAGACGGTTGGGGGTTTCTCGGCGACGGCGTTCTTCTTCGGGCGGGAACTCCACGAGAAGCTGAACGTCCCCGTCGGCCTCATCAACACCTCCGTCGGTGGCACGCCCGCCGAAGCGTGGACGCCGATCCCCGCGCAGAAAGCAGACCCCGAACTGGCCGCCATCTTCGCGCATTGGGACAAGGTCATCGCCGAGTACCCGAAGGCGCTTGAAAAGCACAAGGCGGACATGGAGAAGTGGAAGAAGGCCGCCGCCGAAGCCAAGGCCGAGGGCAAGCCGGAGCCCAAGCCGCCGCGCCCGCCGCAGGGGGCGACTTCTTCGAGCCGGCCGGGCGTCCTTTATAACGGCATGGTCGCGCCGCTGATTCCCTACGGGATCCGCGGGGCCATCTGGTATCAGGGCGAGGCGAACACCGGCAGTCCGCCGAAGTACCAGAAGCTGCTGCCGCTCATGATCGGCTGCTGGCGGCAGGCGTGGGGCCAGGGCGACTTCCCCTTCCTGATCGTGCAACTGCCCAACTTCATGACGCGCAAGGGGCAGCCTTCCGAGAGCAAGTGGGCGGAGTTCCGCGAGGTGCAGATGAAGCTGGCGTTGCTGGTCCCAAAGGTCGGCGTGTCCGTCAATATTGACATCGGTGAGGCGGACAACATCCATCCCAGGAACAAGCAGGACGTCGGCAAGCGCCTCGCATTGAACGCGCTCGCAAACACCTACGGACAGAAGATCGAGTACCTGGGGCCGCTGTACCAGAGCGTGAAGGTGGACGGCGACAAGGCGATCGTCAGTTTCACCCGCGTTGCCGGCGGACTCGTGTCCAAGGGCGACAAACTGGTCGGCTTCGCGATTGCCGGCGACGACAAGAAGTTCGTCTGGGCGGACGCCAAGATCGAGGGCGAGACGGTTGTCGTTTCGAGCAAAGACGTCGCCAAGCCCGCCGCCGTCCGTTACGCCTGGGCCGATAACCCCGACTGCAACCTCTACAGCAAAGAGGGGCTGCCGGCGGCCCCGTTCAGGACAGACGCGCCGTAGGGCGTGCTCACGCAGAGCGCCCAGAGTACGTGCAGGCTTCGGCGATTATCTCGCGCACCAGCCACGATCCCACACCGCTCAGGCGATACCGCTCGGCCCCACCGTCCGGCTCTATCAGCGCGCAACGTTCCCATTCGTTGAACAGCGCCTCGCAGCCGATCACCTGAAACGCTTCGCGGGTCAAGCTCGCGCACATCAGCATGGACGCCGCGGGCCGCATGCTCTGCTCCGCCGGTGACGCGATTGTCAGTCCTTCGAGGGCGGGCCGCATGTGTCGAGCTTCCACGTAGCGCGGGTATTCGCAACTGCGGTAGTCAATGCCGCCGAACGTTCCCGACGCCGACGCTCCCAGCGCCAGCAGGTCCTCGCCGCGCAGGCCGTGGCAAAAGTACAGGTTCCTGTCCGCCGGCAGCGCGTAGTGCACGAAATGGTTCTTGCGGTACCCTCGGCTGGTCAGCCGCTGGTCCGCGCATTGCAGCATCACGCAATCGCGCAGAGATTCGCGCGAATGCTCGGGATACCGCCGCAACAGCGCGCGGTTGCGCTTTGTGAGCGCCAGCCGGTACAAGGACCTTGTGCCACGACGTGGAGCGTCCTATTCGCATCCACGCAGTTCCGGGCCACCAGTTCGCAGGCGGCCTCAATGGCGCGGAAGTCGAGCGGCTGAGTGGGACCTGTGCGCCGTCGCGCAGACGCGCTCGAAGCCGCTCCCGCCATCCCGCAAGGGACGATGCAGGTCCTGGTCGCTCTGCGGACCATCCAGCGAAAGGACCACGGTGTCGAAGTGGTCCTTCACGAACGAGAGCGTCCTGCCGCTGAACAAGCCGTTGTTTGAGATACGCGGCCCAGCCATCTATTGCTTTGACGGCAAGCTCAGGCGACATGGCCGCCCCATCGCCCCGTAGCATGGGCGTCTCGCCCATGTGCGGTGGTGTCTTGTCCATGTGCGGCGGGGTCTCGCCCGTTGTCGTTCCCCCCTCTCCCCCGTGGGGAGAGGGCAGGGTGAGGGGGCCAGCGGGACGGCCCTCGTTTCCCTCTCCCCTGTGGGGAGAGGCCAGGGTGAGGGGGGTAGGGGGAGGGCCGTCGTTGCCGCTGCCCCCGAAATC
>JAPLOD010000405.1 GCA_026692735.1 Planctomycetota bacterium | reverse complement strand
AGGCCGGTCCACATGGTCTCATGGAGCGACTGCCGGGAGTTCATACAAGCAGCGGCGGCGCGAAGAATCGCTCTGCGCCTGCCGACCGAAGCCGAGTGGGAATACGCCTGTCGTGCGGGAACCGTCACAGCCTATCCCTGGGCCGGCGAGCCGTCACAGGACTACGCGTGGACGATGGAGAACTATGGCGCGAGCCGGACACTGCCCGGTCTCGGCGTGCTTGTTGCCGGCGCGGACGAACCGCCGAAGGTAGGCGAGAAGATGCCCAACCTCTGGGGCTTGTACGACATGTGCGGGCTGGTGTGGGAATGGTGCGGCGACTGGTATGCGATATGTTACGACCCTGACCCCCTGGCAGACCCCAAGGGCCCGACCGAGGGCGAGTATCGGGTCGTGCGGGGCGGCTCGATCTCTTCCCCGGTTAGCCGCGCGTGTGCGTCCGCGCGTGAGTCGTGGCGCCCTGACAGCAGGTTGCCTCATGTCGGGTTCCGCTGCGCCATAGATGCCGACCCCGGCGAACCCGCGCAGCCGGAGACAGTCGAGGGCCTCCTCGACTACGCGGAGCAGCTCAGGGCGAACACCTATGCCGCCGGCGCGGGCTGGTTCTGCAGCCGGGCGGCGTTGAAGGTGGAGAAGGAGCTCGGCCCGGATCATCCGGGCACGGTCAAGTATCTCGGCATGATCGCGGCTGTGTTCGATAACCTGCACGAATACGGGCGCGCTGAAGAGCTGTACCGCCGTGCGCTGGAGCTTGCCGAAGCAGCCGCGCCGGAGTCCGCAATGGTTGTCGGATTGCTGGGCGAACTCGGGTATATGCTGGCGCGCCAGGGCCTGTATAACAGCGCCGAGCCGCTCCTCAGGCGCGCGCTGGCGATAGTCGAGAAGTCCGGTCAGGAAAACAGAGAAGCCGCCGTCGCCCTTAACAGCCTCGCCATCGTGCTGCAGGGCAGGGGCGACCCCAAGTCCGCCATCCCGCTGTTCCGGCGCGCGTTTGAACTCAGCGAACGGGTGTTGGGACGGGACGACGTTCAGACCTTCGTCTGCGTCTCGGCGCTGGGAAGCGCGCTGCTGGACCACGGCGACTTCGGTGGTGCAGAGCCGCTCATACGCAGAAGGCTGGACCTCCTGGAGCGTGTCCTGGGAGGCGAGCATGAGGATACCCTCGACGCGCTCAGCGACCTGGCTCGCGCGCTGCTGGGCAAGGGCGATCTGGCAGGCGCGGAGCAAGCTCTGCGAAGCCTGCTGGAGCGCCAGAAAGCCGTCTTCGGCCCGGATCATCGGAAGCTCGCAGAGACCCTCCTCCGCCTCGTGGACGTCGCCAAAGCCCAAGGCGACCACGAGGGCGCCGTGGTCCTGGCGTGGCGCGCCAAGCGAATCCGCGACAAGACCTGAGCCAGGGAATCCCCACGAACACCCCGGGCGCCTGCTAATCCGGGTTGATCCACCACTGTGAATGTGCTAGTGTTCCTGCGTTGGTCGCCGTGACCGTTGTTCTTGATGTCAGCAGATGCACGCACGCGCCCTTAGCTCAACTGGATAGAGTACGTGGCTTCGAACCACGGGGTTGGGGGTTCAAGTCCCTCAGGGCGCGCTTCTCCTCCTGACGGCCGACTACCTGCCTTGCGCGCTTGCAGCGGGATGTGCTATGCTGGTGCGCGTCGCGGCTTGGCAGGACGATGAGCAGGCAGCGCAGGACCGGAATCCTTGAACCCTTACAGGGCACTGTACAGGCTCCTCAGTGTGGCCGGCCGCCCCTTCGGCGGCATTCGACCTCGCCGGCTCTACGACGTCCTGGGACGGAAGGCGTATCCGCGCCCCGAATTCGCCTGGCACCGGAACCGCTGGGGCGCGGAGCTCTACCTTTCGCACTATTACCACATTGACCGCAATATCATCATCCTCGGATGCTATGACCAAGACCTGCACCAGGCCCTCGAACACCTCGTGAAGCCCGGCATGGTCTGCTTCGATGTCGGTGCGAACCTCGGTGAGATGGCCCTGCACATGGCGGCGCTCGCCGGGCCCACCGGGGCCGTCCACGCGTTCGAACCCGTTCCCGCGGTGTACGAGCGGCTCGCGATGCATGCCGAGCGCAACGGCTTGCCCAACCTGCGCCCTCATCAGCTCGCCCTCTCCAATCGCACAGGACGCTGCTCGCTGGCCTATGCTGAAGCCAGCGCCGACAACCAGGGGCTGGCTTCTCTCGTGAACACCGCTCAGCCGGCCGTCAGCCTCCGCGCGGAAGTTAACGCGATGACGCTCGACGATTTTGTGAGCCGGGAACAGGTCCGCCGCCTTGACCTCATGAAAGTTGATATCCAGGGCGCCGAGATCGCCCTCCTGGAGGGCGGCAGGCAATCTCTGGCCGGTTTCTCGCCGGACTTGCTTATGGAGATCTCCCCGGCGGACCTGGGCGCAGCCGGGCACAACAGCCGGGACCTCTGCCGGATGCTCGAAGACTACGGCTATGCGATCTACCGGATAAAACGTGGCAGGCCAGGCACGCGGATCACGGCCTCTGCGGTCACGCCGGGTTTCAGCGCGACGAACGTTTACTGTACGAAGCACGTGCCCAGTAGCCAGCAGCCAGTAGCCAATAGCCCATAGCCAGTAGCCCTTACAGCGCTGCCCTCAGTTCCTCCGCCATCTTCAGCGCCGCCGCTCGCGTGGCCCCGGCGAAGTCCTTCTCGCCATACTTGGTGGCATAGGCTTCAAGCTTGTACGCAAACACCAGCAGCCGCGAATTGTTCACGATCGCGCCCCGGCCGTCCTTGCGGAAGCCTGCCGCGGCGTCCTTGGCCGTGGCGCCCTGAGCCCCGTAGCCCGGGATCAGGAAGATGGTGTCCGGCATCACGCGGCGCAAGTGCTCAGCTTGTTCGGGATACGTCGCGCCGACCACGGCGCCAACGTCGGACAGCCCGCACTCTCCGTAATGCTTGGCGCCCAAGGCCCGCACCATGTCCGCAACGCGTTCACTGACCGTCTCAATGCTTGCCGTGACGACATCCTGCAGGTCACCCGAACCGGGGTTGGACGTCTTGACCAGGACAAAGATCCCCCGCCCGGCCGCAGCGCAGACTTCCAGAAACGGCTCCAGCGTGTCGCGGCCCATGTACGGATTCACCGTCAGCGCGTCGGCTTCAAAGCCCGCGTCCTCCGGGTTGATCCGGCAGCCAAGATGCGCGCGCGCGTACGCCGCGGCGGTGGCGCCTATGTCGCCGCGCTTGGCGTCAGAGATCACAAGCATGCCCTTCTGCTTCGCATAGCGGACAGTGGCTTCGTACGCGCGGATTCCCTGCCAGCCGTACTCCTCATAGAAGGCGATCTGCGGCTTGCACACCGGCACGATGTCAACCACGGCGTCAATGATGGCCTGGTTGAAGGCGATGAAGGCTTCCGCCACGGCTTCGGCGCAGCGCCCGTGCTTCCTGATGGCCGCATCGGCGACCGGTTTCGGAAGCTGCTCGAAGCGCGGGTCCAGCCCGATACAGATCGGATTCCCCTTGGCTTTCACCGCGTTGTCCAGGCGATCGGAAAAATGCATCACTGCCTCCATGCTGAGGGTCATGCCGCTGCCCGTTGGTAAATCATGGATGATGAACGCGGACTTGTCTACTGGCGGATTCTGCCTCTGGCGCCACAACATCAGGCGTTCCGCGTTTGCCATGCTTCTGCAGTTGCCGAGCACAAGCCGCAAACGACAATCGAGCATGGTATGCTGCACCCTGTGCTGGCAGCTACAGAAGCGGCCCTCGGCGCATCGCTTGAGCACCACGGCGAGCTGGAACTGCTCGACCTGCCCCGCCGCACGCTGCTTGTCTCGCGCGGCGAACGCGCGCCCAGCCCCGACACGCCCTGGCTGGTGGCGACGGTCGCAACAGCAGAACAGACGGCCGCGCAGAGCGAAGTCCTGGTCACGGGCGCGGGCCGCGTCGCCTTCGACGCCGCGCTGTGGACCTGCGCGCGAGCCAACGGCAGCGCGATCGTGGCGCTGTCGCACGCGCCGCGCACCGACGCCGAATGGCGCAGCTTCCTGCCGGCGCGGCACCTGCTCGTCTGGCCCCGGCATCAGGCACAGCATCTCTCGGAACGCCACCAGCGCGACCTCCTGATGGGCTGGCTGGCGGATCGCGCGCACGCCATCTACGTCCGCAAGAAAGGTCACATGGCGGAGCTGATGGCGCTGCTGGCCCGCCGGCGGTGCGCCATCGAACAGTGGCCGGAGTTGCCCGGCGCCGGCCGAGCCGCACGCCAGCATCGCGGGCCGCAGTTGTCACTCCCCCGCTCTTCTGTCTACGTCCACACCTCCTGGAACTGCCTCACGCATTTCACGCGCGAACCCGATGGCGCCTGGCCCGGTGAGTCGCGCGCCGAGTACCTGCGCTGGCTGTGCTCCGGCGCGCCGTACGTTCCGCGCAACGCCTTCGCGACGCTGTGCCGTATCCTCCAGGAGAAGCGCGTGCGCGCGTGCGGCCGCCTGATGCCCGGCTCGACGCCCATGGTCTGCTTCACAGCCGCATCGCCGCGCGAAATCCTCTTGTTGCGTGAGTGGCGCCGCGGGCTTCTGCGCTGGTCGTTCACCCCCTACGGCCTGGCTGTGCGCGCGGAAGCGCTGGCGCGCTATGGCGCCCAGCCCGTGCAGTACGCCTCCCGCGCCGCGATCGCTCACGCGCCACCGGGAACGCGCCGCTTCATGCAACACCAGCGTTCTCGCAGCCACGACTGGTCGGAGGAAGAAGAATGGCGCGTCGCAGGCGACGTGGACCTGTCCGCCTTCGCGATCTCAGACATGCTGGCGCTGGTGGCGACGCCGGAGGAAGCGCGACACGTCGAGGACGTGTTCGGGATCAGTGCACAGCTCATCGCCTGAGAGCTCGGAAGAACCCTGGTGACCCGCGATGGTTCCTGCCGTTGGCTCCAAGGCCGGGGCGAGACGGTCCCTCACTTTTCTCCCTGCGGCTTCGGGCGCTCCGACTTCCGCCGGAAACGAGCCTCGCCACTGTCCGGCTCGGCGGACTTAGTCCTGAGTTCACCGTCCACCAGCTTTGCGGTCACCTCCCAGTCTTCTGGCTGTGCTCCGGGGAGGAACGGCGTCTTGATGGTGCCCTTTAGCGCACACTCACCAGCCTTCCCAACGCTGAACCGACCCTCCCCACAGGGCACCATCTTGCGCAGGTAGGGGTGCCATACGAGGAGGCGGTATGTGCCGTCGGCTTCAAAGACAAGGTCGTGGTCTATCTCTTTCGGGGCGTGGACCAACGACCACGTGCCCTTCAGCCGCCCAATGAGCAGAATGTGGTCGAGCCGTGCCTGCAGTTCCTGCTCTGTTGCCTTGGCCCGTTCCCGTTCGAGCCACGAGTTCCAGGCAGCCGCTTGTGCAGCGTCGCCGAAGACGAGCGTGCGAAGGTCCTTCTGTGCCTTCTCGCGCGTGTCGAAGTCGTCCGCGTGGAGGGAGCCCATTAGCCCATACGCGGCCTTGATATCCTCGGGCGTCAGTTCGCGGGCTGACTCAGCCGCGAACGCGCAGTGGCAAGAGCACAGCAACGCGCAGACTGCGAGGATCTGCTGTAGAGCATTCCGGCCCACGCGCGTCACCTCTCGCCGGTCGTATCTCGTCAGTACCGGTAGTGTTCCGGCTTGTAGGGCCCGTTCACCGGGATGCCGAGGTATTCGGCCTGTTCCTTCGTCAGTTTCGTCAGCTTGGCGCCGAGTTTGCCGAGGTGCAGCCGCGCGACCTTCTCATCCAGTTCCTTCGGGAGGAAGTACACCTGCTTCTTGTACTTGCCCGTGCCGCGCGTGGTCCACAGCTCAATCTGCGCCATCACCTGGTTGCTGAACGAAGTGCTCATGACGAAGCTGGGATGGCCCGTCGCGCAACCCAGGTTCACCAGGCGGCCCTCGGCGAGCACAATCAGCCGCTTGCCGCCGGCGGTGCCGGAGCCACCGGCGGTGCCGGAGCCGGAGGGCCAGACCCACTGGTCCACCTGGGGCTTGATCTCGATCTTCTTGAGCCGCTTGTCGGTGGTCAGGCTGGCCATGTCAATCTCGACATCGAAGTGGCCGATGTTGCAGAGGATCGCGTTGTCCTTCATCACGTCCATGTGTTCGCGGCGGATGATCCTGCAACAGCCCGTCGCCGTGACGAAGATGTCCGCGACCGGCGCGGCCTCTTCCATCGTCACCACCTGATAGCCTTCCATGCACGCCTGCAACGCGACGATCGGGTCAATCTCCGTGATCAGCACGCGCGCGCCCTGGCCGCGCAGCGACTGCGCGCAGCCCTTGCCCACGTCGCCGTAGCCGGCCACGACGGCGGTCTTGCCGGCGATCATCACGCTGGTGGCGCGCTTGATGCCGTCCAGGAGCGATTCGCGGCAGCCGTAGAGGTTGTCGAACTTGGACTTGGTGCAAGAGTCGTTCACGTTGATGGCGGGGACCTTCAGCGAGCCGTTGCGCACGCGCTCGTACAACCGGTGCACACCGGTCGTGGTCTCCTCTGAAAGGCCGACGATATTCGGCAGCAGTTCAGGGAACTTGTCGTGGACCATGTTGGTCAGGTCACCGCCGTCGTCGAGGATCAAGCTCAGGCTCTTGCCATCCGGCCAGAAAAGCGTCTGCTCGATGCACCAGTCGAATTCCTGCGTCGTCATGCCTTTCCACGCAAACACGGGGATACCCGCCTTGGCAATGGCCGCCGCGGCATGGTCCTGCGTGGAGAAGATGTTGCAGCTTGACCACCGCACTGTCGCGCCCAGCTCGATCAACGTCTCGATCAGCACGGCCGTCTGGATGGTCATGTGCAGACAGCCGGCGATGCGCGCGCCCGCGAGAGGCTTCTTCCCTTTGTACTCCTCACGAAGGGCCATCAAGCCCGGCATTTCGACCTCGGCAATGCCGACCTCCTTCCGGCCCCAATCGGCCAGAGTGATGTCCTTGACCTTGTAGTCCTTCGTTGCTGCAACTGGCATCTTCCTGTCAACCCTCCTGTTAACGCCGCCCTGCACTCCGTGGAAGCGGCTCTTCACCGTCGGAAGCACCGCCCTTTCCATAGCACATGGTACCGGCGCTATCCTCACTTTGCCACTATCTTCGTCATGAGTCCGCGCGCTTGACGATTCGTCGCGCCGGCCCCACGAAGGCAGTTCTCTTCTCCACTTCGCGGTATATAATCACACAGGTGCGAGACGCGAATATGCCTACGGAGCGGGCCACCGTGACGGCGACTCAGCGGCAGCCAGGCAACACCATCGCCGCAAAATACATCCTCGTCGAGAAGCTCGGCGCGGGCGGCATGGGCGAGGTATGGAAGGCGCGAGACACGGAGAGCGAGGTGGAACGGGCCATCAAGTTCCTCCCTCCGGAAGTCAGCCGCTCCGACAAGGAAATGCGGCGACTCCGGGAGAACTTCCGACTGGTCTACGGCTTGATCCACGAAGGCATCGCCGCCATGCACGGGCTGGAACAGCACGGCGCGGAACACGTGCTGGTGCTGGAGTATGTCGAAGGCAAGGCACTGCGAGTCTATGCCCGTGATTTCCTCAAGGCTCACGGAGCGCAGGCCTCGATGGAAGAAGCCTTGCGCCTGGGCCAGCAGATCGCGCGCGCCCTGGACTTCGCTCATGCCAAGAACGTGATCCACCGCGATATCAAGCCTGACAATATCATCGTCATGCGCGATGGAAACGCCAAGATCCTGGACTTCGGCCTGGCCGCGGAAATCCAAAGCAGCCTCTCGCACGCGGCCGCCACTGAGCATTCCGCCGCGGGAACGCGCCCTTACATGGCCCCCGAGCAATGGCGCGGCAGGCAGCAGGACGCCGCCACCGACCAATACGCACTGGCGGTCGTGCTGTATGAGTTGCTGTCAGGGCACCTGCCGTTCTACGATCGCGACGCGGC
>JAPLOD010000404.1 GCA_026692735.1 Planctomycetota bacterium | reverse complement strand
GGCGCACATCACTGACAACCCGTACCTGAGTGCGGACGTCACCGAACTGCTGAAGCCTGCCGAAGCGTCCACGTACTTCCCGGTGACCGTGCTGAGCTACAAGCTCGACCGGGCGCTCTTTGCGGGCTGGATGCCCGGGCTGCTGGGAAGCTGGGCGCCGGGCGTGCGCTTCATGAACCTGCTGTACCATGTTCTCGCAGCACTGGTCCTGTGGCGCGCGTTGCTGCGGCTGCACCTGAGCAGTGGCACGGCTTTCTTCATCGCGCTTGTGTTCGCGGTCCATCCCCTCGCGTGCGAAACGGTATGCTGGAACTCCGAGCGCAAGAACACGCTGGCCGCGCTGTTCGGCTTCGGGACGCTATGGGTCTGGCTGGCCGGCGATGTCCGCAGCGCAGCGGGTACTTCCGGCCTGCCGGCAACCGAGGCGGCGGCACCGCGGAACAGGTGCTGGTGGCGCATACCGGCCGCTCTGGCGCTGTACATTGTGGGGTTGTCTCATGGCTGGCCATCGTCGTGAACATCAAGGGCCATGGCGTGACGATCATCCCGCCGCCGGGCGGCTCGGTGTTCACGGCCATTCTCACGGACCTGGACATCGTGGGGCGGTACGTGTTCAACGTGGTGCTGCCCTTCAGGCTGAGCGCGGTGTACTACGTGGACCCCATCCGTTCCGTGCTGGACATTCGCGTGCTGCTGTACGGCGTGGCGCTCGCCGGGCTCATCGCGGCAACCGTGTACCTGGCCGCCACTCGGCGCCGCGCTGTCTTCGGCTGGCTGTGGTTCTTCGGGGCGCTCGGGCCGAACCTGAACCTCATCGCCATTCCGCATCTGATGCAGGACCGGTACCTGTACCTGAGCATGCCGGGCCTGCTGCTGGTTTTGGCCGAGGTCGTGGCGGGGCTGCACGCGCGGGCCGTGGCGCGGGGCTGGAACAAGCAGCGGACCGCCTACGGTCTGGCGGTCACGGCGCGCACGTACGTGGCCGCGCTCGCGGTCCTGGCGCTCATGCGGGGGGCGGTGTGGAGCAACATGGTGGCGGTGTTCCAGGACGCCGTGAACAAGCAGCCGCAGGCCATCTTTGCGCGCTACGGCCTGGGCAATGCCTACGCGCAGATCTGGGAGGACACCCGCCGGAAACCGAAGGCCGACCCGGCGAAGGTCGAGGTGCTGCGGCAACGCTGGCTGGACGAGTGGAAGATCGGGGTTGATTCCTGCCCCGACGCGTGGCGTTACGCCTGCTACCTGGTCATGGCGCTCAACGCGGGGGAGCGGGCCTACAAGCACGACGGCAACCTCGCCGAGGCGGAGCATTACTGGGCGATCGCCTGTGATCAGCCCCGCGAGGCCAGCGACAATCCGAACGTGCGCGCCATTGCCCTGTGCTACATGTCGTCGCTGCGCATTGAACAGGGCCGCTTCGAGGAGGCGTACGCCCTGTCCCGGAGGGCCGTGGCCGCCAGCGCGGAGCCGCCCACGTTCTTCATGCGCGGCCGCGCGGCGCTGAAACTCGCCGCGTGGCGGCGCAAGAACGGCGCTGAAGCGGAGGCGCAGCGCCTGTTGAGAGAGGCGGGTGCGGACCTGGAGCTGATACCGCCGCGGGCGAGCAACTACAAACAGGCGCGGGAGCTGCTGCAGGACCCCGCCTTCAAGGGATGAGCGGCGGTCAGGGTGCCGCAGTCTTCTCCACGGGAGCCGGCGGTTTGAGCTCGGGAGGGGGGGCCTCGACTTTCAGGCTGCCCCATTGGCCGTCCCGGGCCAGCCCGCGTGCGGCCTCGAGAAGCTTTTCCTGGCAACGGACACGCGGCTGGCCCTTCGCGGGCTGGATGCGCGTGGTGGCGCCGTCAGCCTTCAGCAGGCGGCCCTTGACATTGTCGCTGAGCTGCAACTGGAGGTAATCCCAGAGCAGCTTGTGGAGGCTTTTGTCGAGGATGGGGAACATTGTCTCGATACGGCGGTCCAGGTTGCGGTGCATCCAGTCGGCGGAGGCGAGGTAGTATTCGGGGTTGCCGTCGTTGTGGAAGTACCAGACGCGCGCATGCTCCAGGAACCGGTCCACGATGCTCATGCAGCGGACGTTCTCGCTCATGCCCGGCATGCCCGGCCGCAAGCAGCAGACCGCGCGCGCGATCAGGTCTATCTTCACGCCGGCGCGCGAGGCGTAATAGAGTTCCGCGATCAGCATCGGGTCCTGCAGGTTATTGAGCTTGACGATCATGTGGCCGGTCTTGCCGGCCTTGGCCAGGGCCACCTCGCGGCGGATGAGCGACACGAGCTTGTTGCGCATCTCGGTGGGCGCGATGACGAGGTGGTGGAAGGCGGGCGGGCGCGAGTAACCGGTGATGATGTTGAACAGGTTGGTGACGTCCTCGCCGAAGTTCTCGTCGCAGGTGAAGAGGCCGAAGTCGCTGTAGACGCGGGCGGTGCGGTCGTTGTAGTTGCCGGTGCCGAGATGGACGTAGCGCTGGATGCCCGTGCCTTCGCGGCGCACCACCAGGGCGCACTTGCAGTGCGTCTTGTAGCCCACAAGGCCGTAGATGACATGCGCGCCGGCGTCCACGAGGCGGCGGGCCCAGTATATGTTGGCTTCCTCATCGAAGCGCGCCTTGAGTTCCATGAGGACGGCGACCTGCTTGCCGTTGAGCGCGGCGCGGACGAGGTCGTTGGCGATGGGGCTGTTGCTGCCCACGCGGTAGAGGGTCATCTTGATGGCGAGGACCTTGGGGTCGTCGGCCGCCTGGCGCACGAACTGCATCACCGGCTCGAAGCTCTCGTAGGGGTGATGAATGAGGATGTCGTGCTGGCGGATGGCGGCGAAGACGTTCTCCGCGCCGTGGAAACCGGGGACGGGCTGCGGCGTGAAGGGCGGATCCTTGAGGGCCGGGAGGTCCAAGGCGTTGTAGAGTTCTGAGAGGTCCGAGAAGGCCACCACGTCGTCGGCGGGGTAGAGGTCGCAGGCGTTCAGGTCCAGCTCATCCACCAGGGTATCGAGCGTGACCGCGGGGAGCGAGCTGTGGTACTGCAGGCGCACGGCGGCGCCGCGGCGGCGGCTGCGCAGGCCTTCCTCGATGGTCGTCATCAGGTCCGCGGCATTATCCTCATCAATCAGCATATCGGAGTCGCGCGTCACACGGATGGGCACGCACGACTTGATCTCGTAGCCGTGGAGGAGGTGATGCAGGTGCATGTGCACGACGTCTTCCAGCAGCATGAACTCGTGCTTGCCGGGGGCGACGGGCAGCTTGATGAAGCGCGGAACCACGACGCTCGGCACGTGGATGAACACCGTCGTGCTGAAAGGAATGGCGCTGGGGGCGAGGGGCTGGAGATGCACGACCAGACAGAGCGCCTTGTTGGCCAGGTGCGGAAAGGGATGGCCGGGGTCGAGCGCCAGCGGGGTGATGACGGGGAAGAGCGTCTTCTGGAAGAAGTCCGCCACGAACTCGCGCTGTTTGTCGTCCAACTGCGTGGGGCTCAAGAGCCGGACGCCTTGGGCCTCCAATTGCGGCCTGATCTCCTCATTGAAGCAGCGGTGCTGCAACGCCGTCAGCTCATGAATCCGCTTGGACATCGCTTCCATCACCTGCGTGGGCGTGAGGCCGTCGGTTCCGCCCTCGTCAACGCCGGCGGAGATCTGGTGCTTGACGCCCGCGACGCGGATCATGATATACTCGTCCAGGTTCGAGCTGAATATGCCGAGGAACTTGAGACGTTCGAGCAGCGGCACCTGGGCATCGCGGGCCTCCTCGAGCACCCGCGCGTTGAACTCGAGCCAGCTCAGCTCCCGGCTGATGAAGTGTTCGCTGCGCACGCCTTCGGCCGCCAGCGTCTTGAGCAGTTTCTGGCGCGGCTTCGACCCGTCCGCTTTCGCAGCCATACAGCAGTCTCCGTCCTCGTAACGCGGAGCGCGGTTCGCCTCGCGGCCACGCTGAAACGCCTGCCCCGCAACTGAAACGGGCGGCTCATTTCGAGCCGCCCGTCCTTATACAGCAGTCACGCGAACCCCTGCACTCAGAACGCGATCTGGTACGTAAGGAGCAGGACGTTGTTCTTGACTTCGCGGATGCCACGCACGTCCGCGTTGCCGTTGTTGTCTTCCTCTTCATCCACGATCATGAAGTTGACCTGGACGCGGGCGTTGTAGTGCTTGACGTAATAGTTCACACCCGCCGTGAAAACACTGGTGCGGAAGATGTCCGTGCGGATATCGGGGTTGCTGAGGTCCTCCGAGACGATGTTGGCAAAGCGCTCATACCGGAAGGCGAACTCGACCGGCTCGAACAGCCTGTTCCAGAAGCCGCCCTTGCTCAGCCTGTCGGCGAAGATGCTGTCGCTGAGCTTGTAGCCGGTGGCGACGTAGAAGCCGTCGCGGGTGAAGGGATGAGGATCGAGCTGCTCGCCGTTCGGGCCGCCGCCCAGTGCGTAGGCGTTAACCGAAAGGGGCATGGCGCGGTCCTTCTGGTAGCCGTATTCGCCGCGGAGCCACATGCCGCGCACGGGGCCCATAGGTTTGTACATGGCCCACGCCGCGTGCCGGATGGCGTGCGTCTGTTCGCGGTTGAGGCCGTTCAGAGGATTGCTGGTCACGTCGTGAGAACCGGACTCGCCGTGGACGCCACACTGGCCGGAGTAGCCCAGCTCGAGGAGGCCGTACCAGGCGTCCTTGTTCCAGACCGGCCGTCCCAGCACGCGCACGGCGAAGTCTTTCTCGTCGTTGTCGTCGGAGCGGTTCTGGAACTGTCCAAGGGCGCCATTGTTGACCGCGCCCGCCGTGCCAAAGAAGTCCCCAGCGCCATCGAACACACCCAGCCAGTACTGCACGCGGCCGCTCTCACACTTGCCTTCCTCAGTCTGCAGCCACGAACCGTGAACCTGCGCGCCGAGGTCGCGGATATCGTTCATCTGGGTAACCATGGCGCGTTCGGCGAAATCGAGGTAGGCGCTGTCGCGCGTGCCTTCTTCGCCCATCGGCGGCTTGAACTGGCCGATGGTGAAGTCATGGTGCGGGACCACGCCGTGGTAGTTGATATAGGCATCCTGGAGCAGCCGCGGCACGCCGCCCTGGCCGTGCTGCACCGTGCCGTATTGCACAGAGGTCACTTCCCCCGTGCTGCCGAGACCGGGGCCGTTGACGGCGTCGTATTCAGGGGCCATAAGGGCCGTGGACTTGAAGAGGCCCTGGTTGCTGGGCACCGGCGAGAAGCTGGTTGCTTCCGCCGCCGGGTCAATCATGACCACGCCCGTGACGTTCTCGTGGATGTCAATCCCGAACTTGATCTCGGCGCGCCGGATGCGGTACGTGCTGTTGTCCCGCGTCTCGTTGGTGCCGGCGACCCCGACGGTGTCCACCCTGCGGCCCAGAACATCAACGTGGTCTTCCTGAACGCTGTAATTCCAGATCTGCAGCAAGCCACCGATGGTGAGCTTGCCGTTCTTGGTGGTGACGGCGGCGTTGGGGCCGTACTTGCCGGCCACCGCATCGTCCACTTTACTGCCGATGGGCGCGGCGGTGCCTTTCTTCTCGTTCAGGCGCTTGCGCAGGTCTTCGACCTCGCGCTTCAGGTCGTCAACGCTCGTGGCCGCCATGATGCTCACACACGGGAATAGCATGGCGACGAGCACCAACACCCGGCTGAGCACTCTAGCAGGAATGTCTACGTAGGCAAGGGCCGTCTTTCCATTTTTCTGTTATTTCCCGGCAGGCAGTTAACGGTGCTCGATCGCAAGCACACGCAGGCTTCCGCCGCTGGCGTTGAACTGCAGGTGGCCCTTGAGAGGACGCCCGGTGGCCGAAACCGTTATACGCTGACCGTCAAGCGTTGCGGAAACGTCAGCGCCCTCGCAGCGAAAGACAAGCTCGTGAGCCTTCCCCGCCAACCCGGGAGTTTTCGACAGTTCGGCGGTGATCTCCCCCGCCCCGCCCTGCCGCACGCAGAACCTCAGGAAGTCAGCGCCGGCAGTCTCGAAACGAAAACGTATCTCACCGTCAGCAAACTCGGCCAGACTCTGCGCAGCGCTGTCCTTGCCGGGCACTCTACAGATCGCGCCGTTCTCCACGCGCCAGGTGCCCTCGCCTTGGAGCGCCAGGCAATCAAGAGTCCGGCCATCGAAGACGGGCCGCCATTGCTGTCCATCGCGCGCCGGAGCCGGCTTCACGACAGGGGGCTCCGTCTTGGGCGCAGTGCTGGCCGTCTTGGGCTGGTCGGGGAGTTTCGGCGGCACGCTTGGCGGCCCAGTGGGCTGTTCAGGCGTGGGCTGAGGGGCCTTCGCGACGAGGCCGGCACCAGGTTGCTTGTCGGCTCCTCCTGGCCTCTCCTTCTGCGCCCGCTCTTTGTCATCTATGCTCGGCTTCCCCCCGAGCGTGAGCGCGACGAGAAGGATGAGCAGGCCGAGGCCCGCCAGTCCGATGACGGCGTAGCGAACCTTGGCGGAGAGCGCCGGGCCACCGTTCGCCGGCGCTCTGGCGGAGCGAGGGTCGTGTTCCGGCGATCTTGAAGATCGCGCTACAGGTTCGCGCGCACCGTGCGGGGCAGGCTTCCGGGCTTGCGCGCGCCGGCCCGCGGTTGGGGCAGCGGCGTCGCCTGGGGCAGGCCGGACGGCTTGG
>JAPLOD010000403.1 GCA_026692735.1 Planctomycetota bacterium | reverse complement strand
ATCCCTGGGGCCAGGAATTCCGCCCCGTGGCGCCGCGGGGCGGCTGCCTGGCGCTGGACAGCGCCTTGCCGGTCGGTGCGCGGCCCGAACTCGCGAGTCCCTGTGGCGGCGAGGACATGAAGGGCGGCGTCCTGGAGTGGGTGCAGACCGTCTTCCCGCCGGTGGCTCGGGACGGCGTGAGTCTGGACGAGAACCCCTTCATACTCGCCGGGTCCAGCCTGTTGCACCGGCGGCCCTCATCGCACCTCGCGACCAGCCGCTGGTCGTGGGCGTGCAGCATGCGTGTGTACGACAGCGGCTTCCGTTGCGTGGCCGACGCGCCTTCTCCGCCGCCGGCGGCGCCCTATGTCCCGCCGCGAGTAGACCTCGTGCGCGCGGTGCCGTTCCGGCCCGACCTGTGCGGCCGGCAGACGATTCGCCTGGAGCCGGCGCCTTGCGCCACGTTCAAGATCCGGCCGCCCTGGTTCCCCGAAGGCATGTGGGCGGTGGACATCCCGGAAGGGCACTGGGGACCGTTCCCCGGCGCCAATGACTGGCCGTTCCAGCCCGAAGAGGTGTGGAGGACTCCCTGGCAGGTCAACGCCGACCACACCCGGCTCGAATACTCCCGCGCACACGGCGATCAGGCGCTCACCGTCACCGTTACCGCCGAGGGCGACCTGGTTCGTTGTCGGATCGTGCCTCGGAACATCGGCGCGGTCAACCTCGGGAGCGTCTGCATCAAGAATCTCAGCCCGCAGTTCAGTAGCCAAGAGCGGCTCACGCAGCACCGGATCGAGGGCGACCGACTGGTGCCCATCTCATCCCTGCCGTTCGATCCCCACACCGCCGCGGCCCTCGGTTGGAGCGCGGGCGCCTGCCTGCCGCACGGCGCGCTGGTCATGCGGGCGCTGGAGGGCTCCGCATTCGTGGTCGTCCTCGGCGCGCAAGGCTGCGGCGCCCTGGGAAATGGCTGGCCGCACTGCGTGCATCTGGTGGGAGCGCCGATGCTCTGCGACGGCCCTTGCGAGATTCGCTTGCTCTTTGCGATCTCTGGCGAGGCCGACCTGATCCGGCGTGTGAAGGAACTGGCGGCGCAGGCCTGAGAGGCACGAAGAAGTCTCCGTAGAAAAGGAAAGGCGCCATGAAGAGACAATGGATGAAAGCCGCAACAGTGGTGGCGACCGTGACCTCTCTCTGTATCGGAGCGGCTTGCGCCGCGGAGGAGACGGTTGAGGCCCTCGCCCAGAAGCTCTGGCCCAGGGAACGCATCGAAGAGGCGCTCAAGGCCGTTGACCAGCAAAAGAAGGACGGCCTGCTGAGCGACTCCGGCTACGAGAAGCGCAGGAAGATGCTGGAAGAGCGCCTGGCCGGCAAGTTCAAGCCGGAAGCCCTGTCTGTGCAAAGCCCGCCTCTGAACTTCATCCAGAACGGCGGCTTCGAGCAGATCAACAGGAACTCGGCCCCCAATCGCAGCCGCTGGCTGTGGTGGGGCGGCTGGAGCTGGGGCGGCAACTACGTGAACATGTGGGAGGACCGCCCCGACTACGTGCATTCCGGCAAGTACTCCGCCCGGATCGAGTGCAAGGGCGAGAAGGGCCGCATCGGCATCAGCACGCCGCCGCTGCCGGTGATCGCGGGCGCCAGGGAATACAAGCTGACCTTCTGGTCCAGAGGCGAAGGCGACAATGAGCTGTTCGTCAACTTCGAGGAAGGCGTGACCGGCACACTCCGCCAGAAGATGCCGTCGGAGTGGAAGGAGATTACGGTCATCGGCAAGCCCGAAGGCACCAAGAAGACCTACACGGTGTACTTCTACGCGACCGGCGGCGGCACGATCTGGCTGGACGACGTGGTGCTGGTGCCCGTCGGCGGACAGATCGAAGAATGACACGCGGGCGCTCGACTGGCCGGAGGACATCCTATGCGTCCTGACTTGGTGAAGACTTCGGTGACCGGACACATCCTGATGGCCGGCCTGCTGCTGGTGGCCTGCGTGGGCTCGGCTTCGGCCGTCGAGCTGGACTTGTTCGTGACCGACTACAACGAGGACCCGTCGCCCGAGCAGAAGCCCATGGCGACTCGCGCCATCAGCTACCCCAACGCCGAGGAAGTGACGGTCAAGGTCGGCGGCAAGGCGTTCACCTACAAGGCCCCCGGCGGCGTGGCCATTACCCCCGCCAGCGAGGGCCGGAATCTCCGCGAGGCCAGGCTCTTCGCCTCCCTCGGCGAGTACGAGCCGTTCAGCTTCCTGTTGCGGCCCAAGGAGAGCATCGAGGAAGTCATGATCGCCGGGGGCGAGCTCAAGGGTCCCGGCGGCACGATTCCGGCCGCCAACGTCGTCGTCACCAGCGTGGAGGAGTTCCACGGCGCCGGACGGCAGATCCTGATGCCCCTTGGCAAGCCCTGGAACATGTCGGCGCATGCGGCCGAGTTCTTCTGGTGCACCGTCAAGGTGCCCGGCGACGCCAAGCCCGGCGCCTACACGGGCGAAGTCGCGGTTACCTCCAAGGGCCAGAAGATCGGCGCGGTCTCCATCGTGTTGGATGTGCTGCCCATCAAGCTGGAAGACCCCCCGTTCGGCCTGGGCTATAACTACTCCAGCCCCAAAAACAAGAAGGTCCTGGCGGCCCACCTCGCCGACATGCGTGCCCACGGCATGACCACGGTGGCCGCCTTGTACAACTTCCATCTCCCCGTGTATGACAACGACACTGGCGAGCTGGGCGAGTTCATCGAGGCGTACAAGCAGGCCGGCTATCCCGCAGCCTTCTACTTCGCCACGCCGATGGACCTGGAGCTGAGCGAACTCGCCGGCTTCGGCAGCGTGGACAGCCGCCGCTTCCAGCAGAGGTACATCAAGGTCATGCGCGCCGTCAATGCTGAGGTCAGGAAGCACGGCGTGCCGATCGTCATGAGCATCGGCGACGAGCTGACCAACCGCGGCATCGAGGGCGTGACGATCGCCGGCAAGCTGGCCAGACTGGTCTGGGAAGAGCTGCCCGAGATCGCCACCACCAGCGACATGAACGGGTACATGGAAGTCATGGCCATGGCGCCCTGCCTCAACATCGCGACCTTCAACAACGGCTGGGACGGCAGTGACCACCACAACAAGGGCCGCCACCTGATCAACCGCAGGTTCCTCGAAGAACTGCAGAACAAGACCGCCGCCATTCCGTGGTTCGTCAACGCCGGCACGGGCCGTTTCCCCTTCGGCCTGTTCTTCTGGAAGATGGCCAGGTACGGCGCCAGGGGCAAGGTGGAGTGGTACTACAACTTGGGCAAGAACGAGCGCGGCTCCGTCGTGCGCGTTGACGGCGAGACCGTCTTTCCCACCATGGACTACGAGCGCAGCCGCGAAGGCATTGACGATCTGAAGTACCTCTGCAAGCTTGAGAAGCTCGTTGCTCAGGCCACGAAGGCCAACAAGGCTCTCGCGGAAGTGCAGAGAGCCGAGGCTGTTTTGAAGGGCATCTTTGACGCGATTGCCGACGACTGGACGATCTACGACACCGGCACGCGGTTCTCCATTGACGGCTTCGGCGTGGTTGACCCGGAGAAGGCCGCGTCCCTTGGCCAGTTGAACTCGACCCGCGAAGCCGTCGCCCAGCAGATCATCCAGCTCCAGTCGGCCCTGGCGAAGTGACCGCCCTGTGGCGTACGAAAACGAAGAACAGGGAATCGGGGACAGCCAGGACATGATGCAGTACAATCATGTCCCCGGATTCCCAAGGGCACGACTATCGCGGCTGTGGCACATCCGGCAATGCGACCGCGATCTTGAACCCCCGCCAGACGAAGACGACGTGGTCTGGCCGAATCTCGTCCACGGTCACCATTTGGTTGTCGCTGGTCGCCACCACAGCGCCCCGCGTGGCGGTCCTGCCGTTGACGATGGCCAGCGCGTGCCGCCCGGACGCTATCACGCCGCTGACGCGCAGGTCCAACTCCCTGAACTGCCTCTCGGCCTCCTGGCGCTGCCACAGGCGGTCCGCGGCACGCCGCAGGTCCAGCAGCTTTTCGCGAACGTTGAGCAACTCCTGGACTTCAGCGATGCCCCGGTGTTTCGCGATGTCGGGGATGTCCCTGAACACGGCCAACCCGGCATCGCACTGTGCCAGCACATCGAGCGGCCACCGTTCGCAGCTTGCCTCCAGGAAAGCGCGCTCCGCCAGCGCGCAGGCCTTCTGGGGGGGGGGGGGGGGCCGCAGGCACGATGCTCACCTTCCGGGCTGTGAAAGGATCACGGCGTCCATAGTCCGCGAAGACAAACTCGATCTCCCCGCCGGGCAGTCTCTCCGTCATCGAACCTCCGGGTGGCCCGGGCGGCGTGGGCCACCTCTCGCCGGCTACAGCGGCGCCGGCCAGCATGATCACGCCAGCCAGACAGCAGTGTCTCACGGTACACAGCACTTGGTCGCGCAATGGCATAACCAGTCGTCCCATTTGCCTGCCCTCCTCGCATCAGACTTCCCGCGCGTTGGCCCGAAACCACCGCTTCGTCAAGGGACCTCAGAAACACCCGAAGACAATATACCCTGCGTATGCTCGATTCGCCAGAAATCGGATGCAAAGAAGGGCAGGAAGCGCGGAACGCCATCATCGCGGTGCGTTTAACGTGCTGCGTGGTCTGTGCTGTCGTTCCTGCACCTGTGGTGTAAGCGATAGTGTGGCTGGTGACACTGGCAGGCGATGGGATGTGGGATGGCAGCTTGCGGGCTGGCCCCGTCCCACTCGCCCCGGCTGCGAACCACAAGAAGCCCGTCGAGCGCCCCGTCGCGCTTCCGTCAAACCACGAACCACAAACCACGAACCACAAACCGTCACTTCTTCAGCTCGATCAGTAACTGCGCGATCTTCCTCCGCCACGCTTCCGCCAGCGTCGTCGTGTTGCCATGGCGCACCGGCCTCCTGTTCGGAACAATGGAATGCTGGCTAGAAACCAATCTCGTACACGCGCACCTCGCGTTTGTCCATTCCCGTGTCGTTCATCTCGAAGAGTTGGTCGCGGAAGCTGCCGCCTTCGACCGGCAGCACGCGGCCGTCGAGCAGCGACAGGACCTTGCTGTCGGCCTTCAGGCCGGCGACGGTGAAGACCACGCGATTGTCAGGCGCCGGAGCGTAGCATTCGATGACCTTGCCGTTGGCCAGCTTGATGCGCGAATTGCCCCACCACACGGTTGCGCCCGGAGCGCCGTGCACCGTCCAGTTGCGGCCGTTGTTGTAGTTCCGCACGTCCGTGCCGGCGAGCCCCACGTCGGCTGCGTCAACCTCGATGGTCGCCCACGTTCCCGCCGGCGGCAGATCGCCTGCGGGGAACGGCTTGGGCGCTTTGGGGTTTGAGGAGAGCTTCTCGACCATCTCCTTGCCGCCCCAGCACGCCACGTGGTTCCAGTCAATGCCGTAGTAATCGCCGTAGATGAAGTAGGCTACGAACGAGATGCTCACCCCCTCGACCTTGGCCCCTGGCGCAATGTACACGTCCTGGAGCAGCTTGTCGCCTTTCTGCAACCCGGAGTACATCTTGCCGAAGTAGTAGCCGTGCCCGTCGGGCTTGCCTTCCGCGCCGACGACGGTCTTATGCGCCGGGCGGTCGTCGGGACCTTTCTGCCAGTTCCATGCGGCCCACTTGTCTCTGGCAACCTTCCACGGCTTGTCGGGCGTCTTGAAGTACCAGAAGCTGGGCGACGCGATCAGGTACGTCTTGCCGCCCGCCCCGCCCCCGCGCCGCACGGCGTCCACGAGGTCCGGGCTGACGGACACGCCCGGGTGGTCCGGCGCGCAGAGTGCGGGCGTCAGGTAGACGAACTCCGCCAGCAGTCCGCGCAGTTCGCTCCAGGTGAGCGGCGCCATGTCCTTGGTGCGGCCGCAGGGGCGGCCTTGGCCGTCGGTCTCGTGCGCGTGATGCGCGAACCAGTCTATGCCGCGCACTCCGCGAACAAGCGCCGCGTATGCCCGTTCGCGCACCGCGCCGGGCCCCAGCAGCGGCGGGCCGTAGGGGCTGTACGTCGCGCATTCGATCCAGGCCCCGGCCTTGTTCCCGCGCACCTCGCGCGCCTTGTCCAGGGCGGTCTGGACGAAGTTGCTTGTGAACGGCCCGTCATGCGTGTGCGGCTCGGGCCACATGATCTCCGCCGTCTTGGCGTACGCGGCGAATTTCGCCGGCGACGGCCCCTGCACGCACTGGAGGATCGGCCGATCGGGGTCCACGGCCTTATCCTTCTTGTACTGTTCCAGGACGGCGTCGGCCTGCTTCAACACGTATTCCGCGCTGTCCGCGTATGCCAGCAGCCACTCGCCGAAGCTCTCCCGCGCGTTGATGAGAGACTGCAGCGGCAGTTGCTTGCCCGCGGGCTTGGCCACGTAGCAGGTTGGCCGCTGCATCAGGAAGTACAGGTTGGCGGCCTTCACTTTGTCGAGGCAGCGGTCCACGAGGTAGACGGTGTTGAACCCCATCTTCCGCATCTCGGGCATATCAACGCTCCAATCCCGCGCCGTGAACTCCGACTCGTACCAGTTGTAGAGCATGATGGGGAAGAACGGCTTGCCGTTGATTCGGCAGGCGTAATCGTCCGACCACTCAAGCTTCCCGATGGGCTCCAGGACCTGGTTCGGCGGCTCAATTTTGCCGAAGGCCAGTTCCGCCCGCAGCGGCGCGCCCTGTCCATCGACCAGCAGTTGCCC
>JAPLOD010000402.1 GCA_026692735.1 Planctomycetota bacterium | reverse complement strand
GTAGCTTGGCGCCCGAGTTGTACGAGTACGCCCAGCAGATCCGCCGCCTCGCCGACGCTGAACACGCCCTCTACAAGAAGCCTGCCGATTACGACCTGCGCTACCGCGGCGGCGCCGCGCCCCCGCCCGTGCCGATGTTCGGCCGCCTGTACCTCTTCGCGCGGGCGGCGGAGCACTCCGCCGCCATCCTCCGGAAGTACGCCGGCGTGCTCGACCAGGCGGCCATCGAGATTCCGCGCTGCAGGTCCAACGAGCAGGACCTCGCGAAGTGGCTCAATGGCCGCGCCGCCGGTTCCCAGGCCCTGCGCCTGGCCTGGCAGAAGCAGGCCGGCGCCGATCTCGCCACGGCTCTGCCCGCCGCGGCCGCCAGGCTCTCCGTGAGCGGCGCTCCGGACCCGCTGCGCCAGCGCATGCTCGAAGATCTCCAGAACGTCGGCGCCCTCGGTGCCGCCTGCGACCAGGCGCTCGCGGACCTCTCCGCCGCCGCCGCGGCGCTCGCCGCCGAAGGCGATCTGGCCGCGAAGACCCGCGCCGCCGCGGACGCGGCCGAGCGCGCCCTTGCCGCCCTGCGCACTCAAGAACCGGCCCTGCGCGTGCTGCGCGTCAGGAGCGTCGAGCAGGACTTGAGCTATTTCGACCTCACGCCGGACGATGCCGCCAAGATCATCACGCCTGCCTTGAGAGAACAGGCTGGCGCGCAGGGCGAAGCCGTCGCGCGCTCCGCCGCAGTCCTCCAGGGCGTCGCTGCTGCCGCCAGGCAGCTTGCGGCCGATCTCAACGCTCAGCGCGAGCAGATGCAGAAGGACCTCGACGCCGCCGTCGCCGCTCTGCGCAAGACTTGGCGGGATAAGACGAGTGTCGAGTTGCTGGGGCTGCGTGATGCCGAGGACGCCCGCAAGCGCGAGATCGCCGCCCTGCGCACGCGCGCTGTCATCGCCGCCGAGGCGGAGAAGATCGCCGCCGATGCCGCCGCCGGCGCCGCCGCGCCCCCCGAACTTGCTGCGCTCGCCAGGCTTGTCGCCGATCTGCCCGCCAGCAAGACCGCCGCCGCCGCCGTGGCCGCCGTCGCCGCGGCCCGCAAGGCTGTCGCCGATGGTGAGCTCTATGCGGCCCAGCGCGCTGCGAAGATCGTGGATCGTCTCGCCACCAAGCACGACATGAAGGACCTGCGCGTGCTCTCGTCCGCCGCCGACTCCCTCCGCGCCTGGTCCGGCGCCGTCCAGTCCGATTCCCTGCTCGCATCCGCCGCGGCCGATAGCGAGCTTGCCGTCCAGGCCCTCGACGCCTCGGACCTCCCCGCCGCGCGCAAGTCCATGGAATCCTGTTCCCAGGCCGTTGGCGAGGCGCAGGAAGGCGCCAAGGAGGCGCTGCAGCAGCTTGCCAGCCGCTCGGTCGTCACAGGCCTGTACAAGTGTCTCTTCGACGGCCTCTTCGTGTCCCTTGGCGCCGCCATGTTCTCCCTCCTGGCCTTCTATATTGCCAGCGCCGCGTACCGCGCCTTCCGCGTCAAATCCGCCGAAGCCCTGCTGATGATGGTTGCCGCCCTGCTCGTCATGCTCGGCCAGATTCCCTTCGGCGGCTACCTCTGGGGCCGCTTCCCCGAGGTCCGCTTGTGGGTGCTGCAGGTCTTCTCGACACCCGCCTTCCGCGGCATCGCTCTCGGCGCTGCCGTCGCGCTTCTGGCCATGGCCATGCGCATGTGGTTGTCGCTGGAGACCAGCGCCTTCTATCGCGAAGAAGAAGAGGGAGGCGCGTAGCATGGCGAACCTCACCGACTTCCTGGGCAAGCTCGACCGCCGCGCCATCTACGTCACGGTGCTCCTCGCGCTCATCCTGCCCTTGGTCCGGCACTGGGCCCTCCCCCCCGCCGACATGCAGTCGGCGCGCAAGTTCTACGACGCCGTCGAGGTACTGCCCACCGACGACTCCGGCATCGTCCTGATTGCCGTTGATTGGGGGCCCGGGACAAAAGCCGAGAACGAGCCGCAGACCGAAGTGCTCATCGAGCACCTCATGCGCCGCCGCGTCCATTTCGCCCTCATAACCACGGTTACTGAGGCCGAGGTGTTCCTGCGCGAGCTGCCTGATCGCGTCGCCAGGCGGCTGAACGTGGAGAATCCGCGCGAAAAATGGGAGTACGGCAAGGACTGGGTCAACTTCGGCTATCGGCCCGGGCTGACCGCGATGATTCAGAAGATCGCCACGGCCCCGGATCTCCGCCAGACGCTCGGCATGGACGCGCGCGGCACGCCCCTCACCGATGTCCCGTGCATGCGCAACATCAAGAACATCCGGAACATAAGGATGCTCGCCCATTTTACCGGCCTCACCAACATGCTCGATTACTGGCTCCAGTTCTTCCAGACCAGCGACTACCGCCCGCCCATGGTTCACGGCTGCACCTCTATCACCATCCCCGAAGCCTACATCTACCTGGATTCGGGTCAGCTCATGGGCTTGCACGAAGGCATCGCCGGCGCCGCCGCGCATTCGTGGCTGCTCACCAAACAGTACAAGGATCGCGCCCCTGACAGCGCCATCGTGACCAACACCGCGCTCGCCGTCGCCCATGTCGTGATCATTGTCCTGATCGTCCTCGGCAACCTTGGGATGGTCTTGGCCATGCGCAAGGCTGCATCGCGACCCTCCGGATCGCCCAGTGAGGAGGGCAACGCTTGAGCGCCTGGTCCGTCGCACTACCCGTCATCCTTGGCGGTATCGCCACGCTGGCGATCTACTCCTTCCTCGTCAAGGAGAACCCCTTCTACCGCTTCTTCGAACACCTCTACATCGGCATCGCCACGGGCTTCGGCATCGTCTTCGGTGTGCAGCGCTTCCTCTGGCCCGAACTCCTTGGTCCGATGCTGGGCTACGATCGTGAGGTCTGCGCCGACGGCAGCTTCGACCGCCCCTGGCGCTCCTGGTATCTTCTCTACCTCTTGCCCTTCGCCTTCGGCACGCTCTACTACTTCATCTATTCAAAGAAACGCCAGTGGCTCTCGCGCGTCGTCATCGCCTGGTCCCTGGGCGTTTCCGGCGGCTTTGCGGTGAAAGGCTTCTTCGCGCAGTACATGCCGCAGATCATCGGCTCCTTCAAGCCCCTCGTCGCCGTGCAGACCGTCGAGCGCAACCTGCTGCTCAGCTTCCGCGATGTCGCCGACCACCTGCCGCCCAACGCGCAGGTCGCCAAAGGGCGCATTGATCTCTTCCGCCTGGGGCCCTCCTACGTCCGCCTCGTCATCAAGGACAAGGACGGCGCGCTCAGCGAACTTAGCGGCCAGGTCACCGACGTGAACGACGACCCCAAGGAAGGCAGCCTCACGCTCCTCGTCAATAACGAGGAACGCAAGGTCCCTTCCGCCGACATAGTCCTCCGCGAAGACCAGCCGCCTCCGCGTGATGTCGCCGACGCATGCGAAGGGCATGGCGGCGAGCACGACTACTTCGCGTACCGGCTGCTCCGCTCCTGGGACCCCAAGCGCGCCAACTGGACTTACCGCAGGCATATCCCCGATACCGGGCCGGGTTCACGCGAGGCCCTTGCCACCGCGCTGCGCGCCGCGGACCCCGCTGCGCGCGTGAAGGCGGTCGAGGAGACGCTTGACACCCGGCTCGGGCCCGTGGAAGTCGGCTTGGTGAACGGGCTCGACCCGAAGGATGAACAACAGGTCGCCGCCGCTCTCTCGGCGCTGCTCCGCTGGCAGCCCGAAGACTACGCGCCCGCGGCTGAAAACAACGCCGGCATCCCGCTGCTCGTGAGCGAGAAAGCCGTTGTGCGCGATGTCTACCGCGCCGAGAAATGGACCACCAACAAGCGTGAACCCGTCGGCGTCAAGACCTGTGAGCTCTCGCCTGAAACCCTGCGAAGCTGGTTTGACAGGCCCGAGACCGATCTCGGCGTTGTCCTGCAGCGCAAGGGCGGTGCCGGCGGTTCCTTCCTCCACCGCTTCGCCTCGTCCGCAAACCCAGACGCCGCGCGGCGGCCAAAGCTGGTGATCGGATATTTCCTCCCCGGCGAGAAGGAGTCGAAGGAGCTCGTCCTGCAGAATGGCCAGAACGGCTACAGCGGCGCCGCGGAAGCCGTCACTGTCTCGGGCCTGGATGTGCCCGCGCCGATGGGGCCGGAGTTCCTGCTGGGCGCCAGCGCGCGCAAAGTCACCGGCGGCCTCTCGCTCGACTTCTGGTCCTTCAAAGGCATGGTCGCCAACTGGATCTTCGCCATCACGCTCATCTGCGTGATGACCTACTTCCTCTTCAGCTTTGAGCACAACAGGCCGGGAATCTACCAGGCGTCCATGGCCGGACGCTGGCTCATGATGCTCTGTTTCGGCGCCTTCTTCGGCTCGACCATCATGGCGCGCATGGCCTTGCTTGTTGAGCGGCTCCAGTTCCTGATCGAGAAGTGGCTCCCGACCCTCTTCGGCCAGGGGTAGCGGTGTTCAGAATGAAGAATGAAACTACCCAGTCCCGCATTCCGCATTGTGGGTTGTTCATCTTGTATTCTGTTCTCTGCGTTTTCTGCGTCTCTGCGGTGAGTGATCGTCCGGGGGTTGCATGACAGTCAGACCTGAAGACCTGCGTCTCGTTCTCGCCACCGACTGTGGCTCCACCACCACCAAGGCCATCCTCTTCGAGAAGAAGCCCGAAGGTTGGCGCCAGACCTTCCGCGGCGAAGCCCCCACCACTGTCGAAGCGCCCTTCGAAGATGTCACCATCGGCGCGCGCAACGCCATCACCGAAGTCGAGGAGCTCTCCGGCCGCAGGATTCTCGACCCCGCTGTCACCGACACCCTCAAGTTCCTCACGCCCGCCGGCGACAAGGACGGCATTGACCTCTACGTCTCGACCTCCTCCGCCGGCGGCGGCCTGCAGATGACCGTCGCCGGCGTCGTCCGCACCATGACGGCCGAATCGGCCGAGCGCGCCGCGCTCGGAGCGGGCGCCATCGTCATGGACGTGCTCTCCGTGGACGACCGCCGCAAACCGCACGAACGCATCGCGCGCATCCGCCACCTCCGCCCCGATATCGTCCTGCTCTCCGGCGGCATTGATGGCGGCACGCGCGAACACGTCGTCGAGCTTGCCGAGACGCTCCTCGCCGCCGATCCCAAGCCCCGTTTCGGCCGGACGCTCCGCCTGCCCGTCGTCTACGCCGGCAACAAGGACGTCGCCGGCGCCGTCGAAGCCTTGTTGAAAGAACACTTCGGCTTCCAGGTCGTCCCGAACATCCGTCCCGTCCTCGAACGTGAGAACCTCGGCCCCGCCCGCGCCGCCATCCACGAAGTCTTCCTCACGCATGTCATGAGTCACGCGCCGGGCTACGATAAGCTCATCGCCGCCAGCCCCGTCCCCATCATATCCACGCCGCACGCCGTGGGCGTGATGGCCGAAGAGGCCGCCCGGCGCCGTGGCATTGACCTCCTCGCCGTGGACATCGGCGGCGCCACCACCGACGTCTTCTCCGTCTGCAAGACCGTCTTCAACCGCACGGTGTCCGCCAACCTTGGCATGAGCTACTCGGTGTCCAACGTCCTGCTTGAGGCCGGCATTGACAACATCTGCCGCTGGCTCCCCTTCCCCGCCGATCCCAATGTGATCCAGGGCTGCCTGCGCAACAAGATGATCCGCCCTACCACCATCCCCCAGGACCTCTCCGATCTCATCGTCGAACAGGCTGTCGCCCGCGAAGCTCTCCGCCTTGCCTTCCTGCATCATCGCAGCCTCGCCGTCGGCCTCAAAGGCGTGCAGCAGGAACGCACCATCTCCGACGCCTTCGCGCAGACGGCCACCGGCGAGAGTCTCATCAACATGAAGGACGTCAGCATGATCATCGGCTCCGGCGGCGTGCTCAGCCACGCCCCCGACCGCAGGGCCGCCGCTCTGATGATCCTCGATTCTTTCGAACCAGAGGGCATCACTGAGCTGTGTGTGGACTCCATTTTCATGATGCCGCACCTCGGCGTGTTCAGCAGCGTGCATCCCGATGCCGCGCAGGAGATTTTCGAGCACGATTGCCTGGTGTACCTGGGCACAAGCGTCTGCCCCGTCTTCCGCAAGGTCAAGCCCGGCGCGCCGCTGCTCGCGTACAAGCTCGAAGGACCGTCGCCGGCCGCCGGCACGCTGCTCTGCGGCGCTCTCGTCCGCATGGAACTGCCTCTTGGCGCTTCGGCTAAGCTGACTATTGAGCCCGCGCACCGCTCGGTGGATGTCGGCGCGGGGCCCGGCAAGCCCGTGGAACGTACCGTGCGCGGCGGCCATGCGGGCTTGATGCTCGACGGCCGCGGCCGGCCGCTCGTGCTGCCCAAAAGCGCCGCGGAGCGCGTCGCGGCCAACAAGCGTTGGATGGAGGCGTTTGGCCTGGAATTGCCCGAGAAGTAAGCCGCAGATGAACGCAGATGGGGACAGAAGATGGATTCGGGATGCAACCTGTAACCTGTAACCTGTCTCCGTTCTCTGCGTCTCCGCGGTGAAGAGGGGTGTGAGGAGTACCCATGGGCACTGCATACACGCCGGGACTGAAAGTCAGTCCTGATGCCATCGTCCACAAGACCCGCCGCCTGCCCGTCAAGGGCACGGTGCTGGTCAAAGTCGGCGACGTCGTGCAGCCGGACACTGTGGTTGCCCGCGCCGAATTGCCCGGCGACCTCGAGACCGTCCGCCTGGCGGAGCGCATGGGCATGGACGCGGACGAACTGCAGGGCAGCGTCAAAATCTCGGTCGGGCAGAAGGTCGAGAAGGGCCAGCTTCTGGCCGAGGTCAAAGGCTTCTTCGGGTTCTTCAGGACGCAGGTCAACGCGCCCAGCCAGGGGACGGTTGAATATTACGCGGAGGTCACCGGCAATCTCGGCATTCGCAAGGCTCCCGTGCCCATCGAGATCAACGCCTACGTGCGCGGCGCGGTCAGCGAAGTGCTCGCAGGCGAAGGCGTCATCGTCGCTGCGCGCGGCGCCTTCATCCAGGGAATCTTCGGCGTCGGCGGCGAACGGCAGGGCGACATCCTGATCGCCTGCGCTTCGCCCGCCGACGTCCTCACCACCGACAGAATCCCGCAGGACTGCGCCGGCAAAGTCCTCGTCGGCGGCTCGCTCGTCGGCATTGACGCCCTCAACAAGGCCGCCGAACGCAAGGCCGCGGCCGTCGTCGTCGGCGGCATCCTCAACCAGGACCTCCGCGCCTATCTCGGCTACGACCTCGGCGTCGCCATCACCGGCGATGAGAACGTTCCCCTCACTCTCATCCTGACCGAAGGCTTCGGCGCCATCCCGATGGCTGAGCGCACCTTCAGCCTGCTGCGCGCCCTCCAGGGCCGCGGCGCTTCCGTGAACGGCGCTACCCAGATTCGCGCCGGCGCCATGCGGCCCGAGATCATCGTCCCCCACGCCGCTGTGGCGCAATCCTCTGGCTTAGGCCCCGGCTCCGAAGGCCCTCCTGCGTCGGGGACCGCCGGCCTCCTGGCCGCCGGCACGCCGATTCGCGCCATCCGCGAACCCTACTTCGGCCAGCTCGGTGAAGTCGCCGACCTCCCACCCGAACCCGTGCGGATTGGCACCGGCGCCGTGGTGCGTGTGTTGCGCATGAAGCTCACCGATGGCCGCGTCGTCGAAGTCCCCCGCGCCAACGTCGAGATCATCGAGCGCTGATTCGTTCCCCTCTCCCCCGCGGGAAGAGGGTAGGGTGAGGGGGCCACCGTGCCCCCTCGCTGAAACCGGTGCTATTTTCTGAAATCGGGTTGCTGCTTAATCCACTCGCGCCACTTGTTCGCATCGCGGCCGAAGTCCTGCCCCGTGACGCCTTTCAGGCTGGCCAGAGCCGGCACGATGATGGTCCCGTTGAAGGACATCGTCTCGATGCTCGGCAACTGGATCGGCAGGTTGATCCCGTTGCCCGTGATGCTGACCTCGCCCATCGGTCCGGCGGAGCTCGCCGCGCCTGTGTGCAGTTCCAGCGTGACGAGGTACAGCAGCGCTTCGTAGGCGCGCCGGTCGCCGATATCGCGCATCGCCGCCACGGCCGCGACCCGCTTGGCTTCGTCGAACCCCAATTCGTCGTCGTACGCTGAGCGCCAGAAACGCAGTATCTCGGCGGTCACCGCCGCGTCCTTGCGGTCGCGGATGAGGCTGATTGCCGTCGAGCGCACCTGCTGCACCGGTTCGCCGATCGCCGAACCCGCGAGCCCTTTCGCGGCGGTCCGTGCCGCGGGCGCGCCGATCGTCAGCCCGCGGATCGCGCCCAGCCGCGTCGTGGCGTTGTACTGCTTCCAGTCCAGGCACGCCCCGAACGCGCGCCCAGTACGCTCGCCCTCCCGGCGGATCGCTTCGCTCAGAGCAGTCTTCTCTTCCGCGGACAGCTTGTCGCCCCCGAGCGCCGCCGCCGCCGCTGCCGCCTCCGCCTGGTATGCCTCAGCCGACAGCCCGGCCTTGAACCACTCGCGGCCGCCGCCGGCCGGGGCCGGCGCCTTGCTCTCCCGCCGCGGCCCGATGACCAGCGCCTCGTCGCCCGCTTCCGAAGGACTCGCCGCCGAGACCTCGTGCTGCGCCAGCAGAGCCGCGCACAACATCGCCAGACAGCGTGTCCCGCAGCGTATGGTCTCGCCGGCTTTCATATCCTCTTGACGGGGAAGCCCCCGGATTGCTGCAACGACCATTCGAGCGTCTGCTCAATCTGCGGTCCGCCTCCAGCGCGCCGGGCGAGGGGGTATCCCACGCTGCCGCCACCCCCGCTGACCGACTGCCCGAACCCGTTTCTACTCCGCCTTCTTCGGCGGGGCAGGGGGCGGCGCTGGAGGCTGAACGGGGGGCTGGGCAGTCACGCCCTGCTCCCGCATCACCTGGGCCAGCATCGCATTCGCGCGCATGGCGAAGCCCCTGTTCTCAGGGAAGTCCTGCTTCAGCAGTTGTTGGAGCTCCTCCTCCGCCTTCTTGTAGTTCTTCTGCTGGCGCGCGAAGTCCGCGATGCGCAGCGTGTATTCCGCTTTCTGTTGCGGATCCTGTGCCAGTTCCCGCATCTTCCGGTAGCCGTCTTCCGCTTCGGCCAGCATCCCCGCCTTCTCATAGATGTTCGCCAGCGTCAGCACGCCGTACGGCGACTTGCTGTCGCCCGTCATTTTCTCCTTCGCCCATTTGACCGCCTCGTCTTTCTTGCCGGACTGCAACAGCAACTGCGCAATCTGGTAGACGGAGGACTGCCCCCTGCCATTCGGATCGGACGCCAGAAGCTTCTGATGGACCTCGATCGCTTTGTCGTACTGCTTGGCCTCCTGGTAGGCTGACGCGAGCCGGTTCAGTATGTTCGGGTCGTTCGGCTTCTGTTGAACCAGCTTCTCATACACTGCGACCGCCTTCGCCGGGTCGCGCGCGCCGGCGCTGTACAGGCTGGCCAGCCGCTCCAGCGCCGCGGTGTTCTGCGGATCTTTGGCCAGCGCTTCCTCGGCCGCTGCGGTCATCTTCTCGATCTTGCCCTCCTGCCTCTGCCACAGCGACACCAGCCGCTGGTTCAGCAGCCAGGCGTCTTCCGGCCGCGCCTTCGCGCCGGAGATCGCCTCCGCCAGATCGCTCAGCGTCTTCTCCGCCTTCGCGTAGTCCTGTTGTTGTGAATACAGATCGGCCAGCACCATCGTGTACTGCGACCGCATCGTCGCGTTCTGGAACAGGCTTACCGCCTCCTCCAGGCTCGCGGTCGCGCCCTTGTAGTCCTGCTTGCGTTGCAGCAGCGTGCTCATGGCCAGCGCGATCTGCGCTCTCACCTCCTGTTCCTTCTCCAGCGGTTGAGCCTTGCGCAGAAGCTCCTCGGCTCGGTCCAGAGCGTTGAACCGCGAGTGGACCTGCGCCAGCTCCAGCAGATACCGCGGGTTGGTCATGTCCCTGATGTCTGCCGGCGTCTCCGGCACAGCCGGCGGCCGAGGCACTGCCGTTGGCCCGGCCGGGAGCGGCGCCGTCTTGGTCGCCGGCCGCGGCGCTTCCGGCGCAGGCTGCGCCTTCGTCGGCAGGAGCGGTTGAGCTTCTTCCTTTGGCGCTGGCCGCGGCGTTTCTTTGGGTGGAGGCGCTTCGCCGGCCTGCACTGCCCAGCCGGCCAGCATGCCGCTCAGTAGCACCAGCAGCGCACTGAGCGTGCTGGCGATCATCGTCTGCTTGCTCTTCATAGCTGCGATCTCCTCAGGTTACATTCGCCCGCCACGTCGCCGCGGCGAGAACTCCTCTTCCCTGCAGCTAGAGCAGTTCACGCACGGCTGTGACCTCGTGGCACGGCCTTCCAGGCCGTGGACATGGGCAAGATGCCCATGCCACGAACGCGCGACGACACACCCAACCGTGAACTGCTCTAATACCCCTTGCGCCCGCCGCCATCAAGTTCCGGTCGCACGCCCGCTCTGCGGAGAAAGCCGCGCGTTATGCTTGACTGCCGCCACCTGTCGGGAAATACTCGCTCAACGGTCGCGGCATGTGCCGACGGCCGTTTTTATTTTGTGGCGCAATCCTCGCGATTGCGCCGCGCGGCAGCTTGATCCGCAGCGGAGGGAGACACGTGCCCGCAACGATTATCGTCGGCGCCCAGTGGGGCGACGAAGGCAAGGCCAAGGTGCTGGATGCGCTGATGCCCGACATGGACATCGTCGTGCGCTACCAGGGCGGCTCCAACGCGGGCCACACCGTCGTCGTGGGCACGGAGCGCTACGCCTTCCACCTGGTGCCCTCCGGCATCCTGCATGACCGGAAAGTCTGCGTCATCGCCAACGGCTGCGTGGTCGAACCGGTCGAGCTGATGAAGGAGATTGACGCGCTGCGCGCGCGCGGCGTCCGCATTGACGGCTCGAACCTCCTCCTGTCCGAACGCGCGCACCTGGTCATGCCCTACCACCGCCTCACCGACCAGATGAGCGAGAAGCGCAAGGAGAGCAGCGGCGAGGGCAAGATCGGCACGACCGGGCGCGGCATCGGCCCCTGCTACGTGGACAAGGTCGCGCGCTCCGGCCTGCGGGCCATTGACCTGCTGCGTCCCGACTACTTCCTGCTGCGCGTCACCCAGCGCCTGGCCGAACTCAACCCGCTCCTGACGGCCGTCTATGGCGTTGAGCCGCTCGACCCGAAGAAGGTCGCCGACGAAGTCCTCGCCTTCGCGCCGCGTCTGAAGCCGTTCATCGCCGACACCGCGGCCTACCTCAACGGCGCTCTGGCGCAGGGCAAAGCGCTCCTGCTGGAAGGCGCGCAAGGGTCGCTGCTCGACATTGACCACGGCACCTACCCGTTCGTCACGAGTTCCAACGCCACGTCCGGCGGCGCGACGACGGGCACGGGCATCTCCCCGCGCAAGATCACGCTCGCCGTGGGTGTGGCCAAAGCGTACGTCACGCGCGTCGGCTCCGGGCCGTTTCCTACTGAGCTTACGGAAAAGGTCGGCGAAGGCTTGCGGCAGCGCGGGGTCGAGTTCGGCACGACGACGGGCCGTCCCCGCCGCTGCGGCTGGTTCGATGCCGTCGGCATCCGCTACGCCGTCGAAGTCTCCGGCATTGACGCCATCGCGCTGACCAAGCTCGACGTGCTCACCGGCGAACCCGAGGTCAAGCTGTGCGTGACCTACGACATCGGCGGCCGGCGCGTGGAGCGCTTCCCGTGCGACCATCAGGCGCTCGCCGCGGCCACGCCCATCTATGAGACCATGCCCGGCTGGAACGAGTCCATCGAGAGCGTCCGCTCGTTCGCCAAGCTGCCGCCGGCCGCGCGGAACTTCGTGAAGCGCATCGAAGAGCTGGCGGGCGTGCCCATCCGGTACGTGGGCGTCGGACGGACCCGCGACGCGATGATCCGCCGCGGCAAGAAGTAGGGCGGCTCGCGGGAATTCAGAATTCAGAATTCACAATTGGCTCGCGGGTGGCCCCGATAGCCGCTTCAGCGGTTATCGGGGTGCCGAAGGCACATTCAACCCCAGCCCCCCCGGCGACGCCCTACTTCGCCGGCAAGCCCCACACCTCAACTTCGGTGTAGTGGTTCTGGTCGTTCGACGAGTTCCCCTTGCTGTAGCAGCGGACGTAGCGTGCCTTGGCTCCCTTAGCGTCTATCAGTAGGCCGAGGAAGTCGTCCTCGTATTCGAGGTCCGCGCCAAGGGCCAGCCTTGACGAGCAGTCCGTATCGTTGTTGAAGATCGTCCGCACGTTGGCGGTGCAATCGGCATCGTCCGCCACCTGCACCACCACGTCTTTATAGACACGTGACACCTTGTGATAGTGCCAGATAACGATGGCGTAGATCGCGTACGGCGCACCAAGGTCAATCTGCACCCACTGCTGTCCCGGCCCCAATTCGACGACGCTCGTGTCCTCGGCTTCCTTGTCGCCGTCGGTCACCTGCTTTAGTGTGCCCAAAGTCGGTTCAGTATCGCTGCTCGTCACGGGCTTCTTCAGCGCCACGTTGCGCACGCCTTCCGGCGCCATGAACGGCTCGTTCCCGCGAGGCTTCGCCAGCAGCCTATGTGTGATCTGCCTCGGCCCGTTGTTCTCGAACGACGGCTTAGGCAGTTGGAGGGGCAGCGGCACCAGTTTCTCTTCCGCGCAGCATTGCAGCGCCATCACGGCGCCCGCCAGCACCAGACCGAAGAACCGATGGTTTCCCATGGTCACTCCTCGCGCGTCCTTGTTTGGGGTTCAGGTACCACTGCGAGACAAGCTCGCAGTGGCACAGTGCGGTCACTTTGCGGGCAAGCCCCACACTTCCACTTCGGTGTAGTGGTTCTGGTCGTTCGACGTATTGCCCTTGCTGTAGCAGCGGACGTAGCGCGCCTTGGCGCCCTTGGCGTCTATCAGCTTACCGAGGTACTCGTCGAGGAATTCGAGGTCCGTACCCACGCCCAGGCCCGACGAGTTGTCGGTATCGTTGTTGAAGATCGTCCGCACGTTGGTGATGAAATCCGCATCGTCGGCGGCCTGCACGACCACATCACGGTACACGCGCGCTTCCTTGTGGAAATGCCACATCACGATGGCGTAGATCGCGCACGGGGCCTGCAGGTCAATCTGCACCCACTGCACGCCGGGGCCCAGCTCGATGTAGCTCCCCTCGACCGCGTCCTTGTCGCCGTCGGTTACCTGCTTCAGTTCGCCCACGGTCGGCTCGGGGTCGCTGCTGGTCACGGGCTTCTTCAGCGCGACATTCTGGATGCCTTCCGGCACCATGAACGGCTCGCTCCCGCGCGGTTTCGCCAGCGTGATCCCCTTCAGCGCTTTCGGCGTGCCCTCGAAGAGCGGCTTGGGCAGTTGCAGGACGAGCGGCACCAGCGTGGGCTTGGCTTCGGGCGCTCCCACGGCAGCAACGTCCTTCGTTCTTTCCGGTGCGCCTCTTCCGTGCAGCAGCACCAGCGCGACCACCGCCGCCGCTGCCGCTGCTGACAGAGCGCTCCACGCAATAACGGCGCCGATGCCGTGCCGAGCGCCTCTGGACGCGCGCGCCCCGCTCGCGGCCGCATGCTGTTGCGCGGCCGCGTGGAGCCGGCGCGCGAACTCCTCGCTTGGCGCTTCCGGCTTGTACGCCACGGTCAACAGGCGTTCGAGATTGCGGTCGCCGATGCTTGCGGCGTTCGCCTGGGCATTGTCGGGCGTCTTCTCTGTGTTCATGGTAGCCACCTTTCAGCACGCGCTGCCCGCGTTGGTTTCCAGGTTCCGTGAAATGGCCAGGAACGCGGCGCGGAACGCCTCCCGCGCGCGCGTAAGCAGCGACTCCGCCGCCTTCTCCGAGACGCCCTGCAATTGCGCCATCTCGCGCACGTTCTTGCCTTGGATATACTTGTGTTCGAGCGCCTCGCGGTAGTGCGGCGGAAGCTGCGACATCGTCGCGTTGACCAGTTGCCGCGTCTCCTCCCGGCGCAGCACGTCGTCGCTGAAGACCTCGCCATCCAGCCGCGCGTAGGCCGCCAGCAGTTCGCTGTCCACGCGCGCCCACATCTCTTCCAGCGAGACGATGCCTTTCTCGCGCGCCAGCGTCCGGCGGATCTGGTTGCGAGCCAGGCCGGTCAGCCACAGCAGGATGTCGTTCTCGGCGCGCTGCGGGTCGTAGTCCTCCAACTGATCAAGCGCGCGCAGCACGGTTTCCTGCACCACTTCCTCGCACAGTTCGCGCCGGTTGCCCACGCGGTACAGGCAGAAGCAGTACAGCGCCTGCAATGCCACATCGGTCAGCTTCTGGACGGCTTCGCTATTGCCTGCCAGAGCCTGCTTGCGCCAGTGGACGTCAAAGCTCGCGTGCACGCGTCTCCCTCCTGAGCGGTCTGCTAATCAGCCGCCGGCCATCATCCGACGATTGCCTGCTATCATATGTATGCGAGAATGCACAATCCTTCGAGAAAAAATGTCTGGCTCATCCATTTTCCATTCCGAATTTTGCATTTTGAAATGTTTCGTTGCCGTTATACTGCGCCCGTCCATACCAAAAAGAGAGCGCCTACACAAAGGAGCGACGCGCATGGCCTTCTACCTCGGCATTGACATCGGCACTTCCGGCACTCGAGCCATCATCATTGACCAGAAAGGCAAGCTGCGCGGCGCTGCCACCGCCGGCCACACCTGCCAGGCTCCCAAGCCGTTGTGGAGCGAGCAGGCGCCCGCGGAATGGTGGGCGGCCGTCAAGCAGGCCGTGCCCGCCGCAGTGCAGGCCGCGAAGGTCAAGCCCGCGGACATCGCCGGCCTGGGGCTTTCCGGCCAGATGCACGGCCTCGTGCTGCTCAACAGGAAGAACGAGGTCCTGCGGCCGGCCATCTTGTGGAACGACCAGCGCACCGGCGCCGAATGCGAAGAGATCACCAAGCGCGCCGGCGGCCGTGCCGCGCTGCTCAAGATGGTCAGCAACCCCGCGCTGACCGGCTTCACCGCGCCGAAGATCCTGTGGGTCCGCAACCACGAACCGAAGGTCTTCGACCAGGCCGTCAAGATCCTCCTCCCCAAGGACTACATCCGCTTTCTGCTCACAGGCGAATACGCCACCGAAGTCTCCGACGCCTCCGGCATGCTCCTCCTCGATGTCACCAGGCGCGTCTGGTCCAAGGCCCTGCTCAGTAAGCTGCATCTCGACATCGCCATGCTCCCGCACTGCTACGAAAGCCACGTCGTCAGCGGCAAGCTCACCGCCGCGGCGTCCGCAGCACTCGGCGGCGCGCTGCTGCCCGGCACGCCGGTCGTGGGCGGCGGCGGCGATTGTGCCGCGGGCGCGGTGGGCGCGGGCATCGTCAAGAGCGGCGTCGGCAGCGTCTCGATCGGCACCAGCGGCGTGGTCTTCGTGCACGCCGAGAAAGCCCAGACCGACCCGCTCGGCCGCGTGCACACGTTCTGCCACGCGGTCAACGGCAAGTGGCACAACATGGGCGTCACGCTCTGCGCCGGCGGCTCCCTGCAGTGGTTCCGCAACGCGCTCGGCGAACCCGAAGGCGCCGTCGCGCGTCTCACCGGCGGCGACCCTTACGACCTCATCGTCAGGGAAGCCCAGGCCGCCCCGACCGGCTGCGAAGGCCTCTGCTTCCTCCCGTATCTCACCGGCGAACGCACGCCGCACGCCGACCCGCTGGCCAAGGGCTGCTTCATCGGCATCACGCCGCGCGTGACGAAGGGCTACATGGCCCGCGCCGTGATCGAAGGCGTCGCGTACGGTCTGGCGGAATGCATCAACATCTTCCGCGAACTCAACGTGCCGGTGAGACAGATCCGCGTCATGGGCGGCGGCTCTAAGAACCTCTTCTGGAACCAGATGATCGCCGACGTCTTCAACCAGGGCACCTGCGGCCTCAAGGCCTCCGAAGGCGCGGCCTACGGCGTCGCGTTGCTGGCCGCCGTCGGCACGAAGGCGTTCAAGAACGTCGAGGAAGCCTGCGCGGCCACAGTGCGCACCTGTAGCCCGCTAAAACCCAACGCCGCGAACGCGAAGGTCTACGCCAGGTACTACCCGCTCTGGAAGAACCTGTACAAGTCGCTGAAAGGGGATTTCGCGGCGCTGGCCGAGGCGCACGGGTAACGGACTATTCACCGCGGAGACGCAGAGACGCGGAGAACGGATCCCGGGACGGCACGAATTGCGACGGTCTGTTCGTCGGGATCACAGACCAAGGACGCGCCGGCGCGGGCATCAGGCGCCGCTTCTGGTGAAGATGACCTTGCCGGTGTTGCCGCCCGCGAACGTGCGGTACGCTTCGGCGGCCTGTTCCACGGTGAAGCGGTGCGTGATCATGTCCGTGGCGCGCAAGCCGTTCTCGAAGAGGCGGACGATCTCGCCGTATTCGCCCAGCGGGAAACAGCAGGAGCCGGAGAGGCAGATTTCCTTGCGGTTGAAATGGTCCGAGGGGCGGATGGTGGCTTTCTCATTCTCGCCGATGATGGCCACGTGGCCCAGAGGCCGGGCAAGATCGAGCGCCGCATGGAGCGGTTCGGCCTTGCCGGAGCATTCGAGCGATCGGTCGAGGCCGTAGCCTTTGGTCAGGTCGCGGATCTGCTGCACCACGTCGCCATCCCCGGGGTTGACGGTGCGCCAGGCGCCGAGTTTCAGCGCCAGGTCGCGCCGGTAGGCGATCATGTCCACGCCGATGACCCTGGCCCCAAGGCGCGCGGCGATGAGCACCGCGCCGAGGCCCATCGGTCCCAGGCCGAAGACGCCGATCAGGTGGGTGGCGTTCGCGGCCATGCGCTTGAGCGCGTGGTAGGGCGTGCCGACGGGATCGAGGATCAGGCAGCCGGCGTCGAACGGGATGAAGTCGGGCAGCGGCAGCAACGACGATTCGGCGATGCGCACGTATTCCGCGTGCACGCCGTCGAGGGAGAAGCCGTAGACGCCTTTCATGGCGCGGCAATAGGTCGTGTAGCCGGCGCGGCACATATCGCACGACTGGCACGAGCGGCACGCAGTCACGGCGACGCGGTCGCCGATCTTCAGAGAACGCGGCTTGTCCACGGCGACGACGACGCCGGCGCCTTCGTGCCCGGGGATCTGCTTCTTCTCGCCGGGCTTCTGGTAGAGGGCGTGCAGATCGCTGCCGCAGATCGCTGCGGCCTCAACCCGCACGACGACGTCGTCGCCTTCGGGCTTGGGGTCGGGGAAGTCGCGAGTTTCAACCTTCAGGGCGTCGAGGATCTTGGCCGCGCGCATGAGAAGTCCTCCGGGTGGGAAGCCTCACGATAGCGGATGCTGGACCAGGGATCAAGGGACACAAGCGTTGCGGCTTCCCGCTCTTGCTGTGCGGGCAGCAATCTGTAGCCTGTAGGGCGTACTCCACATATCGAGGTCCGCAGTGCATGGGCTTGGCGATCGGGATTGATCTCGGAGTGCACTACAGCACCGTCGCGTTCCTGGACGGCTCACGCCCGAACGTGCTCGAAAACAGGGAGAACCGGACGCGGACGCGGAGCGTCGTGAGTCTGAAGAAGCGCAAGGGCAGCGCGGAGCCCGAGATTCTGGTCGGCGACGCGGCGCTCGACAACTGGGCCGTCGCGCCCAAGGACACGATCATCGCCGTCAGGCGCCTGCTAGGGCGTTCGTTCAGCGACCCCGAGGTGCAGAAGGTCAGGCGGCACTACATGTACGAGGTGGTGCAAGGCGGCGCAGGCGCCGAGGACACCGTCCGCGTGAAGATGGGCGGCAAGGAGTACTCGCCCACGGACATCGCCGCGCTGATCTTGAAGAAGCTCAAGGCCGACGCGGAGTTCCGCCTTGGGAAACCCGTGACGCACGCGGCGATCACGGTG
>JAPLOD010000401.1 GCA_026692735.1 Planctomycetota bacterium | reverse complement strand
GTCCCCGGACGGTACATTGACACAAGAGGGAATCGGGGTATTGCTTAAGCGGGAGTCCGTTCGTGGCCGTCGGGTGGCGGCTCCACCCCTGCCTGATGGAGAACCCAGTCTTGCTTGCCCGAACCTGCGCTTCGCTGTGGTGCCTGGTTGCTCTGCTGTGGGTGACGTCCGGCCGGGCGAGCGAACAGCTTGTTTTCGAGGACTTTGAGAAGCTCGACCTGAAGAAACTGCCCGCCGGCTGGTCAATCACCAACGCCGGCGATTTCTCGCTCGTGGACGATCCAACCCACGGCAAGGTTCTGCGAATCAACCACCAGGGCAACGGCTGGCCCCAGTTGTTCGTGCAGTTGGACCCTGCCAAGGTCCGAGGTCACGTGGTCCGCATCGCGGCCTCGACCCGGTTCCCAGGCGGCTACGTGCCTATTGACAAGAAGCCCTGGGCGCGGCCGAAGCTGTCGCTCTTGTTCAAGGACAAGAGCGGCAAGGACCATTACCTTGATGCCACGCCGGAACCGAACAAACCTGATTGGCAGGACATCGAGAACAAGACCTCCGTTGATAATGAGGTCGAGTCCGTCAGTGTGTTCCTGCGGGTGGACCTGGTTGCAGCCGAGATATTCTTCGACGATTTCAGCGTGGAAATGGACCCCGACCCGAACAGCGCGCCGCGCAAGAGCAAACCGGCGCAGGGCGCCGGCACGCCCGCGGTGGTTGCCCAGCCCACACCGTCCCCACTGCAGCCGCCCCCGTCGCAGCCGGCGCCGACGCCCCCTGCCACGGGCGGCGACCAGACCGCGCCTGCCGCCAAGGCGCCGAAGAGAGCGCTTGAGGACGGAGGTATGCTCTTCGGTCCTGAGATCGCCGCCGCGTTGCAGAAGACGGTGAAAGCCCAGACCGCCAACACCTATGCCCTGATCGGCCCCGGTCTGCCAATCAAGGAACTGGAAACCGCCAAGCCGCCGGACAAGTGGACCCGCGTGCCGAACAAGGACATGTTGGGGCCGCTGGCCTCGCCGCGACGGCTGCTCCCCCTGTTGCCGGACTACATCGCGAAGAACAAACCGGAGGTCGTCTTCCTGTTCGGCGAGACGACAACGTCGCGGAAGATGACCATGCTCGAAGCCCTCGACTGGGAGGACCTGGCGCGGATCTGCCTGCGCATGGGCGTCGTGCCGGTGCTGGCCGTGCCCCCCGCGGCGCCGGTCAAGGAGGGGCCGATCGGTATGCAGGAGGACCTGCGTACCTCCATGGTGAAAGCCGCCACCGACGCCAATTGCCCGGCAGTTGACCTCAAGACACCGGCGCAGATCCCGCGGCTCGTCACGCAGATGGTTCATCTTCTGGACAGGCACGTGTACTGCCGGGTGCCACTCGACGCGCCGGCTACCGGCACGACGAAGAAGCCGGAGGACGAATAACAGATGCTCCTACAGCGGCCGTACCTCCTCCTGCTGGGGCTGTGCATGATGCCCGCGCTGCTGGAACGCCAGCTTGCGGCCGGCGAGGAGAAACCGTATCGCCAGTTCCCCGAGATGCCCGAGGTGCTGTTCTATGAGGGCTTCGAAGGGGCCGCGCCCACGTGGAAGCCGGGCAAGGTTGACGCCGACACGGTGCCCATTCCAGGCACCCATAGCTGGAAACTCGGCGAGGCGGAGTGGGGCAAGAACGACAAATGGATGACCGCGCTCGTGGAGCTGCCGCTCAATATCCCGGGCGGCGTTGATCCCAGCCAGGTTCATGTCTTCTTCCAGATATGGTGCGACGAAACCGGTGAACTCGTCGTCAAGTTCAAGAACGGCGACTTCGAAGAGAAGAAGACTATCGCCAAGTACAAGATGTGGTGTCCCATCTCCCTGGCGCTGACCGAGGCGATGAAAGACCGGAAACATCCCGCCAAGGACAGTGCCATTCGACAGATTGAGATAGACGTGAAGCCCCGCGACAAGAACAAACCTTGTACCGTGTACGTGGACGACATCCTGGTTACCGTCGGTGTCCGGCCGGCCGACATCCTGCCGCGGGTGCTCGCGATGGGCGCCAAGGCGGCAGCAGCGACGCGCACCGTGGAAAAGGACAGCTTCAGTTGCTCTCCGCAGAGCATTGATATCCTGCAGGGCATTCTCAAGGGCCTGAAGGGCAAGAAGAAGCCGCGCACCGTCGTCGTCGCGGGCGCGCGCGGCAACGATACCCAGGACCTCATCAAGGGGTTGGTCGCCAACGGCGCGAAGGTGAAAGCGGCAGGCTTCAACTTCATCCCTTGCGCTGGGCCGGACAACTCGTCCGCGGTGGGCCTGGATGGCATGCGCGCGTTCTTGCCCTACTGTCTGCAGAAGAACGACGCCGAAATGGTGCTGCTGATGCTGGCTTCCGAGGACGCCAACAAGCCCGGGCGAACCGGCGAGGGCGTGCGCGCGGTGCTGGAACGCGCGCTGGAGGCCGGCTGCGTGCCGATCGTGTGTCTGCCGCCGAACAATGACAAGGGCAAACCCGAGGCCTTCCACAACACGGTCGCCAACCTCTGCATCCAGATGGGCCTGCCGTGGGTTGACTCGGCTGCCTGCATCAAGGCTGCCAAGGATGCCCTCGACGGCGGCAAGGAACTGAACGCGGTGGGCGTCGAGGCGCTGTCCGCCGTGGCCATACAGGCGGTCAAACACATGGACGCGAACTTCTTCGGCCGCAAGTAGCAGCCCGCGCCCTCACGTCATCAACTGCCGCAGGTCCAGGTTCTCCAGGTTGTGCTTGATCGTGCGCAGGAAGCTGGCCGCGTGCGAGCCGTTGAAGGGCCGGTGATCGAACACCAGCTTCAGGTTCAGCATCCGCCGCGGCTCGACGTGGTAATCCTCCCCCGTGCCGTCAACATAGCGCGGGCGCTCCAGGATTGAGCCGGCCGTCAGCATCGCCAGTTGCCCCGGGATGATGAACGGCGTTCCCGTGGTGGCCTCGAAGGCCCCGATGTTGGTCAGCGTCAGCGTCGCGCCCTGCAACTCCGCCGCCTCGACCGCCCCCGAGCGGACTTTCTCGGTCAGAGCATGCACGCGACGCGCGAATTCGATGAAACTCATGCTGTCCGCATTCTTCACCACGGGAGAATACAGGCTCTCCTTGGGCCCGACCGCCGCGAAGCCCACGTTGACAGTGGGCTCGATCAACAGCCGGTCAACCGTGGGCGCCAGACGCCCACGGAAGCCCTCGTGCCGCTCCTCCAGCATGGCGCGCACAAGGCACCACAGGATCAGGTGCGTGTACGTCGGGCGCAAACGGAACTCGCTCTCGAACTGTGTCTTCAGCGCTTCCCGCTGCCCTGCCAGCTCCGAGATGTCCACCTCGCATTCCACGTTCACCGTGGGGATCTCGCGCTGGCTCTTGAGCGCCAGCGCGCCAACCTGCATCTGCGCCGGGCTGATCATCAACTCCTTGACCGCAGGGGCCGCCTTGACCGGAGGCGCCGCTGGAGCGCCCGCGGCGGGGGTAGGCGCGGCCACATCCAGGGTCACGAGCGGCGTTTCCACCCGGACGCGATCGCCCGGACTGGCGTGCAGCTTCGAGACGAAGCCGCTATGTGTGGCCTCGACCTCGAACGTGCCCTTGTTGGCCTCCATCTCGGCCAGCGGCGTGCTGACCTTCACCTGCTGCCCAACCTCGACCAGGAAGCGCACCACCGTCGCGTCCTCATCGGTGGGCGACTGCCGCAGCACCATGACCTCCACCTGCCGGCACGCGGGCGCGCCCACAATCGGCGTTGTGCTCTCGGCCTCGCCAACCGGCGCGGACACGCGCGCCGCGGCAGCCACGCCGATGCCGATGGCGGGGAGCGCCTTCAGCGCCTTGCCGGGGTACAGGTCCTGGCGGTACTGCTCGCGCATGGCCGCGAGGATTGCCTCCGCGCTGGGAAGAACGGCCAGTTCGAGCGAGTAATGGTAGGGAATGTGATCATCCGACCTGGTGATGCGGACCGGAACCGCCCGCAGGTGCTCAAAGGCCGCGCCCACCGTCTCCGTGATGATCTCGGCGCCGAAGCCGCACGTCTTGGCATCCTCATGGACCACGATAAGCCGGCCCGTCTTGATGACGGATTCCAGGACCGTTCTCGCATCCCAGGGCGAGATCGTCCGCAGATCAATGACTTCGGCCTCGATCCCTTCCCGCGCCGCCTGGGCCGCCGCAGCGCGGCACAGCGTCACGCAGTTGCCCCACGTGACGACCGTCACGTCGCGGCCTTCGCGCACAATCCGCGCACTGCCGAACGGCACGATGCAGTCGAGGCTCGGTTCCTCGACCGTGTCCTCCGCGCCGTGCAGCAGAGCTTTAGGGTACAGGAACAGCACCGGCCGATTGCAGCGTAGGGCATAGCGCAGCAGCCCGGCCGCATCGCCGGGGCTGGACGGGATGGCGACATGCAGCCCGGGCAGATGGGCGTACATCGCTTCGTTGCTCTGGCTGTGCCAGGGCCCCAGCCCCGGAAGGTAGGCGCCGTACGGAGCCATGACGACCATGGCGCAGTTCCACTGGCCCAGGGAGCGCCAGTGCAGCGTGACCACCTCGTTGAAGAGCTGGTTCAGTCCCGGGCCCATGAAATCCACGAATTGGATCGCCGCCACGGGCAGGTCGCCCATGATCGCGCGGCCCACCGAACTGCCGATAATGGTGGCCTCAGCCAGGGGAGAGTTCCGCACCCGGCCGGGGAAAAGCTTCGAGAGACCGCGCGTCGTGCCGAAGACGTCGCCCTTGGGGTCTTCGATGTCTTCTCCGAACAGCCCTATACGCGCGTTGAGGCGCATCTCCTGTTCGAGCACGATGTCAATGCACTGCGCCATGGTCAGGCCGCCCGAGCGCTTCGAGAGATACGCCGGCAAGTGCTGTTCGCGCGTGGGTAGATCGTCCGGCAGCTTCGCGAAGGCAGACCCTCTCACCGTGGCCGGGTCGGGCTCGAGCGCCCGGTACGCGCGTTCGCTCGCCGCTTCCACCTCGGCTTTGATCTGCGCCGTCAACGCCTCCAGTTCCGCAGGCGCGATGATCCCTTCTTTCAGGCACCGCTCCGTGTAGCGCCTGACCGGATCCCGGGCCTGGACCTGCTGCAGTTCTTCGGGGCTGCGGTAGATGCGCTGATCGTCCGAGCTGGAATGGCTCTTCAGACGTTCGGTCCTGGCGACAAGACAGGTCGGCCCCTGCCCGGCCCGGGCGCGTTCCAACGCCACGTGCGCGGCCTCGTACACGGCAACGGGGTCCAGACCGTCCACGATGTCCACGCGGCAGCCGTAGAGCCACTTCACGTGGTCGTAGCCGCCGGCCGTGCCGTTCGGGATGGTCCAGAAGTTCCTGCCGTTGGTGGGCGTCGAAATGCCGTAGCGGTTGTCCTCGATCAGGAACACCACTGGCAGGTTATCCACCGCCGCGTGAGCGATCGCCTCCAGCGCTTCGCCTTCCCGCGACGCCGCATCGCCCATCGAGGCGACCACGACCTCGGGGACCTTCCGCTCCTTCAACACCATGGCCATGCCCACCGCCTGGAGCATATTGGCGGCGACGGAACTGGAGTGCGACACGATCCGCAAGCGCCGTGAATTGTAATGCACCGGCATCTGCCGGCCGCCGGTGGGCGAGCTCGCCTTGCCGTAGAAATCCAGGAAACACTCCTCGTGCGTGACGCCCCGCGCCATGACGAGCGCCCGGTCGCGGTAGTAAGGATGCAGCCAGTCCTCGGGCTTCATGGCCACGGCAACGGCCGCCAGCGCCTCATGCCCGGCGCAGGAAAGCTGGAAGTGGCCATGACCGCGGCGTCTCAGCGATTGCTCGAACTCATCGTTGATCCTGGCGTTGAGCATCAGTCTCAGGAGTGTGTGCTTGGTCTCTTTGCCGATGGTGACGCTCATGCGACTCTTCCCGCTCCTCCCTCCCCCGCCCGTTCCCGGCATAACCCCATGACAGGAATCGGCGACGGGGCCCGGAACGTACCGTGCAAGCGCTGCCGCGGGTCCGCGCGCCCCCCAGAGTGGCCGCCAACCCATGACTCTGGGCGGGCGCCGCTTTTCCACGTGCGCTGCTCCGGTACCTACATAGAATCGTCCGCTTCGAGGCCGTTATGTCAACTCCATCTAATGATCTGAAGAAGAATCCCGAGTCTCTCGGCAGTTGGCTGGGCATCAACCGCGCCACGCTGGCGGTGCTGGTCGTCATCGGCGGGCTGGGCATGGCTGAGGAAGTCTGGAAGCCGTTCATGCCGCTGCACCTCAAAGAAGCGGCCAAGCAGTTCCTGCCGGGAGCATCGGAGGAGAACGCGGTTCTCGAGGCGGTCAAGTACACGGCTATCCTGGCGTTCCTGGTGAACCTCTTCGAAGGCTTCGGCTACATCATCGGCGGCACCGTTGCTCACCGGATGGGGCCGCGCGTTGCGCTGGCCGTGTCCGCGCTGCCGATGCTGGCTGGCTTCACGATCATCCTCATCGCCAAGCAGCCCTGGGCCATCGTCTGCGGCGGCCTGCTGCTGACCAACTGGGAGCCGCTGTCCGTGCCCGCGACGTTTGACATCGTGGGCAGCGACGTACCTAAGAACCGGCGCACGATTGCCTTCGCGGTGCAGAGCATTCTGAAGCGCGTTCCGAAGATGATCGGGCCGTGGACGGGCGGGCTGCTTGTCGGGATCAGTTTCCTCCTTAATATCTGGGTTGCGCTGGGACTGGTCGTCCTTTCACTGGCGCTGCAGGCGGCACTGCTCCCACGTATGAAGCCGAAAGTAGAGCCGGTCCACACGCCGCTCAAGCAAGTGCTGCGCGAGATGCCGCCGGACCTGCGCGCGCTCCTGACCGCGGAGATCTTCCTGCGCTGGGGCGACTGGTTCATCCGCGATTTCTCCGTCCTCTACATCGTGGAGGTGCTGCTCCGCGCGACGCCACGGCGCGCCGCCGAGGCTGAGGCCGGCTTCCTGGTGGGCCTGACCAGCTTCGCCGCGCTCGCGACATACGTGCCGTTTGCGAAGCTGATAGACCGCGCACCCAGCCCCAAGCCGTTCATCGGGCTGACGTTTTTCCTCTTCGCTCTCTTCCCGCTCAACATGGTCCTGCTGCCCAAGGCCGCGAGCGCGCTCGGCATGCCCGTCGCCGCCGCGCTGGTGGTTGCGTTCGTCCTCAACGGCCTGCGCGAACTGGGCGAACCGGCGCGCAAGGCGTTGATCTCTTCCAGCTTCCCCCAGGACATCCGCGCGCGGGCTGTGGGCCTGTNNNGCTGGTCGCATGGCAGTTATGGCGCCATCTCGGGCCGGAGAACATGTTCCTCATCGGCGGCACGGTGGGAATGCTGGGCACGGGGTGGTTCTGGCTGCGTGTGCGTTGCGCGCCGGGAACGAAGACGTGAGCCCCGGCTCCCCGGGGTCTGAGATCGCCTCTGCCCGAAGCCTCACGCTTGAGGGCCGAGATACTTCAGCAGATCAAGCGGCCCGGCCAGCAGCGCCTTCGCTCCGCTGGCGATGAGTTCCTCGGCCGGACGAAAACCCCACAACGCTCCCAGCGGGTACATGCCCGCAGCAAGCGCCGTCTGCATATCCGTGTCCGTGTCGCCAAGGTACAGGAATTCCGCGGGCGGCACGGCCAACTGCGCGGCGATCTCGACGGCAGCAGCGGGATCGGGCTTCCGCCCCCTGCCCGGCCGCGCTCCGCAGACGGCATCGAAGCGCCAGCGCGGCAGGAAGTGCTGGACCGTGAGCTTGGTCAGATCATCGGGCTTGTTCGATAGGACGGCCATCTTCACGCCGCGGGCCACCAGCGCGTCCAGCAGCTCGGGAACGCCGGCATAGAAATGAGTCTTCGCGTGCCAGCGCCGACCGTATTCCTCGCGCACAGCCGCAACGCACTGCGCGACGAACGCCGCGTCGAGCCGGTCCGCCGGCAGCGTGCGGCGGCACAGACTCTCGACGCCATCGCCCACGAAATACTTGTAGGCCGACATGGCGTGCACAGGCAGGCCGTGGCGCGCCAGAACGGCATTCGTCGAATCGGCGAGGTCTTCGAGCGTGTCCAGAAGCGTGCCATCGAGGTCGAACAGAACGGCTTTGTACGGCATGGGGTTCTCGCAGGCGCAAGGGGTAACGGGCCGGACAACTCATTCAGTGACTTCGACGGTCACGGTCACCGGGCTGCTGCCCAGGCCGCCATCGCTGACCGCCAGCTCGAACTTGTAGACCCCCGGCTTGTAGATGCGAACGCCAACCACCTTCTGGAACATGTCTTCCGGGCGCAGGTTCAGCTCCTCGCCCGCTTTCTGCTGCCATGAATAGTACAGTTTCTTGCCGCCGCTCGAAAAACTCGGTTCCGCGTTCAGAACCACCAGGCCGCGGACCTTCGACTTGATGAAAGGATTCCGCACAATCCCGATCACGCCGACGTGCTTGCACAGGTCTTTGAACGCGGCCATCACGGTGTCATCGCCGGACTTCCGGGCCCACGCGCCTTGCAGCATGGCTTCAGCTTCCTCGAAGGAACACGCGGCCTGCTGCTTGCTCTCCGGAGTGTTGAGCGCCATGAGCCGCACGCCTTCCGCCATGGCGCGTTTGCCGGCGGACAGAGCCTGATCGAAGTCGTCGGGCACCGGCGGCAGGACCCTCTTCGGCGGCGGGGGCTTGGCCTCCGTCTTCTTGGGCGCGGCCTTCGGCTGCTCAGCCGGCCGTTGCGCCTCGGCCGTCTCGACGGGTTTCTGGTCCTTGGGCTCCGTCTTCGGGCCTTTGTCTTCCGCCTTCGGGCTCTTGGCTTCAGTTGTCTGAGTCTTGGCCTCGGTCTTCGGTCCCTTCTCCTCCGGCTTTGGGCTGCGGACTTCCGTCTTCTGGCTTCTTTCCTCGGCCTTCTTCCCCACAGGCGCAACAGCGGCCGGGCCTTTCACATCGGGCGCCGGTGGCTTGGCGTCGCTCGAATGGGGGTTCGCAGTCTTCGGTGGAGCGGTCAGGTCCAGGTTCGCAAGGTCCACGACATCCGCAGGCTTATTCGGGTCCTCGACAGGCTTCCGCGCCTTCGGCTCTGGCTTTGGATTTTCGGTGCCTGGCTTCTTTGTCTTGTCTTCCGTCTTCCGACTCTGTATCTCAACCTTCTCGTTGCTGATCGTCGCCGCAGCGACGGTCACGTTGCTGATCGTCGCCGCAGCGACGGTCACATGCGCCTCGACGGGCTTCATCGCTTCCGGCTACTGAGTGGCTGGCTCAGGTTTCTGCTCGCCGGTCTTCGTCGCCACTGTCGCAGGCGGCGGCTCGCCGGGCTTCTTCGCTTCCGGCTTCTGAGTAGCGGGCTCCGGTTTCTGGTCGCCGGTCTTCGTCGCCACTGTCGCGGGCGGCGGCTCGACGGGCTTCTTCGCTTCCGGCTTCTGAGTAGCGGGTTCGGGCTTCTGGTCGCCGGTCTTCGTCGCCACGGTCGCGGGCGGCGACTCCACAGGCTTCTTCGCTTCCGGCTTCTGAGTAGCGGGCTCAGGTTTCTGGTCGCTGGTCTTCGTCGCCACTGTCGCGGGCGGCGGCTCCACAGGCTTCTGGTCTTTGGTCTCGACCTTCTGTCCTTTGTCTTCCGTCTTCTGTCCGGGCGCCTGCGCCGCCTCGGCCCCAGCAGACGCGACAGCCTTGGCAGCGCGACTGGCCTCGGCCGCCTGTCTGACCTCGGCGACAAACTGCGGCTCAGGCGTATAGCCCATTTCCTGCAGAGCCACCAGTCTCTGCATGGCCTCCTCATCCCTCTTGCAGCCGTGCAATGCTCGCGCCAGGTCGCGGAGCAGGCGGCAGTCTTGAACCTTTGCAGCCGCGGCGTCCTTCTCCACCCTCTCGAGCAGTTCCAAGGCGCCCTTGAAATCCTTCTTTGCCAGAGCGTTGTTCGCCAGTTGCCAGTGCGGCTCCCACATCACTTTCCCCCCGGCGATCTCGGCCCCCCGGCGGTACCACTGCCCCGCCCCGGCCAGGTCCCCGGCGCGCGAGTGGCAATGACCGATGTTCATCCAGGCGTGCGCATCGTTCTTGCTCACCGCGATGTCCTCGAACCGCGTGATCGCCGCCGGCAGTTCGCCGCACTCCATCAGCGCCACGCCGAGGTCGAACTGGCACGCACGGTTCGCCGGATCCAGGGCCACCGCCTCGTGCAGGAGCTTCCTGGCGTCAGTATACTTGAAGCACTTCATAAGCTGTACGGCCTGCGCGTGGAGTTCCTTCGCCTTGGCCGGGTCAGGTTTCGGAGGCGTGGCGGCAAGCGCCGGCGTTTGGGTCTTCTGCTCGTCGCCCGGCGTCGTCCCCGGCGGCGTCTGAGCGGTCGCTTTCGGGGCGGCGCTCTCCGTCTGAGAGCCGGGCTCCGGCCGCTTGCCGCCGGAACCGGCAGCCGCGGCCGCCGCAGGCCGATCGTCCTCAACAGTCACTTTCACTTCGACCGGCTTGCTGTAGATGCCGCTCGCCGACGTCACCAGTTCAAAGCGATACTCTCCTGGTTGCTTCACGATCAGGCACAGGCGATCCTTGGCCAGGTCCGCGGCGGAAATGTCAAGGTCGGCGCCATAGGTCTGCGTCCAGTGGTATTGCAGGTCAGGGCCCTTGGGCATGCTGTCGCGGCCGTCCAGCTCGACCAACTCGCCCCGCTCACGCAACGTCTTGTAGACCAGCTTCTCACCGGGCGCCCCTTTGTAGGCCCTGGCCCTGACAGTGTCCTGCCGCACGATGGCGATAGGCTGGTTGGCCTGTGCCACGGCCGGCACGGGCAGGGCCCGGTCCTCTCTTGCCTGCGGGCGCGGCGCGAGGCCCTTGGCGTCGAAGCTCGCCTCGATCAGGACCTGTCCGGAAACCATCTGGAGACAGTTGAAGGTCCAGACGAGTCTGCTGCCGTCAGTTTTCGGGGCGTTGCTGTTCCTGATCGCGCCCTTGAAATCCAGCACGAATTCCCATTGCACGTTGTAGAAGAGGAGCATGTTCCGCTCATGCTGCTCCCGCAGTCCCTCCCGCGCTTTCCTGAAGCGGTACGTCCGGATCGCGTTGGCGGAATCCGCGAGAGTAGTACCACCCAGCATGTAGTAGCCGCCGGTGTCGAGCTTCTCGGCAAACGCGGCAAGCGCGTCAAAGTTCTTGAACGACAACAGGCCGTATGCCTCCACCGCGTCGTCGCGGGACTCCACCCGTGCTTCCTGGGGCTTGACGCCGTCGTTCAGACAGTCGAACAGCTCAACCTTGCTGTACACGTTCCGCCGCAACTCCTCCTCGCTGAAGGAACGCTCCCGTTTGCCTTGCAGCCGGTCGAAGCGCTTCGCGCATTCGGCCAGGAGCACGCGGTCGGACCACAGGCTGAGCAGTCCCGACCCGTCCGGCTGCAGTTCGACGGTCACCCGGTAGCCGACCTTGCCGCGACCAAGGCGCGAGAGGAATTCCGCCCACCGCACCTTGGCGGAGAGGTCGCGTTCACGGAACAGATGCCACTGCAAAGCGCGCTCGGCTGCGCCACCCAATCCGGCGAGGCGCTCCCAGGCGTTCTGCGCGCCAAGCTTGTCCGGCAACGTGAGCTGCTGTATGGTCTGCTCGATTTCCGCGTCGGGGGCGTAGTCTGGCGCAGGGTCGCTTTGGGCGGCGCCGCTTAGGGCACAGCGCGCCACACAGGCCAGCGCGACGCCCGCAACAAGGGGAAAAGACAGCGACCGGAACGGCATTCCTCGCTCTCCGACAAGGCTCACATCATATGTAACTGAGACGCCTTTGCACGCGGGGAACACTGAACTTTCTGGAAAACTTCGCGGCAGCGGATTGCTACGGACGGCGGCTGGCCAGCCTCAGTCCGGACGTGGCCGCGGGACCGCGCGCACCGGCGGGCGAGGTGGGCGGCCGCTGCGGACGGAGAGCCATCGGCGCCGGTACGGCGGGAGGAGAGGTGCCGGTGTCGGTGTTCGTGCAATCCAGGGGCGCGGAGACGTTCGTAAGCCGCAACGACACTGGCGGCTGCGGCAGCGGCGGCGCGGCCGGC
>JAPLOD010000400.1 GCA_026692735.1 Planctomycetota bacterium | reverse complement strand
TCCCTTCGGCGGCGAGCTGGAACAGGAAAGACTGCTTCGGAATGCGTTGCTCGATGGCCTTCCATTCCTCCGCGCGGCGGGAAGCCTCCACCAGCAGCGCGTTAAGGTCCAGCTTCAGCCGCACCAGGCCTCCGCCGGGCGCGATGTGGGCTCCCAGCCCCGCCCCTTCCAGGAAGTCGAACTCGCCCTCGTGCAGCATGAATAGCTCGCACACTTCCTCTTCAATCTGGAAGCGCAGCGCGTCCTCGAGCTGCTCTATCGTCAGCAGGCCGCTCTCGAGCAGCACCTGGCCCAGCATCTTGCCGGATTCCTTCTGCAGGCGCAGCCCTTCCGCCAGGCCGGCGTCGTCAATCAGGCCGCGCGAGAGCAGCAGGTCACCCAGCATGATGCGGCCGGCGGACCGCCCCGCGATGGAGATCGCGCCGTCCTGCAGCTCGACGAAGCGCATGCCTTCCGGCGCCTGGATGCGCAGGAGGCCGGTGGAGCTTTCCCGTGCGAGTCCCTGGAAGACAGTCGCCAGGTTCACGGTAGAGAGATTGCCTTTGAGACCCATGGTATCCGAACTTCCTGTGCCGCGCGTTGCACGATGCGGAGAACGTTCGATCGCCCACCCGCGCACGACGAGCCCGAGGCCGCGTTCCCTGCCAAGTTGTAAACGCCAGGAAAGGGTCGTGTCAAGCGTTATACAACGACTCTTTTCTCGCAATTCGCACCGGCCCGGCTAGTTTGGGTTGCCCGGTGGGGAGAGCAAGAGCGGTGCGCAGAGGCAAGGGGTGTTCAGGACTGACCGCAGCACGCGGGAAATGGGGACCGTCCCTGGCCCCCAGACCCGCTGCTGACCGGTTTGTCGCAACACGCATCCGACGCGCGGTTGGTGCGGCGTCCCGCATCATCGTCACCGGCCACGCACGTCCGGATGGCGACTGCATCGGCAGCGAAGTGGCCTTGTGTTCGATCCTGTGCGCGGCGGGCTTCCGGGCGGAAGTGGTGCTCGCGGACCCCGCGCCGGAGAAATACCGCTTTCTACTGGAGCCGTCCGGAGGCCGCGGACGCGAGGGCCGCACGGGGCGCCTCCCGGTGCGCGTCGTGCGCCGGGATGAGAAGCTCGTGGCGGACTTGGCGTTCGTGCTCGACGCCACGGGGTTGCCGCGTCTGGGCGGTGTGCATCCGCCGCTCCAACGCAGTGCCGCGCGCGTCATCAATCTTGACCATCATCCCGGCAACCTGCAGTTCGGCGACATCAACTGGGTGGACACGCACGCAGCCGCGACGGGCGAGCTCGTCTGGCGCCTTGCCGCATGCTGCGCTTGGCCCGTGCCGCCGGCCGCTCTGCGGGCGCTGTATGTCGCCATCATGACGGACACGGGGCAGTTCGCGTACTCCAATACCTCCCCACGTGTGCTGCGTATGGCCGCCGACCTTCTGGAACGCGGCGTTGCTCCGGAAGCCGTCTGGCGGCGTGTCTATCTGAATAAGTCGTGGAACGAGCTGAAGCTGGATGCGCGAGCGCGGGCCAGCCTGCGGTCCACGGCCGGAGGCCGGATTGCCTGCATCTCGCTGCGCCACGAGGACTTTGCCGCCACGGGCACGGGACCGGAAGACACGGACGAGATGGCGTCCATCCCCCGCGCTCTGGCCGGCGTGGAGTTGGCGCTGTTTTTCTACGCGATAAACCGCGGCAAACGGACTAAAGTGAGCATGCGCGCCGCTCCGCACCTTGACGTCGGCGCGCTGGCGCGGCAGTTTGGCGGCGGCGGGCACAAGCAGGCAGCGGCCTGTGAGCTCGATGTCCCCCTGCCGCAAGCGCGGAAGCTCTTCCTGCATGCGGCGGAACGCTTCCTGACTCACACGAAGAGGGCTGCCGACTGGAGACCACCTGCACCGGACCAATGACGAACGTTGAACTGCCCAAAGCCAATGAGAACCTGGTCGAGGCCACGCTGGACCGCTGGCTGGTGAAGGAGGGTGACACCGTCGCCAAGGACCAGGGGCTGTGCGTCATCATCACCGACAAGGCCACCGTTGACATGCCTGCTCCCGTTGCCGGCACGGTCCTGAAGATACTGGCGCCGGGACGAGCCGTTCTGCCGGTCGGCTACATCATGTGCGTGCTGGGCGTGCCCGGCGAGCCGGTGCCGGCGGACCTCGAGGCCCGGAATGAAGCCGTCGTCGCGGCGCATCGCAGCGCGACGACGGCGCTCGCCCCGCCAGGCGCCCACGAACGGGACGTTCGTGGTACCACGGGCGTCTCGCCCGTGGGCGTCGGCGGCGTGCGCGCGACGCCGGCAGCGCGGCGACTGGCCAAGGAGGCGGGCGTGGACCTGGCTGTCATTGCCGGCGCGCTGCGCGTCGCCGGGCCGCTCACCGAGAAAGACGTGAAGACGTATCTGGAGAAGGGCTGAACGCCCACTGCGCAGCGCTCAGCCGTGAGCACTCGGGACTGCTGTCATGATCGTCGGCATCGGCATTGATCTGGTTCAGGTCGAGCGCATCAAAGGCGTGTATGCGCGCCATCGCGAGCGGTTCCTGAAGCGCGTCCTGACGCCTGCCGAGCAGGCCTACGTTTTGCAGCACGCCGATCCCAGCGAACGGCTTGCGGGCCGGTGGGCGGCCAAGGAGGCCGCCCTGAAGGCGCTGGGAACCGGGCTGGCTTCGGGCGTACGATGGCGCGACGTGGAGATCCTGCCCGATGAGCACGGCAAGCCCGTGTTGATCCTTCACGGGCAAGCGGCTGTGCGGGCACGGCACTTGGAAGCCGCGGTCTGTCACGTTACCATTACGCACAGCGAAGGGCTGGCTTTGGCGCAGGTGATCCTGGAACGGTCCTGAAGGAGCCGCACGCCTATGCGCCACTCGCCCCTGTCCCATATCGTACGCGCCCGCGGCACGCGCGTGGATGCGTCTGGACTGAAGATGAGAAGGGATCAGCGGTGAATGTTGCGTCTCACCACAGCCGGCCGAGCACCCCGCCGGCGTGTCCCGCGTGTGGCGAGCGGCTGCCGTTCGACGCGCAGTTCTGCCCCGGCTGCGGGCGCCGCGTGGAGCCCCTCAAGGGCGCGCTCGACAGCGGGATCGGTCCGCGCACGGACCAGCCGCTGCCCGCTGTGCCACCGACGACGGAAACGCAGACGGACGTCAGTGAGGTCGCGCACTTCCTGCCCGAGCGTTACCAGCCCTTGAGGAAACTGGGGCAGGGCGGCATGGGCACTGTGTACCAGTGTCTGGACCGCGCGCTCGAGCGGCCGGTCGCGATCAAGATCATGACCGACCGGTACCGTTCCGATCCCGCGGGCGAACGCCGTTTTATGCGCGAGGCGCGCGCCCAGGCCATCGTGAACCATCCCAATGTGGCGACGGTGCTGAACTTCGGCGTCAGCCCCGATGGTCACCCGTTCCTGGTCATGGAATACCTGGAAGGCCAGGACCTGCGCAATCTGCTGCGGCAGGAGAAGGTCATCGAACCGTTCAGGGCCTGTGACCTGTTGTGCCAGATGTGCGAGGGGCTGGAGGAAGCTCACGCGTCCGGACTGGTGCACCGCGACATGAAGCCCTCCAATGTCATGATTGTGAAAGACCACCGCGGCGCGCCGCGCGTCAAGATCCTGGATCTCGGGCTGGCCAAGATCATGGGCGGCCAGTCGGACCTGAAGAGCATCAGCCTGGACACGGCGGGCCTGCTGGTGGGCACGCCGGCCTACATGTCGCCGGAACAGGTCGCGGGCAGCGCCGTGGATGGCCGCGCCGACATCTACTCCATGGGCGTCGTCCTGTTCGAGATGCTGTGCGGCCGTCTGCCGTTCGAATCGGAGACGATGGAAGGCTGGCTGTACCAGCATCTGCACGTGGCTCCGCCGCCGCCGTCTCAGTTCAACCCCGCCTTGGCGCAGTACCCCGTGATGGACCGGTTGGCCCTGTGGCTCATGGCCAAGCTGCCCCGCGAACGGCCTAACACCGCGGGCGAACTGGCGCTCATCGTGAGACGCGCGGTGGAGAGGAAGCTGGTCGGCGACGATATCCTGGTGTTGCCGGCCAAGAAGTCGGGGCCGCGCCCGTCGCTCCCGTTCGAAGAGAACCCCCCGGCGCGCAAGTCCGGCCCCCGTATCGCCGCCAGCGTCTACGATGCGCCGCCGCCCCCGCCCGATGACAAAGACCATCCCCCGGCGCCCGCCGCGGTCCTCGAACAGCCGGCGCCGCCGGCGTCCGCGGGTCCCCTTGACGCCACCGAGGAGCGCCGGAGCCAGTACGTGCAGGTGTCCAAGGCCGCCGAGGAGGCGGAGTCGCGACGGGAGTGGCAGGCCGCCCTGAAACTCTGGGAAGAGGCCATGCCCCTGGCCGACCGCGCCGAAACGGTCACTGCGCGCATCCAGGGCTGCAAGCGCGAGATGGACTTCGAGGAGCAGCTCGAGGGCGCCAGCACCGCGGCCACGGCCGGCGATTGGGAAGCCGCCGACAAAGCGCTGGCTCGGCTGGCCAGTGCGCGGCCCTCCGACGCCCGGATCGAGCAGGCGCGCGCGCGGTTGCCGCAGCGCCTGATCGCCGCGTGGCTGGGCGTGGCCCGCACCAAGGTCATGGCGCTCCCGGAAGGGGACCTGCGCCAGGCGTTGATGGAGCGGCTGGGGATCGCCTATGCGCAAAGCGGCGACATGCAGAACGCCCTCCTCGTGCTGGACGACGGCTCCCGCAGGATGGAGGCGCGCGTCGTCGGCCTGGCGCAAGCGGTCACGGCCGCGATCCAGAACGGCCTGCATGAAGGTCTGCGGCCGTACCTTGACCGCGCCTGCCTCGCCGCCAACAGCCTTACCGATCCCAGCGAGCGCGGCCACGCACAGGTCGAAGCCGGCCGCGCCCTGACCGCCTACGGCGACCTCGGCGGCGCGGCGACCGCCTTCCACAACGCGCTCAATGCGTTCAGTGACGCCAACACCAAGGGCGTGCCCATACAGCCCCCCAGCCGGCGCACCTCGGCTCGCGCCATGCGGCGCGGCAGCTCGGACATGCGCACCATCATGATGACCGCCGCCAGCCTCCCGGGGCCCAAAGCCGCCCGCGCCAACTGGGAACAGGCGGTCGGCGTGGTGGCGCAGGCCCAGGCCGAAGCGGGGCTGGTCGAAGACAGCATGGCCAGCGCGGCGCTGATTGAGGACGCGTGGACGCTGGCCCAGACGTTCTCCCAGGTCGCGCAGGCGCTGGCCAAGACCGGGCGCAGCGTGGAGGCCGAGCGCGTGATTGCCCGCATCGGCTTTGCCCTGCCCAAGGCCCAGGCCATGCGGGCGCTGGCCGTGGCGCGGGTGTACAGCGGAGACATGGTCGCGGCCGAGGAAATCCTGAAGAACATCTCCGCCCCGCCGGACCGCATCGCCATCCAGGGCCTGCTGGCCGCCGCGTGGGCCTTGCGCGCCGAGACCGGCCGGGCCCAGTTCCGTGTGGCCGAGGTCAGCCGCAACGTCTCTGACCTGGTCGGCGCGCGCGCCCGCTTCCAGGCGCTGGTGAGCGCCGCCGAACCGCTGCTCAACGCCGGCTTCCAGGAACTGGGCAGCCCGCTGGTCACGGAAGCCTTCACCCTGATGGACCTGATGGACGACCCCGCCGAGCGCCTGCGCAGCATGCTGCAGCTCGCCCAGGTGCAGGAAACCGCGCAAAGCGCCCGCCAGGTTGCCACCCGGACGATCATGGTGACCTACCAGCCCAGCATCGCGTTCATCGAGTTGCTGCGCCGCGCGCTGATGGTGTGGCGCCAGGTGCGCCAGCCCGGCGACCGGATGGAATGCGTCGAGCGGCTGGCGTACAGCATCGCGTGGGGTTCGGCGCCGGAGCTGGCGGCCGAGGTGCTGAGCACCTGCCACGACAGCCCTGAGCTCTCGCTGGCGTACATCGGTCTGGCCACAGGCATGGCCTGAGGGACAACGCGGGCAAGCGCCAGCACGAACGCGCGGAGTGCGAAGAGAAACTGAAACTGCTGAGACTGAAGCCGCCGTGGAAAGGCAGGTAGCGATGCCGGAACCGACTGCTCTCCACGGTTTCCCGCTCAGTGATCTGCAGCGCCTGTTCGCTCGGCACGGCGTTCCCGCTCACCAGGCCCGCCTCGCATTCCAAGCGCTCCATCGCCACGGCATTCTTGAACCCGAGCGCATGCCGGCGATCAGCGACAAGTGCCGGAAGTTTCTTCGGTCATGGCCTCCGCTGCCGCGGTTGAGCCTGGACGCGGTCCACCGTGCGCAGGACGGCACGACGAAACTGCGGTTGAAGACGCTCGACGGTCACATGCTCGAGGCAGTCGTCATCCCCGCCAATCGCCGTACGACGCTGTGCGTCTCGAGCCAGATCGGCTGCGCCGCCGGTTGCGCCTTCTGCCATACGGGAACGATGGGCCTGACACGCAACCTGGACGCATGGGAGATCATCGAGCAATACCGGATCGCTAACGAGATCCTGGCGGCTCCCGGGCAATCGCAAGTCGCAAATCAAAAATCGCGAATTACCAACGTCGTCTTCATGGGCATGGGCGAGCCGCTCCACAATCTCGCCAGTGTGGTGCAGGCGTGCCGCGTTCTCAATGAGGACCTTGGCGCCGGGCTGTCGCGGCGACACATCGTGGTGAGCACCGCGGGCGTGGGGGACCGCATCTGCTCCTTCTGGGAACAGGGCGTGGCGTCGCTGGCGGTCAGTCTCCACGCCACGACTGATGAACTGCGCGGGCAGCTTGCGCCGCTCTCGCGGCGCTGGAATCTCGCCGCGCTGCGGGAGATTCTGCTCTCCATTCCCTGGCGCAACCGAGAGAGCGTGACTGTCGCCTACCTGCTGCTGGACGGCCTGAACGGCACGCGCGACGATGCTCGGCGGCTTGCCGAGTGGCTCAAGGGCCTGCCGGCGAAGCTCAACCTGCTCGAGTTCAACCCGTACCCCGGCTGCCGCTTCCGGCGCACGAGCCCCGAGAAGCTCGCCGCGTTCCGCCAGTGGCTGTACGAGTTCGGTGTGTTCAACACGCTGCGGCATTCGCGCGGCGGCGACGTGCTGGCCGCATGCGGGCAGTTGGCCGGTCGGGCGCCGAGCAGGTGACTGAGTGCGGTCCGCCGGGCCGTCCGGCGAGCCGCCGGGGCGCCGCACGGTTCACGAGTGGCGGGTGTCAGCCCATGGGACACGATCCCCCGAAGCGCGCGCGAGCATCTGCCGGATCGCCACACGGCGGCGGCAAGCTGAAGGCGTTTTTCGAGGCCTTCGGCGTTGTGTTTATCCTTTACGGGCTTGCCCTGGTCGGCATCCGCATGCTGACGGACGTGCCGCTGGAAGCCACCGAGCCGCCGGAAGTGCCGTTGCCCGCCGCCCTCGGAATCATGCTTCTGTTCACCGCCACTCATGGCGTCGTGCCCGTCTTCTTCTACTCCGTGTTCCTGCGTAACAAGGAGGTACCGGGATGCGGCAAGGCTTTCGTGTACCTTCACATGGGGCTCTGGTACGGCGCGCCCGCTGCCGCGCTCGCGCTTCAGGTCCATTGGCTTCCGCTGGTAGGCGCGGCTGCGCACGTGGCGCTGAGCCGTTCGGGCACGCGCGCGTGGCGTTTCCTGCAATACGGCTCGGCGTCGCTCTCGCTGCTCCTGTTTCTGCTTCTCCTCGGCGGGTTCAAGCAGCCCGTGCCGCTGTGGTTCATGATCCTGGCGGCGGTCTGCCAGTGCCTGCTTCTTTCCGTCGCGGGAGCGTTCGGGCGTAAACTGTGGGTGCAGGACAAGGAGGAGTCTAAGACCTGCGGCGTCGAGGCGCGGAAAGACGCGTGCCGCTGAACGCGGCGCTGGCTGGCAGTCGCGTATCAGCGCCACGGGGTCTCGCGAACTGGGACACACTGGGCCGCCAATGGGCATTGACCCGGGATGAATCCTGGCTAGATTGGCCGTGTGGGGAGCGGAAACGGAAGTCAGTCGTACGGGGGCCACGACGAAGGGGGGATGAGTGCCGCGAAAGGTGCGCGACCTGGTACGGGACCTGGAGCAGGCCGGATTTGGCAATAGGGGTGGCAAGGGCAGTCACAGGAACTACGTCCATCCCAGAGTTCGAAGGCCAGTCACGGTTTCGGGGCACGCGGGTGATGACGCGCTGCGCTACCAGGAAAGGTCGGTCCGGCGCGCCATTGAGGAGTCCAGGCGATGAGCAAGGGCGACAGGTACGTCAAGCTGGTTGAGTGGTCTGACGAGGACAAGTGCTTCATCGGCAGTTGCCCCGAGTTGTTCTATGGGGGCTGCCACGGCTCGAGTGCCAAACGCGTCTTTGCCGAGCTCTGCGAAATCATCGAGGAGACCATCCAGCTCTATGAACAGGACGGCAAGCCGCTTCCGCCGCCAATGTCCGGCCGCGAGCTCGTCAACGCGCTGCAGACGACCGCATGATGCGGATGAGCAGGAGATGGCGGGGATTCGAGCAAACAGGGAACTGAACCGAAGTCTCAGACGGTCGGTGGCGGACGCGAGGGCCAGGCGCGGCCGGTTCGTCGAACGTTGGGGGACCGGGGATTGCCGCGCGGCCTCGCGAGACGCACACCGTAAGACGCAGAAGTGATCCACCCAAAGCTGGACAGGGCGGCGGGCGCGGTCCAATGGAACACGACTCCCGGAAGCGAGCGGAACGATCTACTGGCTCGCCACACGGCGGCGGCAAGCTGAAGGCGTTTCTCGAAGCCTTCGTCGTTGTGTTCGTCCTTTACGGGCTTGCCCTGGTCGGCATCCGCATGCTGACGGACGTGCCAGTGGAAGCCACCGAGCCGCGGGAAATGCCGTTGCCGGCCGCGCTCGGGCTCATGCTTCTGTTCACCGCCAGTCATGGCGTCGGGCCGGTCTTCTTCTACTCAGTGTTCCTGCGTAACAAGGAGCCGCCGGGATGCGTCAAGGCTTTCGTGTACCTTCACATGGGGCTCTGGTACGGCGCGCCCGCAGTTGGGCTCGCGTTTCAGGTCCACTGGCTTCCGCTGGTGGGCGCCGCGGCGCACGTGGCGTTGAGCCGTTCGGGCACGCGCACGTGGCGTTTCCTGCAATACGGCTCGGCGTCGCTCTCGCTGCTCCTGTTTCTTCTCCTCACCGGCGGGTTCAAGAAGCCCGTGCCGCTGTGGTTCATGATCCTCGCGGCGGTCTGCCAGTGCCTCCTTCTTTCCATCGCGGGAGCGTTCGGGCGCAAACTGTGGGTTCAGGACAAGGAGGAGTCGAAGACCGGCGGCGCCGAGGCGCGGAAGGACGCGTACCGGTAACAGCGACCAAGTCACTTGGCCGTTTTCTTGCTCGCCTCAACCTGGTATTGTCTCAGGAATTCCCGTAGCACCAGTGGGCTTGGAGACATGTCGAAGTTGCCGTCTGAATGGCTTGCCAGGAACCCGCAAAGGCACCCCCTGGAATCCGCGATGGGTGCTCCGATGAGTATGCCTCCCTTCCTTGCCAGAACCATATAGCCGTTCGAGCCAGCAACCGAGTATTCCGCTAAGGGGGCAATCTGAAGCTTCCCCTCTTTGCCGAGATTGCCCGTTGCATAGCCGACGCACACGGAATGAAGGAGCGACGAAAAACTGAATGCGTCGTCTGTGACACCGATTTCCATCTTCGTTGGCCATGGAAACTTCGCGTCATATTTTACCTTGACCAGTTGTTTCGGCGCGGCATCGCCCAGGTTCACCTCCGGGAATTCCCTGTAGAGCACGTATATTCTCTCTCCCAGATACAGGCCGTCTGAGACCCTGGGAGTTCTTACCGCAGGCCTCGGCGTTTTTGTGCGGAGCAATGCGAGGTTGTTCCCTTTGGAGTGCGCAACAAGCTCGATCTGATTGAGTTTGTGCTCACCCTTCTCCGAGAACTCAACCTGCTGGAACTTCCCTCCATCCTCATAGGTGTATTGCACATTCCCATAGGATGTAAGGACCAGTTCAGGCGATACCGCCAGACCCAAGCCGATGTTAACGATACCGTTGTTCATCTTCTTTACGATCGTCGTTAGGCCTACACGATGCGTCTCAAATACCTCACCAGCCCGCTTCTCGATATCCTTATCCGTTTCCTTCATGGGATTAGGCTTTGGACTGTTATCCTTGGCTAAGAGAGCTTCAAAACCGGGCCGGGAAATGGGCACGAGGTCCTTTGCAAAGACTATATCCCTTACAGGGACAAGCTGACCTTTTCCTGCCGCATTCGAATAGGCTTTGGACGCGGGCGTTAGCTCAAAAACATACGTCAGAGTATGCTTGAGTTCCGGAGCATCTGCCGTCACGGGTCTCACGTCAGCGTCCTGTCCGCAGATCAGACGCGCCGCGCTAAGCAACCCAACCAGACACGTTACGGTCAGACCGCGACAAGGCGTCCCCTTGCTCATAGCTCCCCCCTTATTGCGCCGTCACTTCACCATGCCTGCACTGGCCACGGAATATGAAGATGCTATCCGTCAGCCGGGCCCGCGTCAACGCGCCGAGCCGCAACCACGATGGCCCGCGCCACGCCGTCCACCTGTCTCGTAGTCCAGTCGGGGTTCATTCCAATCAGCACCGTGCGCTTCAGGATCGCCAGCGTCTTCGGCAGCATCTCCTTGCTGTAGCTCACGCGCGAGGCGGCGTTGGCGGGGTGCTCGTAGGGGTTCGCCGCTTCGCACCACGCGCCGCGTTTGGCCAGCACCGCCTCCCAGTTCCAGCACACGTGCCGCCCGCTGTCTATCGGAAGCCACGCCGACACGCCCTTGCCTCCAGCGTGCGCCCTGAACGCCGCGACGAACGCCCGCGCCTGGCGTTCGTCCGCAAAGCGCAGCCCCAGGTGTGCGCCCGTGCCCGTGTCGCCGCCGTTGTACGGAATCTGCCGCACGCCCGGCGCGCCTTCGATCTGCCGGCTGATTCTGGCGCGCACACGATGCAGATCGCGGATGATCCCGCTCAAACGCCCGAGTTGCACGCGCATGATCGCCGCCAGGATTTCGTTGCCGCGCAGCGTCCCGCCCGCGAACGGCGGGATGCTCAGCTTCCGGCCGCCGGGCAGCAGTCCCTCGCCGCCGTTGTGGTACTGCACGCCGCGCTCAAAGGCCTCCCTGTCGTTCGTCACAAACGCGCCGCTGTCGCCGCACGAGATGACTTTGTACCAGTTGAAACTGTACGCGCCGGCCTGTCCGATCGCGCCCGCGCGGCGGCCGTCCTTCCAGTACCCGCCGTCGCACTGGCAGGCGTCCTCGACCACCAGCAGTTTGTGCTTGCGCGCGATCTTCATGATGCGGTCCATGTCGCACATGAGGCCCGACATGTGCACGGGGTCAATGACCTTCGTGCGCGGCGTGATCGCCTTCTCGATGGCGTCCGGGTCCATCATCAGCGATTCGTCCACGTCCACGATGACGGGAATGGCGCCCATGCCCAGCGGCGCGCACGCCGACGCGATCCACGTGAAACCGGGGATGATGACCTCGTCGCCCGGCCCGACCTCCAGCCCGGCATACGCGCACTGCAGCGCCGCTGTCCCGCTGCAGCAGAACAGCGTGTGCTTGACGCCCATCGCCCGCGCCCACGCCGCCTCGAACTTGTAGGCTTCGCGCAGATGGCGCGTGCGGGGCGCGCCGAAGCGGAACCACTGGCCCGTGCGCAGCACTTTGGTTGCGGCCTCGATCTCCTCTTTCCCGTATCGGTACATGAGCGCGTCCTCCAAGGGGTGAATGACCACAGTCTAACCTGCCGCCTTGTTCTGCGTACATTTTTTTGGTTGAGAAGCTTGACTTTGGGATATACCTAAGTAAATTGATATGAATAGTAGGCATTGGGTGGCGCTCGGATTCCTGAAGCGTGGCGGGGAGAGAAGGGGGATCGAGCGTCTGTCAACTGGTGCTGATGCCTGGAGCAAGGGCCACGTAAGGAGACTTTCCATGTCGGACCAAGCAAGTAACTACCGCCTCGGTACGCTGGCCCTGCACGCCGGCCAGGTTCCCGATCCCACAACCACGGCCCGCGCGGTGCCGATCTACGCGACCACGTCGTACAACTTCAGAGACACCGAGCACGCGGCCAACCTGTTCGGCCTGCGCGAGTTTGGCAACATCTACAGCCGCCTGATGAACCCCACCAACGACGTGCTGGAAAAACGCCTCGCGGCCCTGGACGGCGGCGTCGGCGGATTGGCGTTCGCCAGCGGGCAGGCGGCGATCACTGCCGCCATCCTGACCATCTGCCATAGCGGCCAGAACTTCGTCTCCTCGACGAACCTGTACGGCGGCACGTGGACGCTGTTCACTCAGACCTTGAAGAAACTCGGTGTCGAGGTGCGCTTCTTCGACCCGCTGAGGCCCGAGACGATCGCGCCGCTCGTGGATCGGAACACGCGCTGCGTCTACATGGAAAGCGTGGGCAACCCCAAGAACGACGTCCCGGATTTCAAAGTCGTGGCGGATGCCGCGCACAAGCAGGGCCTGCCGCTGATCGTGGACAATACCGTCTCTCCTCCCGTGATCTTCCGTCCGCTCGACCACGGCGCCGACATCGTGGTCTATTCGACGACCAAGTTCATCGGCGGTCACGGCGTGCACATCGGCGGGGCCATTGTGGATGGCGGCCGGTTCCGCTGGACGGATGACGCGCAGAAATGGCCGGAGTTCTGCGCGCCGGACGACGCCTACCACGGCCTCGTCTTCGCCGACGCGCTCAAGCCCATGGGCAACATCGCCTACATCATCCACATTCGCACGCACTGGCTGCGTGACACGGGCGCGTGCATGAGTCCCTTCGCCGCGTTCCTGTTCCTGCTGGGCCTCGAGACGCTGCATCTGCGCATGCCGCGCCACTGTGAGAACGCTCTTCACGTGGCGCGGTGGCTGGAGAAGCACCCGGCGGTGCAGTGGGTCAGCTACCCCGGCTTGCCGAGCCACCCGCAGTACCGCAATGCGATGAAGTATCTACCCCACGGCCAAGGGGCGATCGTCGGCTTTGGCATCCGCGGCGGCAAGGCGGCGGGGATCAAGTTCATCAACAACGTCAAGCTGGCCAGCCATCTGGCCAACATCGGCGATGCCAAGACGCTCGTCATCCACCCGGCCTCGACCACGCACTCGCAGCTCACGGATGCCGAGCAGGCGCAGACGGGTGTGACGCCGGAGTTCGTCCGCCTGTCCGTCGGCCTGGAAGACGTGGAAGACATCAAGTCCGACCTTGACCAGGCGCTGCATGCCGCGCAGAAATAGAGGAGACTGCGAGGCTACTGGCTAATGGCTATTGGCTAGTGCCGACGCGCGGCTACAATCCAATAGCCAATAGCCAATGGCTAGTAGCTATTAGGCAGGGAGGGCTGTCCCTTCAGTTCGGTTATGGCTAACGGTCTGTTCGAGAGCAGTGACAGTGTCAGGAATGCGCGGCCGTTGCGCTGCGTTCAAAGGCTGACCATTGACGAGCCTTTGACGCTGGAGCGCGGCGGCGTCTTGCCCCAGGTGACGGTCGCCTATGAGACCTATGGCAGACTCAGCCCGCAGAAGGACAACGCGGTGCTCATCTGCCATGCCTTGAGCGGCGATTCACACGTGGCCCGCCACGCGGATGACGATCCGGGCTGGTGGGATGTTGTCGTCGGGCCGGGCAAGGCCATTGACACGGACCGGTACTTCGTCATCTGCCCCAATATCCTCGGCGGTTGCCGCGGCACGACGGGCCCGAACACGGTGAACCCGGTGACGGGCAAGCCCTACGGCGCCGACTTCCCCATGGTTACCGTCGCCGACATGGTCGAGGTGCAGAAGAGGCTCGTTGACTATCTGGGCATCAGCCGGCTTCTCGCGGTCGTTGGCGGATCCCTGGGCGGCCATCAGGCGCTCGCCTGGGCCACGCGCTACCCCGACCGTGTGCGCGGTTCCATCGCCATCGCCACCTCCGCGCGGCTTACCAGCCAGGCGCTGGCCTTCGACGTTGTGGGCCGCTATGCCATCGTGCGCGACCCGAGTTTCGCCGACGGCCAATACTACGGCCAGGGCCCGGGACCGGTCGTCGGCCTGGCTCTGGCGCGCATGCTCGGCCACATCACGTACCTTTCGCGCGAGGCCATGACGGAGAAGTTCGACACCGACCGCCTGCGGCCGCGCGACGTGCCCACCGATTTCGAGAAGAAGTTCTCCGTCGGCTCCTATCTCGCGTACCAGGGCGACAAGTTCGTCGAACGTTTCGATGCCAACAGCTACATCACACTGTCTATGGCGATGGACCTCTTCGACTTGGGCGGCACGCCGGGGAAAGTCGTCGCCGCCCTGGCGCCCAGCCGCTGCCGCTGGCTGGTGCTCAGCTTCACCAGTGACTGGCTCTTCCCGCCGTTCCAGAGCAGGGAACTGGTGGACGCGCTGCTCGTCTCCAACAAGCCGGTGAGCTACTGCAATGTCAAGAGCGCCTGCGGGCATGACGCGTTCCTGCTGGAAGACGAACTGCCCGTCTACGGCGCGCTGCTCGCGGGCTTCCTGGCCAACCTCAACGGTCAGCGGACGCCGGAAACGCCCAACGGCACGGCTACCACCACCGATCCGACCAGCATCTTCCACGGCGATCGTCTCGATTACGACCTGATCCTGCAGCTTATCCCGCCGCGCGCCAGCGTGCTCGATCTGGGCTGCGGC